>JAYQVF010000161.1:0-7571 GCA_038148335.1 Alphaproteobacteria bacterium | reverse complement strand
CCAAGGAACAGCGTCGCCGAAGGGCGCCAAGGAACAGCGTCGCCGAAGGGCGCCAAGGAACAGCGTCGCCGAAGGGCGCCAGGGAACAGCGTCGCCGAAGGGCGCCAAAGAACAGCGGCGCCGTAGAGTGTCTAGGCCGCGGCCTTGTCCTGGGCCTGCACCGTGCGGCGCAGGCGCCGGGCGAGCAGGCGGATCAGCGACGCCACCAGAAAGTCGGAGCGGTTGATCGCTTCCTCCACCACCTCGCGCGAGAACAGCGCGCAGCTGGTGTCGGCGGTGGCGACCGCTTGCGCCGAACGTGGCGCGGTGTCGACCAGCGCCATCTCGCCGAAGAAATCGCCCGCGCCCAGGGTGTCGATCACCGTGCCGTCCTTGGCGCGGATCTCGACCTGGCCGGCCTGCACGAGATAGGCGTGGGCCGCCGGATCGCCGGCGTTGAAAATGGTCGTGCCTTCACGGAATAGCTGGAACTTGTCGTCCATGACCCTCGATCCCCATCTGGTCATTAGCGATGGGCACAGCCTAGGACACAAAAAGCCCCCGTGTCGCGCTCGGACATGCGGCGAATCGCGCCCAAAGTGCGCCCGGTCACACGAAAACCGCTGCTAAGGGCCGGAAAACGAAAGGATAAGGGGGCTCAGGCGACCGAAAAACTGGTGCCGCAGGAGCAGGTCGAGGCCGCGTTCGGGTTCTTGATCGAGAACGCGGCGCCGATCATGTCCTCGACGAAGTCGATCTCGGCGCCGGCGAGATACATCAGGGACAGGTTGTCGGTCACCACCGTCACCCCGTCCTGCTCGATCAGCACGTCGTCGCCGGTCTTTTCGGCGTCGAAGGCAAAGGCGTACTGGAACCCGGCGCAGCCGCCGCCGTTCACCGTCACGCGCAGCATGACGTCAGGGTTGTCCTCCTGGGTCATCAGGAAAGACACCCGCTTCACCGCGCTGGGCGACAGGGAAAAGAACGAATTGCCGTCGGTCATGCTCATGGCCTCACCCTGCCATGTAGTGACTTGTTCCTGCAAGTCAATCGCAAGGCGCAGGGAGGGCGCCCCGCCGATCCACCAAATAATGATCTCTGCATCCTGAGCCGGAGGGTCCGCGCCGTCGGCGCGGCCCCACCGTGCCGAAGGGCGCGCCGTTGCCCGCGAACCCAAATCTCAGCGGCAGTGTCGTCTCCGACGGCGCTGCCCGCTGCATCGTCGCAGCTCCCCCAAACCTCCTCCCCCTGCCTGCAGAGGGAGGATAAAGGAGGGGGTTTGGACCTTGCCCGCACAGCACCATGCCGCCAGAACGGAGGCACAACGAACCCCCTCCGCGCCGCTGCCGCGGCGCTGCCTTCCCCTGAAGCAGGGGGAGGAGGACCGGGGCGCGTCAACAAACCGCGCACCGATCACCCGAACACCATCTCCCGCATCCTGAGCCGGTGGGTCCGCGCCCCGCGGGCGCGGCCCCGCCGTGCCGAAGGGCGCGCCGGCCTGCGCGAAATCTGTCATGCCGGTTTTTCGAGGTGCCAGACCTGCTCCACCGGATAGTTCTTCGCCCAGTCGGCCGGCACGAAGGCGCGCGTCTCGGTCTCGGTCTCGGGCGCGAAGACCTCCTGATAGTTTTGGACGACGAACCCGATCTCGGCGAACAGGGCCATCCATGCCGAAATCGTCAGGTTGAAGCACACGCCGGTCGGATCGAATTCGACCGTGGTCCAGTCCGCGCCCCACATGTCGCGATAGGGTCGGTGCAGCGTCTTCTCGGTGGGCGCGCCGTTGGTCGGCGAGCAGATCAGCACCATCGGGTGATTGCCGAGAAACACCAGCCGCCCGCCGGGGCGCAAAAGGCGCCAGGCCTCGCGCAGCCACTTGTCGGGCGCGCACCAGATTGCCGCACCGTATTCGGAGATCGCGAAATCGAAAGACGCATCCGCCAGCCCCGTGGTCTCGGCGTTGCCTTCGATGAAGGTGATGTTCAGGCGGTGTTCGTTCGCCAGCCGCCGCGCCGTCGCCAGCTGGTTGGCCGACACGTCGATCCCCGTGACGCGCGCGCCGCGCCGCGCCATCCAGCACGAGACATATCCCGTGCCGCAGCCCAGCTCGATCGTGTCCTGGCCCCTCAGGTCCGCCGGCAGCATGTTCAGCGACGCCTCAGGGATGGCCCAGCCTCCCCACACCGGCGTGTCGCGAGCCCAGGCATACTCGGCCCGGGCGACCTCGTTCGGCGCATCGGCGTCCCAGATGTCCCGGTTGATGGCCACGTAGTCGCGCTGCATCGGATGCCTCCCTCTACGAAGCGAGGCATATACCACAGCAGGCCGCGCGCATCCGAACCACGGGCGCACCTCCGTTGCCCACAAACCTCCTCCCCCTGCCTGCAGGGGGAGGATAGAGGAGGGGGTCGTTACCCACCCGCACGCCAATGCCCGGCACAACGAACCCCCGCCGCGCCGCTGCCGCGGCGCTGCCTCCCCCTGAAGCAGGGGGAGGAGGAAGCCGGGCAGCACCGGCATCGATGCCCAACACAACCCCGCATCCTGAGCCGGAGCGTCCGCGCCGTGCTGAAGGGCGTGCCGCCCATGGAACGCAGGCTCTCCCTTTTGACAGGACTCCGGGGCCTCCCTAGCATTCCGGGCAACATCGCTGGCTCAAGACGCGAACGGGAGGAAAGCGGCATGGCGCGCGACGGCACCCAATGGAACACTCCGCCCGCGCTGCCCGAGACGCATTATGTCAGCGGTGCGGTCTACTCGGACCCGCAGCTCTACGAAGAAGAAAAGCGGCTGATCCTCGGCAAGGTCTGGCACTTTGCCGCGCACGACAGCGAGCTCCCTGAACGTTTCGACTTCCGCACCTTTCAACACGCCGACCTGCCGCTGTTCCTGATTCGTGGCAGCGACGGCCGCATCCGCTGCTTCGTCAACGCGTGTTCGCACCGCGGCGCCAAGATCCTCAATGAAGTCTCCGGCAACGCCCAGCGGATCACCTGCTTCTATCACATGTGGTCCTACGACGACCTCGGCGCATGCATCGATATCCCGCGCCGCGCGGGCTACGAGTCCGTGGGCCTCGACAAGGCGGCGTGCGCGCTGCGCGAAGTAAGGTGCGAAACGCGCAACGGCCTCGTCTTCGTCAATCTGGACGACGGCGCGCCGCCGCTCGGCGCGTTTCTCGGCGACGCCCTGGAGATCTTCGACGCGGTGTTCGACGGCAGCGTCGACTACGAGGTCTTTCACTTCCACAGCGCGACCATCGATGCGAACTGGAAGGCGTGGCAGGAGACAATCGTCGATCTCTATCACGAATTCATGCACGTCGTGCTGCGCACGACGCAAATGACGGCCGCGCCGATGACCGCACGCCGGATGCGCGTCTATCCCAACGGCCATCTCGCGATTGGCGGCCTGAAAGCCGACTACGACAGCTACAAGGGCTACGGCGGGCGCGACGCGCACCTCGCGTTCCCGGGCCTCACCGTCGACGACGCGCGCTTCACGCCGTTGTTTCCCGACACCACGATCATCACCCGCGGCACGGTGATGCGGATCGATACCGTAACGCCGCTCGGTCCGCACATGACCCTGGTCGAATCGCGCGGCCTCGGCATCAAGGGCGAACCTGCCGCCGACCGTCTCGCGCGCATCCGCCACCACAACGACTACTGGGGCCCGTTCGGCCGCAACGTGCCGGAGGACGCCTTCGCCGCCGAGGCCTGCGAAAAGACCTTCGCGCCGGCCGCCGTCCGCTATCAGATCATCGCCCGCGACGAGAACGGGCAGGGTCAGGACGACCTGATGCTGCGGGCTTACTATGCCGAGTGGGCGCGTCTGATGGGGCGCTCGCCCAGCAACCCGGTCAACCGGCCGCAAGACTGACGCCGTCCCCGGCGCACGTCCTGTTGCTTGTCCGAAGACGGGAGGCCGTGGTGCCCGTTGCCCCTCTTGCGCCCACGCACTAGCTTCGCCGCATGTCCGCCCGCCTGCCGCTTGCGCCTTATGCCACCGACCCGGCCGCCACCCGCGGCCGCCTCTACCCCGAGACCGAAAGCGCGATGCGCACCGCGTTCCAGCGCGACCGCGACCGCGTCATCCACTCGGGCGCGTTCCGCCGCCTGAAGCACAAGACCCAGGTCTTCGTCTATCACGAGGGCGACTATTACCGGACGCGGCTCACCCATTCGATCGAGGTCGCGCAGATCGCCCGCACCATCGCGCGCACGCTCGGTCTCGACGAGGATCTCGCCGAGGCCTTGTCGCTCGCCCACGATCTCGGCCACACGCCGTTCGGCCATGCCGGCGAGGACGCGCTCGACGCAGCGATGCAGCCCTACGGCGGTTTCGACCACAACGCCCAGACCCTGCGCGTGCTCACCATGCTCGAACACCGCTACGCCGAGTTCGACGGCCTCAACCTGACCTGGGAAACCCTGGAAGGCGTGGTCAAACACAACGGCCCGCTCACCGGCCCCAACGCGGCGAAGGACGAGCCGGTCGACGGCACCATCCTCGCCTACAACGACGCCCACGATCTCGGCCTCGACACTTTCGCCGGGATCGAGGCGCAGGTCGCGGCGCTCTCCGATGACGTCGCCTACAACGCGCACGACATCGACGACGGCGTGCGCGCCGGGCTGTTCCGGCTCGAAGATCTCGCCGACGTGCCGCTCGGCACCACAGCGGTGCAGGACGTGCTCGAACGCTATCCCGATCACGAACAGTCGCGCCTCGTGCACGAGGTCACGCGCCGCGTCATCAACGCCATGGTCGTCGACCTGATCGACGAGACCCGCCGCCGCATCGCCCGCGCCAGGCCGGAAAGCGCGGCCGACGTCCGCGCCCTCGACCGCCCCGTCGTCGCCTTTTCCGAAGGCCTCGCCGAAGCCGACCGCGCGCTGAAACGCTTCCTGTTCGAGAACATGTACCGCCACAAGCGCGTCAACGAGATGACCGCGCAGGCCCGCGGCGTCGTGAAGGACCTGTTCGCCCACTTCATCGTTCACCAGGCCGACCTGCCCGCCGAATGGCAGCCGCGCCTCGCCGCCGCCGACGGCGACGCCGGCCGCGCCCGAGTCGTCGCCGACTACATCGCCGGCATGACCGACCGCTACGCCCTGCAGGAACACACCAAGCTGACGGGCGGTTCCAGGGCTTGAGATTTAGCGACGGCGGTGGCGCAGGTGTCGCGCTCATCCTGAGGAGCGCCCGAAGGGCGCGCCCCGAAGGACGCCGCTGGCCAAGCGGAGTCGTTTCGCGCTAGAACCCGCGGCAGTCATGACCCTTTTGTCCCACCTCAAGACCCGGATCGACGGGATCGTCGCCACCCTCGGCGCCGAGGGCGCGTTGCCGTCCGGCCTCGACTGCGCCCATGTGGTGGTGGAATTGCCGCGCGATCCCAAACACGGCGACCTCGCGACCAACGCCGCGATGGTGCTGGCGAAGCCCGCCTCGAAAAAGCCGCGCGACATCGCGGACCTGCTGGTGCCGCGCCTCGTCGCGCTGCCCGAGGTCGAGGCCGCCGACATCGCCGGACCCGGCTTCATCAACCTGCGCCTCGCGCCCGCCGCGTGGCACGGCGAGCTGCGCGTCATCCTCGCCGCCGGCACCGCCTATGGCGATTCGCGCGCGGGCGGCGGCGAAAAGATCAACGTCGAATACGTCTCGGCCAACCCGACCGGGCCGATGCATGTCGGCCATTGCCGCGGCGCCGTCGTCGGCGACTCGCTCGCCAACCTGCTCGCCAAGGCGGGCTATGCCGTGACCCGCGAGTACTACATCAACGACGCCGGCGCCCAGGTGCAGACCCTGGCGCGCTCGCTGCACCTGCGCTATCGCGAAGCGCTGGGCGAGACGATCGAGATTCCCGACGGCTGGTACCCCGGCGACTATCTCGTGCCGGTCGCGCAAGGCATCGCGAAGAGCGACGGCGACAAGTGGAAGAACGCCGACGAGGCAACCTGGTTCGAACCGTTCCGCCAATACGCCGTCGCCGCGATGATGGACATGATCCGCGACGACCTCGCCGCGCTCGGCATCGTCCACGACGTGTTCTTCTCGGAAAAGACGCTGCACGAAACCGGCAGGATCGCCGAGGCGCTCACGGACCTCGAGGGCAGGGGCCTGATCTACAAGGGCGTGCTCGAACCGCCGAAAGGCAAGGAACCGGACGACTGGGAGCCGCGCGAACAGACTTTGTTCCGCGCCACAGAATACGGCGACGACACCGACCGTCCGCTGCAGAAATCCGACGGCCAGTGGACCTACTTCGCCGCCGACATCGCCTATCACCGCGACAAGATACAGCGCGGTTTCGCCCACATGGTCGACGTCTGGGGCGCCGACCACGGCGGCTACATCAAGCGCATGAAGGCGGCCGTGGCCGCGCTGTCGGACAACGCGGCCGAGCTCGACGTGCGCATCACCAACCTGGTCAAGCTGATGCGCGCCGGCGAGCCGGTAAAGATGTCGAAGCGCTCCGGCTCCTTCGTCACCCTGCGCGAAGTGGTGGACGAAGTGGGCCGCGACGTCGTGCGCTTCATGATGCTGACGCAAAAACCGGAATCGCCGCTCGACTTCGACTTCCAGAAGGTCACCGAGCAGTCCAAGGACAACCCGGTCTTCTACGTGCAATACGCGCACGCGCGCATCCGCTCGGTGATGCGCCGCGCCGCCGACGAGGTGCCGGCGATCGATACGGCGGTCGAGTCGCTGCGCGGCGCGGCACTCCAAAACCTGAGTCATTCTGCGGAGTTCGCGCTCATCAAACAGATGGCGCTGTGGCCCGGCGTCGTCGAAAACGCGGCCCGTGCACATGAACCACACAGAGTCGCATATTTCCTGTATGATCTGGCTTCGGCGTTTCATGCGCTGTGGAATCAGGGAACCGAGGCACCAGAACTTCGATTCCTGATTGAGGAAAACCCGGAATTGACGCGAGCGCGGCTCGCCCTGCTTCAGGGCGTCGCCGCGGTAATAACATCCGGCCTCGGGGTACTCGGGGTGGAACCGGTTGAGGAGATGCGTTGATGATGGTCGACCAGGACGACAGCATGGAACTGCCGCCGCGCCGTAACCCCGGCCCGCCGCCTTCGTTTGCCAGTCCTAATCCCGCCAACGAGGACGGAATCGACATTCCGCCGTTGCGCGAAACCGCCGAGGAGGACGAGAACCGCCGCGCCGGTTTCCGCTCGCGCCTGGGCAGCTTCCTGCTCGCCGCCGCGATGGGCGGCATCCTGATGGGCGGCGCCTTCTGGTGGGGCTTCGAGGTCGGCAAGCAGAACGCCCTCGAACAGACGCCGCCGGTCGTTCGCGCCGATCCCTCGCCGATCAAGGAAGCGCCGGAGGATCCCGGCGGCCTCCAGGTGCCGCACCAGGACAAGCTGGTGCTGCAGGACGCCGAACAGGACAACGGCGTCGAGGCGCCGGTGACGCTGGCGCCGCAACCCGAACAGCCGGTCGCACCGCCGCCGCGTCTCGTCGAGACCGACGCCGCGCGCACCGTCGACAGCAACCAGTTGCCGCCGCCGCCGCCGGCCCTGCGCAACGTGCCGCAGCCGCTGCGCCCGCCGCCCGCCGCGCCGCAAGCCGAG
>JAYQVF010000160.1:5808-7651 GCA_038148335.1 Alphaproteobacteria bacterium | reverse complement strand
CGTCAAGGCTGACCTGACCAACCACGTGCTCGACAAGGCGCTCGACGGCATTTTTCTCTATCTCGCCCGGGAGGAAGCGGCGATCCGCGAGCAACCCGTGAAGCGCACGACCGATATTCTCAAGAAGGTGTTCGGCGCCACGAGCTAGGGATTCCATGGCGTTCCGGCCGCTTAACCGCCTGTTAACCATGCGGCTCCAGAATCCCATGCCGAGGGTATTTCTCTTGGCAGGGGGTAACATGGTCGACATCAGAATTCTCAAAACCATCGTCTTCGGCGCGGCGCTGGCGCTCTTGCTCGCGATGGCGCTGATCGCGCCGGCATCGGCCGGTTTCGTCGAAGGCAACGATGCGTTCCGCCGCGCGGCCTATGACGAGGCCGCCGAACACTGGCGCGTGGCCGCGGAGAACGGCGACTCCGCGTCGCAGCATTCGCTGGGCTATCTCTACGAGCGCGGCTGGGGCGTAAAAAAGGATCCGGCGCAGGCCCGCGACTGGTACCGCGCGGCGGCCGAGCAGGGCAGCGCCGATTCGATGGTCAACCTCGGCGCGCTCTACGCCCGGGTCGAGGGGATCGAGCGCGATCTCGCCCGCGCCTATACCTGGTTCCGCCTGGCCGCGCTGCAGGGCCAGATGATGGCGCCCTTCAACATTGCCTCGATCGAGATGGAACTGACGGAGGCGGACCGCATGCGTTCCAACCATCTCGCCATGGCGATCCTGCCGCGGCTTGCCGCCAACATGGACGAGGAACAGAAGCAGCAGATGCGCGCGCGAATCACCGACTTCCTGGCGTCCGGCACCGGGCGGCGCACGGTGGCCTACCTGAATTCGGCGCGCCGCCGCAGCCAGTACTACGAATCCGCTCGCAACGCCCGCGGCGAACTGCCGTCGCTGACCGCGATCGAGACGGTCGGGCCGGGCGGCGCCACGGCGCAGAACTAGGTTTTTCCTCGCGTCCGTCGGGTGGGCGCGGCGCATCGCCCGCCCGTGACGGCGGGCTGCCTGCGGCCTATGATCCCGAGCGAACCAGAGCCCCGGGGAGGAAGCCGTGAACCTGTCAGAACTGCCGGAAATTTACAGCCGCGCCCGCCGCAACGATTTTGCGCCCGAGGTATGGAAGGCGCGCGTCGATCTCGCCGCCTGCTACCAAATCTTCGACCAGAACGGCTGGACCGACGGCATCAACACGCACCTGTCGGTGCGCGTGCCCGGCACCGAGGGACACTTCCTGCTGAAGCCCGACCGGCTGCTGTTCAACAAGGTGACGGCGTCTTCGCTGATCGAACTCGACCAGGACGGCCAGCGCATCGATCCCGACGATGACCCGGTGAACCCGGCGGGCTCGATCATCCACAGCGCGGTGCTGGCGGCGCGCGACGACGTCGCCTGCGTGCTGCATCACCACACCGATGCCGGCATCGCGGTGTCCTCGCTGGAGGACGGCCTGCTGCCGATGAGCCAGCATGCCCTGCAGTTCTACAACCGCGTCGGCTATCACGAATACGAAGGCGTGGCGCTCGACGAGGCCGAGAAGGAAGGCCTCAAGCGCGACCTCGGTCCGCACAACGTGCTGATGCTGCGCAATCATGGCGTTCTCGTCGCGGCCAAGTCGGTCGGCACCGCCTATGCCATGTGCGACAACCTCGAGGTGGCGTGCCGCTCGCAGCTTCTCGCGATGCAGACCGGCGCCAAGATCCATCTGCCGACGCCGGAGGTGTGCGAGCATACCGCCAAGCAGTTCGAGGGCTTCCCGACATCGCGCAACGACACCATGGAATGGTTCGCGATGCTTGAGTGGCTCGACGATCTCGGCGTCGAATTCGCGGTTTAGGCCGCGTTCC
>JAYQVF010000160.1:0-5708 GCA_038148335.1 Alphaproteobacteria bacterium | reverse complement strand
CCGTCTCCATGATCCAGCGGCACAGGCCGGCGAGTCGCGGCGCGTCGTGTTCGTAGCCCATGACCTGGAGGCCGACAGGCAGGCCGTCGACGGCCATCAGCGGCAGGGTGAAGCAGGGGAAGCCGAGGTAGGACGGGACGACCTGGTAGTGGCGGCTGCCGGTGTCGTCGTGGCCGAGCGGCGCCGGGCCGGTCGTCGCCAGCGACACGAAGGCGTCGAAGCGGTGCGCGAAGTCGGCCGTCAGCGCGCGCAACGCGTCGCGGTGGGCGAGCAGCGCGTGGTAGCGCTTTTCGTCGACGGTGCCGCCACGCGCGAGCAGGTCCTTGAGCCGCGGGTTGAGGCGGTCCTGGTCATAGGCCGCAAAGGGCCACTGCATTTCAAAGGCAAAGATGTCGAAGGAATCGCCGTCGATGATCGCCAGCAGTTTTTCCTGCAGCGCGGCCAGCGGGCGGTCCTCGTTCGGCACCACGATCTCGCACCCCTGCGCGCGCAGCGCATCGAGCGCTTCCTTCATCGCGGTGCGGGTCTCGGCGCCCGCCTGGTCCCACTCCGCCATGGGAAGCAGCGCGAGGCGGCGGGGTTTCGTGGCCGGGGGGAGGTCGGGCGTGCCGCGCAGGGCGTAATGGCCGGTGACGCCGCCGGGCACCGCCGCCATCAGGTGCGCAGCCGCCCACACGTCGTCGAGCGCCGCGCCGATGATGCCGACGTGGTCGAGGGTCGGCGACAGCGGATGCAGGCCGCCGGTATGGATCGAATCGAGGCTCGGCTTGAAGCCGACCGCACCGGCGAAGGCGGCGGGACGAATCACGCTGCCACGGGTCTGGGTGCCGAGAGCAAGCGGCACCATGCCGGCGCCGACCGCGGCGCCGGAACCCGACGAGGAGCCGCCCGGCGTGCGCGCGAGGTCGAACGGGTTGCGTGTTTCGTTGGTGTGGCCGGCGGCGAATTCCGTCGTCACCGTCTTGCCGACGACGACGGCGCCGGCGCGGCGCAGGGCGTGCACGCAGGCGGCATCGGCCGGTGCCTGCCAGCCGGCGTAGAGCGGGCTGCCCATCTGGGTCGGCAGGTCGGCGGTCCAGATCATGTCCTTGACCGCGAGCGGACAGCCGTCGAGCAGCGACCGCGGGTTGCCGTCCTTGTAGCGCTGCGTCGCCGCGTCGGCGGCCGCCCGCGCGGCGGCGAAATCGGTCGTCACGAAGGCGTGCACGTCCTTGTCGCGTTCCTCGATGACGGCAATGCCGCGCTCCAGCATGTCGCGCGGGCTGTCGGCGCCGCTGGCGAATTTTTCGCGGGCGGCGATGAAACCGGTGCGGGCGGGCGTTGGGGCATATGACATGAACTAGCGTCCCTGGAAGTTCGGTTTGCGTTTCTCCATGAAGGCGCGGCGGCCTTCCTTGTAGTCGTCGCTCTCGAAGCACGCCTTCACCGCGTCCTGGCTGCGCTGCAGGTCGCGATCGGCGGGATCCTTGGCATGTTCCAGCGCGGCGATCTTGAATGCGCGTACGGTCAGGGGCGCGTTACCGGTGATGGTGTCGCAGATCCTGGCGACCTCGTCGTCGAGCCGGGCCTTGGGCACGAGGCGGGTGATGAGGCCCATGTGGTGGGCGCGCGCGGCGTCGAAGCGCTCGCCAAGGAACGCGATCTCGCGCGCATGGGCGAGACCGACGACGTCGGCGAGGCGCCTGAACCCCTTGTAGCCGTAGCCGAGGCCGAGCTTCGCGGCGGGAATGCCGAACTGCGAATCGTCGCTGGCAATGCGCAGGTCGCAGCAGATCGCGATGTTGAGGCCGCCGCCCAGGCAATAGCCGTTGATGCGCGCCAGCGTCGGTTTCTCGACCGAGGCAAGGGCGTCGACAAAGGCGGCCGAAGTCGAATCGTACTTCTTGACCGCTTCGGCCTGGGCGCGTTCGCTCTCGAATTTCGAGATGTCGGCGCCCGAAATGAAGGCGCGGTCGCCGGCGCCAGTGATTCCGATGAGGCGGATGGCGTCGTCGTCCATGAAGGCGCGCATCGCGTCGTGCGCGCCCTGCCACATCTCCAGCGACACCGCGTTGTGGCGCTCCGGGTTGTTGAAGACGATCCAGCCAACGCCGCCTTCGACTTCGGTCCTGATCTTGTCGGTCATGTCAGATTGCGTCCTTGGCGCGCAGCGCGGCGATTTCATCGGCGGAGAAGCCGAACTCGGCGAGAACGGCGTCGGTGTCTTCGCCGTGGCGGTGGGGGATGCTCTGGACGCTGCTCGGCGTCCGCGACATATGAATCGCCTGGCCGACGAGCGTCATGCGTTCGCCGACCTGTGTTTCCTGGGCGATCCCGAGGTGGCGCACCTGGGGATCGGCAAAGGTCTGGTCGATCGTGTTGATCGGTCCGCTGGGGATGCCGGCGTCGTTCAGCACCGCAACCCAGTGGGCGACGGTGTTGGCTGCGAAACGCGCGTTGATGTCGGCGCGCAGCGCCTCGCGGTTCTTCCAGCGGTCGCGGCCGCCAGCGTAGCGCGGGTCGTCGTGCAGTTCCTGGGCCCCGATCGCATCGCAAAAGCGCCGCCACATCACGCCGCCGGCGACGCCGATATTGAGCTGGCCGTCGCGCGCTTCGTAGACGCCCATTGGCGCCGAGGTCGGATGGTCGTTGCCAGCCTGGCCCGGAACGTCCTCGGCGATCAGCCAGCGGGCCGCCTGGAAGTCGAGCATGTGGATCATGGCCTCGAGCAGCGAGGTGGTGACCCACTGGCCTTCGCCCGAAACCTCGCGTTCGTGCAGCGCGGCCAGCACGCCGTAGGCCAGCATGAGCCCGGCGCACAGGTCGGAGATGGGAATGCCGACGCGCACCGGCCCCTGGCCCGGCAGGCCGGTGATCGACATGAGGCCGCCCATGCCTTGCGCGATCTGGTCGACGCCGGGCCGGTCGCGGTAGGGGCCGTCCTGCCCGAAGCCCGAGATCGAGCCGTAGACCAGCCGCGGGTTGAGCGGGCGCAGGTCGTCATAGGAAATGCCGAGGCGATCCTTGACCGCAGGCCGGTAGTTCTCGAGCACGACGTCGGCCTTCGCGGCCAGGCGCTTGAACGCCGCGACGCCCTCCGGCGTCTTGAGGTCGATCGCGATGTTGCGCTTGTTGCGGTGCAGGTTGGTGTAGTCCGGGTCGCGGCGGTCGTCCGCCAGCGGATCGTGGCCGCCGGAGCGCAGCGGCGCCTCGACCTTGATGACGTCGGCGCCCCAGTCCGCCAGCATGCGCGCGGCCGTGGGGCCGGCGCGGGCGCGGGTCAGGTCAAGAACGGTGAAGCGCCTGAGCGCCTGCGAAGCGTCGATGCGGGTCATGATGTGCCGTCGGAAGAAGTCCCCTGCGGCACGGTACGCCAATTCGCCGCCGCGATTAAGGCCGCGCTAGAGGCCGAGCGCCCAGCGGACCGCGTAGCCCGTGGAGACCAGCGCGAGGATGACTCCGGCCATGACGATGACCCACGCCGCCCACGCGAAGCCGGCGCCGGAGAGGATCAGGATGAGCAGGACCGGCATTTTAATCAGCCACACCAGCACATCGAACGCGAAGATGAACGGATTGAAGCGCGGCTTGGGCGGCAGCACCGGGGTCACCGGCGGCGAACCGATGCGATCGTGCGCGGCGAAGATCTCGTCGCGCATCGCTTGCATCAGCACCCAGGCGCGATCGGTGAAGTAAAAGGGGAAGCCCGCCGGCGTGAATCCGGTTTCCGCGTAGGTCAGCCCGCGCTGAAGCAGGCGCTGGGCAACCGTGTCTTCGGCGGCTCGGTCGAAGCCGTTGCGTCCCCGAATGACATACTGCGCCATCAGGCGTAGCTCTTCGGCACTTTGTTCCTGAAGTTGCCGCAGGAAGCCGACACCGTGCTGCGCAACCATCACCGCGTTGTGATGCGCCTGGTCGCGGCGGCGTTTCTCGCGACCGACATAGTCGATCAGTTTGCCGACCGGATCGGCGGGGTCATAATGACCGCGTGAGCGCTGCCAAACCCCGTCCGATCCCCCGCCTGCGAATCGTCCTCGGCGCCGATGCCGCGCTCGGGCCCGGCAAGGCCGACCTGCTCGAAGGCATCGTCGAAACCGGGTCGATCTCGGCCGCGGGACGTCGCCTCAAGATGAGCTATCGCCGCGCCTGGTCGCTGGTCGACGAACTGAACAACCTGTTTGCCGAGCCCCTGGTCGTCGCCGAAAAGGGCGGCAGCCGGGGCGGCGGCGCGCATCTGACCGAGACCGGCGAGGCCGTGCTCGCGACCTACCGGCGCATGGAAGAGATCGCGCGGGCTGGCATGCGCAAGGAACTGGACGCGCTCGGCAAGCTCGCGGCGCGGCGCCGCTAGACGGACCCGATCAGCCGGCGAGCAACGCGACGCTCTTGATCTGGGCGTAGATCCGCGCACCCGGCTGCAATGCCAGCGCCTCACAAGATTTTCGGGTAATCCGCGCCACGATGTGCGCGCCGGCGCCGTCCGCGCCGAGGGCGGCCACCAGGTTCACCTGCGCCGCCTCGCGGCCGTGCGGCGATACCGCGACGATGCGCGCCGGTAGGCAGTTGAGGATCGTCGACGCCTGCGGCGGTTCGCGCACGAAGCTCACGTCGGAGGCGCGGATGCGCAACCGCTGATGCGCACCCGGCGCCCCGCGCTTGCCGGGAACGATCACGGTGCCGCCGGCGACGGCGAAGGTGGTCAGGGCATAGGCTTCGTCGACGGCGGCGACGGTGCCGTCGAGGGTCGCGGCCGCCTCCGGCGCGCCGATCAGCGGCAGCGACGGGTCGGCCTCGATCGCTGCGAGCGGTCCGGCGGCGCGGATGCGGCCGCGCTCGACCAGGACCAGGGTGTCGGCCAGCCGCTCGATTTCGGTCAGGTCGTGGCTGACATAGACGATGGGGATCGACAGCGTGTCGCGCAGCCGTTCGAGATAGGGAAGGATCTCTTCCTTGGTCGCGCGGTCCAGCGCGGCGAGAGGTTCGTCCATCAGCAGAAGGCGCGGCTGCGACAGGAGGGCGCGGCCCACGGCGACGCGCTGGCGTTCGCCGCCCGATAATGTCCCCGGTGCGCGGTCCAGCAACGCCGCGATGCCGAGCATGTCGACGACGTCGTCGACGGCCAGGGTGCGCATGTCGGAGCGGCGCTGGCCGTAGAGCAGGTTGGCGCGCACCGACAGGTGCGCGAACAGGCTTGCCTCCTGGAAGACGTAGCCGATGGCGCGGCGGTGCGGCGGCACGAACGTCGGATCGTCCTGCCACAGGTCGCCGTCGACGCTGAGCCGGCCGGGCAGCCGGGTGAGGCCCGCCAGGCAGCGCAGGATCGTGGTCTTGCCGCAGCCCGAGGGGCCGAACAGTCCGGTGACGCCGTGCGCCGGGATGTCGAAGGCGACGTCGAGCGCGAAGCCGCCAACGGCGCCGGCAAAGCGGGCGGCGATCCTGCCGCCGTTCATGGCCGCACCCGGCGCGCGCGCCGTTCGATGGTCGTGGTGACGAACACGATGGCGAAGGCGAAGACCAGCAGGCCGGCCGCAAGGGCATGCGCCTTATTCCACTGCAGCGTTTCGACGTAGTCGTAGATCGCGATCGACAGGACGCGGGTCTCGCCCGGGATGTTGCCGCCGATCATCAGCACGACGCCGAACTCGCCGACGGTGTGCGCGAAACCGAGAACGGCGCCGGTGACGAAGCCCGGCCGCGCCAGCGGCACGGCGACGGACCAGAACGCGTCC
>JAYQVF010000159.1:0-7663 GCA_038148335.1 Alphaproteobacteria bacterium | reverse complement strand
TCGGGCGTCTATTCCACCGTCGGCGGCGCGCTGTCGCAGAACGTGCCCCAGGGCATGGACGAAATTCTTGCGATCGAGGTGGTGCGCGCCGACGGCAGCGTGCTGCGCACGGGTTCCTGGGGCCGCGGCAACGACGCCAATCCGTTCTTCCGCCACTACGGCCCCGACCTCACCGGTCTTTTCCTCGGCGACACCGGCTCGTTCGGCATCAAGACCCGTGCCGTGATGAAGCTCGTGAAAAAGCAGGCGGGCATCGCCTACGCGTCCTTCGCCTTCGAGAGTTACGAGGACGAGGTCCGGGCGATGATCGACATGTCCCACGCCGGCATCGTCACCGGCAAGGGCGTCCTCGGCCTCGATCCCTACAAGAGCCAGGCTTTCACCAAGGTCAGCTTCAAGGACGCGATCTCCTCCATGGCCGAGGTCTCGAAGGGCAAGGGCGGGATCAGGAACACGATCCAGATGGCGACCCAGGGCCGCCACTTCATGGACGGCGTCACGTGGTCGATGCATCTCACCTTCGACGGCGTCAACGATGCCGCCGCCGAGGCGCGGATGGAGATCGCGCGCAAGATCTGCCTGAAATACGGCCGCGAGATTGCGAACATCCTGCCCAAGGCGATGGCGGCGCGCCGCTTCTTCGTGCGCGGCTTCCTGGGCGAGGACGGCGAGCGCTGGGTGCCGACCAACGCCATGTTCCCCCTGTCGCAGGCCGTGAAGGTCGTGACCGAGGTGCAGCGCTTCTTCGCAGCGCGCCGCGCCGAGCTCGACCGTCACAACATGATCGAGTCCTACATGACCCACGCGACCGATCAGTACTTCCTGTGCGAGCCGTCGTTCCTGTGGCCGGACGAGGTCAGCGAGCTGCACCTGCGTCACCTCGACAAGCCGACCGCCGACAGGTTCCGCGACAACCCGCCCCATCCCGAGGCGCGCGCCTTCGCGCAAAAGCTTCGTCTGGAACTGCGCGACCTGTTCTACGACCTCGGCGCGGTCAACGTGCAACTCGCCAAGTTCTACCGTTACCAGGACTCGCTGGAGCCCGGCGCCGCGCGCCTGATCGGCGAACTCAAGGACCTGCTCGACCCGGACCACGCGCTGAGCCCGGGGAACCTCGGGTTCGAGTGAGGCGCTACTCTGCCGCTTCGCTGACCACGCACATGTCGCAGTCGGCCGACAGGTTCGGCCGCTCCATGTTGACGACCATGTCCTCGGTGGCGCGCAGCAGGTCGGGGTTGGCCTGCGGGTAGGCGACGCGGCTTTGCTTGAGGCCGAGCCGCACCAGCGCCTCGGTCGCGACATAGCCGGTGCGCATCGGCTCGATCACCGGCACCGGCGACCGCGCCGCGATCTCCGGCCCCAGCACCGCCATGCAGGTGCAGCCCAGGACCACGCTGTCCGCGCCGTCCTCCTCCACCGCCAGGCGCACCGCGTCGTGGATGCGCTGGGTGATGTCCTTGTTGTGGTCGTTCATCGTCTCGATCGCGCCGACGGCGGTCGTCGTGCTCACCACCTCGTCGTCGCGCAGCACGTTGCGGATCGACGCGCAGCGCGCCGCCGCGCCGGTGTTGCGCAGCCGCTCCTCGGTGATGAAGTTCATCCGCGGCGGCCAGATCTTCACCACAGAAAAGCGCCGTCCTACCGTCGCCGTCAGCGTCAGCGCCGCCTCGCCCGCGCCGACCACCGGGATGCGCAGGGCCGAGCGCATTTCGTCGATGCCGTAGTCGCCCATGGTGTTGATGAACACGGCGTCGTAGCCCGCCTTCTGCGCCTCGATGGCGCTGTCGAGATAGGCGATGATCGACAGCCCGCGTTCGTAGGGCGTGTGCGGGAACACCTTCAGGCGCGGATTGACCAGCGTCGCAGTGAATCCTTCCGAGCGCACTTCCTCGATCGGGGCAAGCGGCTCGCGGCGGCCGACGCCGCCGCCGATGACGGCAATCCTCTTTTTCATGACACCCCTCCCTTTGGCGGTCCGGTGAGACGGCCACTATAGTGCCGCCACAGGCCCGGAGCGAAAGAATCACGGGCGAAGAAGGGAGCATGAGGCATGGCACAGGGCGTCATCATTGCCGGCGCGGGTCTCGGCGGCCTCGTCGCCGCGCTGGCGCTGCAGCGCGCCGGCGTGCCGGTTCGGGTTTACGAACGCGCCGCCGAACTTGGCGAGGTCGGTGCCGGCATCTCGCTTGCCCCCAACGCGACGCGGGTGCTGATCGCCCTCGGCCTGCGCGACGAAATGGACCGCATCGCCAACAGCCCTGACGCCATGGGCCGCAAGGACTGGGCGACCGGCGAGATCATCGCGCTCGACGCCGCGCCGGAGTACGAGGCGACCTACGGCGCCCCCTACTGGCAGGTCCACCGCGCCGACCTGCACGACCTTCTGGTCCGGGCGGTGCGCCGCAACGACGCGGGCGCGATCGCGCTGAACAGCGAGCTCGTGTCGTTCGACGACGACGGCAACGGCGTCACGGCAACATTCGCCGACGGCAGCACCGCGTCGGGCGCCGTACTGATCGGCTGCGACGGCCTCAAGTCGGTCGTGCGCGAGCAGTTGTGGAACCCCGGCGCGCCGCACTATCTCGGCTACGTCGCCTACCGCGGCCTGACCCCGGTCGACCGCCTGCCGCCCGGCCTCGTCACGCCGGCGTCGGCCAACGGCCATGGCCCCGGCACGCACCTGACGCGCTACCTGATCCGCAAGGGCAAGACGGTGAACTACGTCGGCTTCGCCCGGCGCAGCGACTGGATCGACGACGGCTGGCACGTCACCGCGACGATCGACGAGGTGCTGCAAAGCTTCGAGGGTTGGAACGAGGAATTTCGCCTTATCATCAAGAACACCGAACAGGGCCGCTGCCACAAGTGGGGCATGTTCGGCCGCCCGCCGATGGCGCAGTGGACGAAGGGCCGCGTCACCCTGCTCGGCGATGCCGCGCACCCGATGCTGCCGTTCCTCGGCCAGGGCGTGTCGATGGCGATCGAGGATTCAATCGTTCTCGCCCGCGCGCTCACCGGTCACGGTCTCACGCCGGACGCGCTCACGGCCTACGAGACGGTGCGCCGCCCGCGCGCCAACGAGATCGTCGAACGCTCCGCCGCCCGCGCCGAGGTGACCTTTGCCGTCACGGATGCAAGTAAGAACATGCGCGCAGGCCTGCCGCCCGACATCTTCGGCTACGACGCGCTGACCTTGCCGGTGTGACGGCCCTGCCGGAAGAGCAGGAGGCGCCACATGCGGCGCGATTGCTAGGTTCTAGGGATGGCAAAATCGGTCACACCGCCAATGTCGCCTGAACATCCAACACTGCACATGTTGTGCGGGAAAATTGCCGCCGGAAAATCCACGCTGGCGTCTGAGCTTGCGAGTTCGAGGGGAGCGATTCTGATCGCTGAGGACGATTGGCTGGACGCTCTTTTTTCCGAAGAATTGTCGTCCGCAAGAGACTATGTGCGCTGCACCGCGAAACTGCGCAGGATCATGGCCCCCCACATATCGTCGCTGTTGAACGCCGGGGTGTCGATTGTCTTGGATTTCCCGGCGAACACGATTGAAACCCGCAATTGGATGCGTGGCATTCTCGAAAAAACCAACGCGTCTCACGAACTTCACGTCTTGATCGCGTCGGACGAACTTTGCTTGGCGCGGCTGCGCGAACGCAATGCACGTGACGATCATCCCTTTGCGGCCACCGAGGATCAGTTTCGACAGTTTTCCAAGCACTTCGTCGCGCCATCGCCCGACGAGGGTTTCAATATCGTGGTGCACGACGAAAGGGCATGAAGTGAGAGCGAACTTGGCCGCCAAGCGCTTCTGCTTCTGGGCCGACGACGACGCCATCGTCGCCCATCTCATCGCCCAGGTCCGCGACGGGTCGAAGACGGCGACGGCGCGCCCCAAATCGTCGTGGGGCGTTCCGCGCAACGCCTGGGACGACGCGGCCTACGCGCCGGGCGACCTCGTCGACCTGTACGACAACAGCGGCGCCGTCCATGCGCGCCTGCGCATCACCGATGTCTACGATTGCCGCTTCGACGCCATCCCGGAAAGGCTGTGGCGCGCCGAGGCCGAAGCCTCGGCGCAGGCCTTCCGCGACGCCCACGTCCGCGGCTGGCCGCACCTGACCTTGACCAACGATACCGTCCTCACCGCGATCCATTTCGTCGTCGCGGGCTAGCGCGGTTGAACAAGCCGGTACCATTTCTCGAAATTGGCTTTGTTTCGCAGCGGATGCCTCCGCGGCGCGGCCGGCGGCGTAGGGTAAGGAGGGCGCGGCGCGGACTTGCCATATTTCGCCGCATTTCGCGCGTTGTCATGGATAGGAACGTTTTGTGAGGAGTGTCCCGATGCGTCTGGTTCTGGTCCTGACTGCCGTCCTGCTGCTCGGCTGGAGCGCACACGCCGCGCAGCCTGCCACCGTCATGCAGGAAAGCGATGCCGTGAAGGTGATCTTCGACGAGATCGCGAAGAAGACGATCCGCGACTACTTCGGCGACAAGGACGCGGCGGACGACGACGACGGCGACGACGATATCCGGCGCGACGGTGTCCGCCGCATCCCCGGCCAGAAGAGCAAGAAGCGTCAGGGCCTGCCGCCCGGTCTTGCCAAGCGCGACACCCTGCCACCCGGTCTGCAAAAACAGCTCGAGCGCAATGGCACGCTGCCGCCGGGCCTTCAGGCCCGCGCTCTGCCGGGCGATCTCGAACGCCGGTTGCCGGCGCTGCCCGACGGTGTCGAGCGCGGCACCATAGCCGACGACGTCGTCCTGATCGAGAAGGCCACCGGCCGCATTCTCGACATCCTCAAGGACGTGCTGAACCGGCCCGCCGGCTAGCGCGGGGGCGGCCGATCACATCTGCTGTCCCCGGGCGGCCACCCGGTTGATTGGACACGGTCCACCTCCCACGTGCGGTGCCGAACGATTCGCCGGGGACGGAAACGCCACAGACCAAAACTTGAGGATTTCCGCGGCCGTTGGCTTTGTTTCGGCGGAAAATGACTCCGTCATTCTGAGCCGAGCGCCGCAGGCGCCGTGCCGAAGGGGCTAGTCGGTCTCGTCCAGCCATTTCTTCATGACGGCCGCCTTCGCCACCTGGCGGGTGTCGCCCGGCGGCAGGTCGAGTACGCCGGCGCCGGGGATCACCTTGGCGGTCGGGCGCATGTCAGGATAGATGGTGCCCGCCGGCTCGTGGATGACCATCGTCTTGACCTTGAGCAGCGGCAGCCGCTCGTCGCGCGGCCAGCGTTGCGCCGCCTGGTATGAGTTCCCGAAGGTGCGCACCGCCTTGAGCACGGCCAGCGCCTCTTCGTGCAGTTCCATCGGGTCGGGAAGGTTCCACGGGTTGCGGTGCGCCGCATCGCGCATCCACCAGGGATAAAAGATCCAGTGGTCCTTCATGACGTGGAACGCCCAGTCGAACGGGCTGCCGATCTCGTCCGGCGGCGGGCAGGGAATACCCATCGACCCGGTGACCTGCGCCGGGCCCGGCACGACCAACTCGTCGAGGATCAGGCGCTTGACCCGGTCGGGCTGCAGCAACGCCAGCTCGGCGGCGATCATCGAGCCGGTACGCACGCCGTAGAGGTCGATCTCGTCGACCCCGAGCGCATCGAGCACGCGGCTCAGCGCCTCGGCGAAGTCGGGGATGTCGGCCGGGTTCTTTTCCAGCGGCGCCGAGTCGCCGTTGCCCATGGTGTCGGGCGCGATCAGCCGCCGCTTCCCGTCGTCGAGCACGCCGAGCAGCGGCTTGAGGAAGTTGCTGGCCACCGGCGACATGTGAAGGGTCACCAGCGGCCGGCCGCCGATCTCCTCCATGGTGCGCAGGTAGTGCACCTGGCCTTCCTTCACCTTCACGAACGCCCGCTCGATCGTCATCGTTCCATGCCCGTTGTCGTCTCGTTGTTGCGCAGTCTAGCGGGAACGCGCCCGGCATGCTTGCGCCGCGTGTCCCGTACCGCGATAAAAGGCGCGCGTCAAAACGGGAGGGTGCGGTGAGCGACAAGACCTACGATCTGATCGTCTGCGGGGCGGGCACGGCCGGGATTCCGGCGACCATTTTCGCCGCCCGGCGCGGCGCCCGCGTTCTCGTCGTCGAGGCGGCGCCCGAGGTCGGCGGCACGCTGCACATTGCCCAGGGCCAGATCAGCGCCGCCGGCACCCGCCTGCAGGCGGAGAAGGGCATCGAGGACTCGCCCGACCGCCACTACGACGACATCGTCGAGATCACCGAGGGCCGAACCAACAAGCCCTTCGCCCGACTCATCGCCGACAACGCCGCCGACACCCTGCACTGGCTGCTCGACATCGGCTGGCGGCCGCTGCCCGAGCATCCCGTGCTTTTCGGCCTGCGGCCCTACAGCGTGCCGCGCACCTATTGGGGCCCCGAGGCCGGGGTGTCGCTGGTCAAGGCGCTCAAGCCCGTATTCGACGAGGCTGTCGCCCAGCACGACGTCACCCTGCTCACCGACACCGAGGTCGTCGACCTCGTCCGCGACGACGACGGCAACGTCACCGGCGTCGTCACCCGCGGCAAGGACGGCACGACGGCGTCGCATGGCGGCCGCTACGTCCTGCTGACGACGGGCGGGTTCGCCGGCGGCCACGACTTTTTCAAGGAGGCCACGGGCTATCCGCTGTGGCCGACCGGTTGGCCGTTCTGCAAGGGCGACGGCGCACGGCTGGCGATCGAGGCGGGCGCCGAGCTGTGGCACCGCGACTACTTCATCCCGCGCTGGTCCGCCGTCGAGAACCCGGAAAAGCCCGGCAAGCTCGCCCGGATCAGCGACACCACCAGCCGCCGGCCGGCCTGGGAGATCTTCGTCACCAACGAGGGCAAACGCTTCCTCGCCGAGGACGACGACGTTCCGTTGTCGCGCGAACGGGCGCTGCTCAAGGTCCCCGACCTGACCTTCTGGGTGGTCTACGACGAACGTATTCGCGCCGAAGCCCCGCCGCTGTTCGACCAGATCGATCCGGCCAAGGTGCAGGGCTGGTTCGGCCACCACCCGTCGTTCGTCCGCGCCGACACTCTCGAGGAACTGGCGGAACAGGCGGGCCTGCCGGTCGATGCCCTGCTCGCCACGGTCAAGGCCTATAACGACGGCGTCGACAACGGCGCCGACGCCTTCGGCCGCAAACACCTTCCACGCCGCATCGACACGGCGCCGTTCTACGCCGTGAAGCATCACGGCATCGCGGCGACGACGATCCCGGGCATCTCGGTCAACGAGAAGTTCCAGGTCATCCGCGCCGACGGCAGCGTCATCGCCGGCCTCTATGCCACCGGCGAGATTCTCGGCATGGGCCTGCACTCGGCCAACGTGTTCGTCGGCGGCCTCGGGCTGATGCCCGCGCTCACTTACGGCAAGCTGCTCGGCGAGCGTTGGCTCGACTTCGGCGACAAGAAGGCGAGCGCGGCCTAGTCGCCGAGGTTCGTCCCGACGCAGAGCAGGACGCAGCCGATCTCCGAGGCACCGCCGCTTTCAAAGCCGGCGACCGCGGGTCCCGTCCATTCGAGGTAGCAGCCCTCCCGCAGGTCGTGGCGCTTTCCGGTCGCGGCCTGCGCATTGTCGTAGGTCCAGACGGGGGCATCGCCGTGCAGGGCATAGCACCAGCGCCGCTGCGGCGCGGCCGTGCCGCGCTGCACGGTGTTGGGCCTGTC
>JAYQVF010000158.1:0-7744 GCA_038148335.1 Alphaproteobacteria bacterium | reverse complement strand
GGTCCGCACCATGCGCGCAACGATCGCGGAGACCATCTACATCATGGTTGGATTCTTCGTCGGCTTTGCGTCGGTCATCGCGTTCGGTGTCGTCTACAACAGCGCGCGGATCAGTCTTTCGGAACGTGCGCGCGAGCTTGCCTCGATGCGGGTGCTCGGCTTTTCGCGTGCCGAGGTGTCGCGCATTCTTCTGGGCGAGATTGCGGTGCTGACCGGTATTGCCTTGCCCGTGGGATGCGCGATCGGCTACGGGATCTCCTGGGTGTTGACGCTCGCCATCAGCAACGAGCTCTACCGGTTGCCCCTGGTCGTTGACCGGCCGACTTTCGGAATCTCAATGTTGTTTGTGGTTCTCGCCTCGGCGGTTTCGGGGCTCATCGTCCGCCGCCGGCTCGATCACCTGGACCTGATCTCGGTCCTGAAGACGAGGGAATAGTTCATGCGGATTCGCACTGTCGTCACCTCGGGCATCGTCGTCGCTGTCGGCGCTGCCGTCGTCGGCTTCCTGATGTGGCCCGAACCGGTTCCGGTCGACTTCGGCAAGGTCACCCGCGGCGATCTTGCGGTAACGGTGACGGGCGAGGGGGAAACGCGGGTGCGCGACATCTATATGGTGTCGGCGCCGATCCCGGGCCGCGTCCTGCGTATCGAAGGCCGCGTCGGCGACAATGTCGTCGCGGGTGACACGGTAATCGCCCGCATCGAGCCGAGCGATCCGGCGTTTCTCGACGCCCGTAGCCGCACCCAGGCGGAGGCCGCGGTGCGCGCCGCCGAAGCCAACAAGCGGCTGGCCGAGGCGACGCTGGTGCGTTCCCGCGCCGAACTGGAGTTCGCCCGCTCCGAACTCGAACGCGCCGAGGCGCTGGCCGCGCGCAGCACGATTTCGCAGCGCGCGCTGGAACGCGCCCAGATCGACGCCCGTACCCGCGAAGCCGCCGTCGCCGAGGCAGAAGCGGCACTGCGCGCCCGCACCTCGGAACTCGAAAACGCCCGGGCCATGCTGATCGTGCCGAACAGCAACGGCGGCGCGGGGGCCAACGGCTGCTGCGTCGAACTGCGCGCGCCGGTCAGCGGCAACATTCTGCAGATCATGCGCGAAAGCGAAGGCGTCGTGGTCGCCGGAACGCCGCTGGTCGAGATCGGCGATCCCTCGGATCTTGAGATCGTCGTCGACCTGCTGTCTCAGGACGCCGTGCGCGTGGTCGAAGGCGCGCCGGCGAGGATCGAGGACTGGGGCGGCGAGCCCGCGCTGAACGCGCTGGTGCGCCGCATCGAACCGTTTGCCTTCACCAAGGTGTCGGCGCTCGGCATCGAGGAGCAGCGGGTCAACGTCATCCTAGACATTTCCGATTCGCCGGAACGATGGCGTGCGCTCGGACACGGCTACCGTGTCGATGCGCGGATCGAACTGTGGCGCGATCCCGACGCGCTGCAGGTTCCGGTCAGCGCGCTGTTCCGCCGCAACGGCGACTGGACGGTCTTCGTCGAGGTGGACGGCGTTGCGAGGTATCGCGCGGTCGAGATCGGGCGCCGCAATGCGACCGCTGCCCAGGTACTGTCCGGCCTGGAGGTCGGCGAGACCGTGATCCTGCATCCGGGCGACCGGGTCGACGAGGGGGTGCCCGTCGTCGACCGCGCCGCCCTGATCGACTAGCGGGCTTTCACGCCGCGTTTCTCGAAGACCTCCCGCGCGGCGGCGAGCCCCGTCGTCGCGGCGGGAAAGCCGGCATAGGCGGCCATCTGCAGGATGACCTCGACGACCTCCGCCGGCGACGCGCCGACGTTCAGCGCCCCGTCGATGTGGGTCTTGAGATGCGGCTTGTAGGAACCCAGTGCTGTCAATGCCGCGACGGTCGCCAGCTGCCGGGTCTTGAGGTCCAGCGCTGGCCGTTCGTAGAGATCGCCGTAGACGAACTCCGCGAGGTAGCGGCCGATGTCGGGGTCGAGGTCGTCGAACGCCTTGAGTGCCGCTTCGGCGGTCTGCGTGCCGACAATCTCTTCGAGCTTGCGAACGCCGGCCGCGTACTTGTCGCTTTCGGTCATGCGGACGCCAGGTAAATCCACGGCCGCTTGGCGCGGTCGGCGTCCTGCCACGCCTTGATCTCGTCCCGGCGCTCCAGCGTGATTCCGATGTCATCGAGCCCCTTGAGCAGTTTCTCCTTGCGGGCGGGATCGATTTCGAATTGGAACTGCGTACCGTCCGGCGCCGTCACTGTTTGCGCCTCGAGGTCGACCGTGACCTCGCCGCCGTCGGGTTCGAGCTGCGCGGCGATCGCCTCGACCTGCGCTTCGGACAGCACCAGCGGCAGCACCAGGTTCTTGAAGCAGTTGTTGAAAAAGATTTCGCCGAACGACGGGGCGATGACGCAGCGGATGCCATAGCCCTTCAGGCCCCACACCGCGTGCTCGCGCGACGAGCCGCAGCCGAAGTTGTCGCGCGCCAGCAGGATCTTGGCGTCCTTGAACTGCGGCCTGTTGAGCACGAAGTCGGGCTTCGGCGTCTTTTCGTCCTTTTCGTAGCGCCAGTCGCCGAACAGGAAGCCGCCGAAACCGTCCTTGCCCGTCTCGTTGATACGGGTCAGGAAGCGGCTCGGGCACAGCGCATCGGTATCGATGTTGGCGCGCATCAGCGGCGCGGCGCGGCCTTTGAGGGTGGTGAACTTCTCGGTCATGGCTAGCTCGTCAGTTTGCGAACGTCGGTGATCTTGCCGGTCACGGCGGCGGCCGCGACCATCTCGGGGCTGGCGAGGTGCGTGCGCACGCCGACGCCCTGGCGGTTCTCGAAGTTGCGGTTGGTCGTCGAGATCGAGCGGGCGCCCGGCTTCTTGAAGCCGTCGCCGCCCAGCGACACGCACATTGAACAGCCCGGTTCGCGCCACTCGAAGCCCGCCTCCTTGAAGATCTTGTCGAGGCCCTCGGCCTCGGCGTCGCGCTTGACCAGGCCCGACCCCGGCACGCACCAGGCCTCGACGCCGGCGGCGACCTTGCGGCCCTTGAGGACCTTGGCGGCGGCGCGGAGGTCTGAGATCCGCGCGTTGGTGCACGAGCCGATGAAGGCCACGTCGATCGGCGTCCCGTCGATCGCGTCGTTGGGCTTGAGGCCTGAGTAGAGCAGGGCGCGCTCGATGTACGCCTTCCGCTCGGGCGTCTCGGCCTGGTCGGGATCGGGAATCCGCCCGCCGACGCCGATCGCGTCCTGCGGGCTTGTGCCCCAGGTCACCATCGGCGTGATCTTGGTGGCGTCGATCGTCTCCTCGCGGTCGAAGGTCGCGCCCTCGTCGGTCGGCAACGTGCGCCAGTAGGCAACGGCCTTGTCCCACACGTCGCCCTTCGGTGCGTAGGGCTTGCCCTGAAGATAGGCGAACGTCGTCTCGTCGGCGGCGACCATGCCATAGCGCGCCGCCATCTCGATCGACATGTTGCAAAGCGTGAGACGCCCCTCGACCGGCAGCGCGCGGATCGCCTCGCCGGCGAATTCAACGACGTAGCCGTTACCCGCTTTCGCGCCGAGCTGGCCGATCGTGTACAGGATCATGTCCTTGGCTGTGACGCCCGGCGCGGTCTTGCCCTCGAAGGTGATGCGCATCGTTTTCGGCTTTTGCGCGACGATGGTCTGGGTCGCCAGCACGTGCTCGATCTCGGTCAGGCCGACGCCCCACGCCAGCACCCCGAGCCCGCCGATGGTCGAGGTGTGCGAATCCCCGCAGATCAACGTGCTGCCGGGCAGGGCGATGCCCTGCTCGGGCGTGAAGACATGGACGATGCCCTGGCGCTCGTCGCCGAGGTCGAACATCGTCAGGCCGTATTCCTTGCACTTCCGGCGCAGCCCCTGCACTCCGGCCTTGCCGCCGGCGATCTTGGTTTCGTCGGTCCGCCCGGCGGTGGTCTCGATGCCGTGGTCCTGGGTCGCGAAATGGAACTCCGGGTTCGGCACCTTGATGCCGCGCTTGTCGAGCGGCTCGAAGACCAGCGCTCCCAGCAGGTCGTGCATGATGTTGCGGTCGACGTGCAGCAGCGAATAGCCGTTGCCGAAATCGTGAATCTCGTGGTCGTCCCAGATCTTCTGAAAGAGCGTACGCGGTTGGTCCATCGTTCTTCTCGTTTCTTGAGTGGAGGCGGGGAGGCTAGCACCTTGCCGGCGTCATGGGGATGGCGAAGGCCTCAATGTTCGCGGAGCAGGCTGCCGCACCCGTCAATACGGTCGTCGAAACCGCACTGGCGCAAGGCGTGCCACAGCAGCACCGTATTGATATGCAGGACCGGCTTGCCGAGCTCGCGCTCTGCCGCATCCGCCAGGTGCATGGCGTAGAGGTTGGTGCCGGTGACCAGAACGACCTCGGCGTCGGTTGCGCCCATTTCGGCCATGCCGGTGCGCAGCATGTCTTCCGTCGTCCCGACGATCTCGAAGGCGGAGTGGCGGTTCAGGCCATAGGCGCCCGCGACGGTGTAGCCGCATTCCTCCCACAGCCCGCCCGAAACGACGCCGCTGTCCGGCAGGCGCGGCGTGATGACGGCAACGCGCCGGGCGCCGAGCCGTTCCAGCGCCGCGAGGTACGCCAGTGCAGCGGTCGAGACGCCCTTGCCGGTCTGTTTCTCGTAGTCGGCCGCCAGCGCGACGTGCGCTTCCCGGGAAATCGTGAAGCCGGCATCGCCGACGATGTAGTGATCGACCTCGGCCGCCGCCAACTGCGCCAGGGCCGCTGGCCGTCCGTCCAGCGTGGCCTGCGACATGTCGCGGAATTCCTTGTCGTTCGTCCAGGCGGCGGGCGTGTTGCGGCTGACGCGCGCGGTGTTGATGGTAATGCCTTCGGGCACCGCGCGATGCAGTTCGCTCTCGCACACGGTGTTGCGCTCGGGGACGATCAGGCCCCACTTGGCGCGATAGCCCATGCGGTCGGGCATGGCGGTGTTCCTCCCTCAAAGAACGGGCCGTTCTCGATGCCGGTGCGCGGCCCTTTCCTTGTGCTAGATACTAGCAGCACCAACACGAGGCGTCGGGAGAGACACATGGAAAAGATTGCGGTCATCGGGGCAGGCATGGTGGGGCGCGCCTGGGCCATCGTCTTCGCGCGGGCCGGTCGCGAGGTCGCGCTGTACGACACCGACGCCCGGGCGCTCGAAAACGCGCTCGTTCTCATCGCCGGCGCGGCCAACGATCTCCATCGCGAGGGCCTGGTTGACGAGGACGCCCAGGCGATCGTCGGCCGCATCACCGCCACGACCGATCTTGCCGCGGCGCTCAAGGGCGCGGTCTACGCCCAGGAGAACGCGCCGGAAAACCTCGAGCTCAAGCGTAAGCTCTACAGCGACATGGACGCCGTCGCGCCCGCCGACACCGTTTTCGGCAGTTCGACCTCCGGCATCCGTGCCTCGCAGTTCAGCGAACACCTCAAGGGCCGCGCGCGCTGCCTCGTTGCGCACCCGGTCAATCCGCCGAGCGTCGTGCCGCTGGTCGAACTCGCGCCGGCGCCGTGGACCGACCCGGCCGCCGTCGCCAAGGCACGCGCGCTGATGGTAGCGGTCGGCCAGCAGCCGATTACCGTGCACAAGGAAATCGACGGTTTCATTCTCAACCGCCTGCAGGGCGCGCTGCTCAACGAGGCGATGCGGCTGATCGCCGACGGCTACGTCACTACCGAGGATCTCGACAAGACGGTGAAGTACGGCCTCGGGCTCCGCTGGTCGTTCATGGGCCCGATGGAGACCATCGACCTCAACGCGCCCGAGGGCGTGCCCGACTATTCGCGCCGCTACGGGCCGATCTATCACCAGGTCGCGCAGGAGGCGACGCCGCGCCCTTGGGATGAAAAGCTGTTCGGCCAGGCGGCGAAGGATCGCCGCGCCATCCTGCCGATGGAGCAGCACGTCGAGCGTCAGAAGTGGCGCGACCGCCGCCTGATGGCGCTCGCGCGCCACAAGAAGGAAGCGGCCGAAAGGCTCGGCGACTAGATTCCGAGCGGCCGTCCGCCGTCGATCGGAAAGATCGCGCCGGTCGTGTGCGGGAAGTCGACGATCGCCGCCAGGATCGCGCGGCCCACTTCCTCGGGCGTGGCGAACCGCTTGAGCGGCGTGGCCGCGATCTGCGCCTCGCGCACCTTTGGATCCCACGCGCGGGTGAACGCGGTATCGACCACGCCCGGCGCCACCGCCACGACCCGGACCCTGGGCGCGAGCGCCCGCGCCAGCGTCATGGTCAGCGAGTCGATCGCCGCCTTCGAGGCGCAATAGGCGATGTTCGAGCCGAAGTGAATGGTCGCCGCGACCGACGACAGGTTGACGACGACGCCGCCGTCGCCCGCGAGGAGCAGTTCCTTGCACGCGCGCACGCAGGCAAAGCTGCCGCGCACGTTGGTCTGCATGATGAAGTCGAACGTCTCGTCGTCGAGCGCCCTGAGGTCGGCGTGTGGAATGACCCGCGACCAGCCGGCATTGTTCACCAGGACGTCGAGTCGGCCCTCGCTGTCGGCAATGCTCCCGGCCAGCGCGTCCAGCGACGCCGATTCGGTGACCGAGGCCTGCACCGCGCGGTGACCTTTCCCGGGCAAGGACGCGGCAACCGCCTCGGCGTCGGCCGCGCTGTTGCGATGCGTAAGAACCACCCGCGCGCCGGCGCCCGCCAGCGCCTGCGCCGTGGCCGCCCCGATGCCGCGGCTGCCGCCGGTGACCAGCGCGACCTTGCCGTCGAGCGCGCCGCTCATAGCGCACCGTAGCGGTAGACGACGAGCGTGTCGGTGCCGGACTCGGGCGCCCAAACCTCGCCGGTGCGGCCCAGCAACTGGCGGACCCGCGCGCCCGTCCGCGGGCTCGGAAACGACTCGAACCGTTCGGTCGCCGGATCGAAACGCAGCACCGCGTTGGCGCCGAAATCCGAGACCCACACCTTGTCGGTCTCGTCGACGTAAACCGCGTAGGCCTGTGGCCGTTCGCCGGGCAATTTCCAGGTGCGCCAGGTCTCGGTGGCGGGATCGTAGGCGCTGAGTTGACCCGCGTTCCACTCGCTGACCCAGATCGTACCCTTCGAATCGGACCAGACGCGGCGGGCGCCCTGACCCGATGTCGGCGGCTCGATCAATGTCGCGGACCCCGTAGCGGTATCGATCTCGGCGATGTGGCTGCCTGCCAGCGAGGCATAGAAGATGCGGCCGTCCGGCGTAGCGTCGATGCCATAGGGTCCGCGGCCGCGTTCGGCCTTATAGACGGTGACCTCGCCCGTTCCCGGATTGAGGCGTCCGTAAATACCCGATTGGCCGGTGAACCAGAGGATGCCGCGCGCATCGAACGCCGCGGTGTTGAGATTGGCGTAGCCGCTGTCTGCCGGCAGCCTGAAGACGTCGACCTTGCCGGTCTTGGCGTCGACCCGAACGATCGCGTTGAGCCCGCCGTCGGTGATCCAGGCATTGCCGTCGGGACCGGCGATGACCCCGTGCGGCCGCGATCCGTCGCCGAGGTGAACGTGTCGCGTCGCGCCTGTCGCCGGATCGAGGATGCCGAGCGCCTCCTGATGCTGCGCCGTGTACCAGACGTTGCCGTCGGGCGCCGGCGCGACATCGTGCGGATGGGCGCCGGCGGGCACGTTGAACGACTGGACCTGGACTGCCTGCGCCTGCGCTGCTCCCAGCGCCAGCGCGGCAGCCAGAAACAGCGCCGGAAGCAGGCGCCGGATCATTCCGCGGCCTGCTTGCCGTAGCGCTCGACCCGCAGGTCTGCCTGAGCCTTGTGGCCGGCGAAGTTCTCGATCGCGCAC
>JAYQVF010000157.1:0-7775 GCA_038148335.1 Alphaproteobacteria bacterium | reverse complement strand
CGCCCCGACAGCGGGCTCTGGTGAAAGCACACCAGCGGCCGCGCGCCCGCGCCCTTCGTGCCCGACTCGTAGAGATGCACCTGCCCGAACGGGCCGTGCGTGTAGCGGCGGCGTACGGCGGCGCTCATCGTAGAACGCCCATCGCTACGCTCCTCCACACCCTCACCCCTGCACCAGCTGTTGCAGCGCGCCCGAGCCTGGGCTGCGCACGATCGCCGTGTCGACGCGCCCCAGCCCCGGCACGTCGAGCGTCATCCGCGGCGTGTAGGTCTCGACGCCCAGCGCCGCGCAGTCGTCCAGCGCCGCGCCGAGGTCGGGCACGAGAAAGCTCTGCATGAGATAACCGATGTTGGGCGCCACCGCGTCGGGCACCAGGTCGGGCACCGGGTAGTTCAGGGGCTGCGAGGTCGCGATCTTGCCGAACATGTGGTTCCCCTGCATGAACGTCACCTGGGTGCGCCCGCCGTCCGGCACCTTCTGGAACTTGCGATAGTTGTCGCTGTCCAGCACCTGGTTGATGTGCACGCCCATCTTCAGAACCTTCGTATAGAAGGCTTTGGACAATTCGATGTCGCGCATGCACGACGCCGTCGTCACGACCGGCGTGAACCCGGTCTTCGTCTTGCCGAGGCTCTCGACATAGGCGCGCATCTTGCCGATCCGCGTCTGGGGGTCCTTGGTCGCCAGTTCCACCCAGTTGATCAGCACCCCGTCCGGCCCCTCGAACACCACCTCGATCGGCGTGCCGACGTCCGGCGTAAAGTCGTGCGCCACCGGCTCGGACCAGAACTCGTAGCCCTCGGCCCTGAACGTCTCGGTCTCGCCGAAAATGTCCGAGGTATAGAAGTTGAGATTGATCAGCCCGTAGGCCCGCGCCGGTTTCGCCGCCCGCACCACCTTTCGGTTCCTGGCGTCGAACTGCACGAGAAGAATGCGCCCCACCGGATCGGGTCCGTGATGCAGGAACACGGCCTGCGCACTCGCGCCCTTCGGCAGATGCCAGAACGTCTCGAAGTCGGCGCCCGCCCACGTCACCGTCGCACTCGCCGTCAGCCCGGTGAGATCGCGGTAGAAATGCAGCGAGCGCGCCATGTCCTCGACGCCGATCACGGCAACGCTCATCGGCGAGCCCTCGGGGGCAACGATGTCGGTGGTCATGTCTTCCTCCCGGTCACGTCAAGTTACGAAGCCGCAAGGGGCCCACGCGGTCTCTTCACGATCCGCCCCTTGACCACCCCGGCGCGCTCAGCCGACGCTTGCCGTCGACGCTCTTCAGAATACCCGGTTCGTCGAGGTCGAGGCGATCCCACAGCTTGCACGTCACCTGCTTGTGCTTCTGGTCGAGCGCCTCGCAGTAGTTGGTGTATTCGCACAGCCGCACTGCGGCGCCGCGCCCCGCCCGCACCTTCGCGAACCAGTCCGGATCGGCGAGCGACTGGCGGGCGAACGCGACGACGTCGGCCGCTTCCGAGGCCAGCACGTCTTCCGCCTGGGCGAAGCCGTGCATGCCGCCCGACACGACGACCGGCGTCGCGCACCCGGCCGCGCGCACCGCCGCCCGGATCGTGCGGGCCGCCGCGACGTTGCGTCCGAACGGTCCCTTGTCGTCGGAGATGTACTGCGGCATGCACTCGTAGCCCGACGGCCCGGTATAGGGATAGGCGGCCCAGCCCACACCCGGCTGAAGCGCATCGTCGAACTTGCCGCCTCTTGATAGCGAGAGAAAGTCCATCCCGGCGCACGCGAAGGCGACCGCGAACCACGCCGCATCGCCCACGTCGCTGCCGCCCGCGATGCACTCGTCGGCGAGGAAGCGCGCGCCGACGGCGAAATCCCCGCCCACTGCCGCGCGCACCGCGCCGTAGACCTCGAGCGGCAGGCGCACGCGATTCTCCCGCACCCCGCCGTATGCGTCGGCGCGCGTGTTCGTCGCCGACAGCAACGACGCCATCGTGTAGGCGTGCGCGTAGTGTAGCTCGACCCCGTCGAACCCGGCCTCGCGCGCCCGCCGCGCGGCATCGGCGAACGCGCCCGGCAACACAGCGGGCAGGTCGGCGATGTGCGGCAGGTCCGTGTCGGTCACCCGTTCGCGATAGCCGAAACGCAGCGCCTCAAGTTCGCGGGCATCGAGCACAGCCTCTAGCGCTGCATCGTCGAGCGCCGCCAGCGTATCCCGCACCGCCTCATCCGGCGCGCTCTCCAGGTGCAGCGCCGCGCGGTGCCGCTCGGTCACGCGCAGGAACCGCGCGAAGAACTTCGCCGGGTCGGGCCGTCGCCGGATGCCGAGAAAGTCGATGATCTGGATGAACAGCCGCGTCTCGCCGCCGCTCGCCTCGCGCACCGTGCGCACAAGGTCGCGCAGGCCGGGCACGAACCGGTCGTCGTTGATGCGCAGCAACGGACCCGAAGCGACGTCGCGCACGCCGGTCGCCTCGACCACCAGCACGCCGGGCCGCCCCTGCGCAAAGCGCCGGTACCAGTCGAGCACTTCGGGCGTAACGAAACCGGTTTCCGTCGCGCGCCACGGCACCATCGCCGGCACCCAGGTGCGGTGCCGCGCCGTCACCGGCCCCAGCGCCACCGGCGAAAACAGCCGCGACTCGCCCGCTTGGTCCGCGCTCGGCCAGAGCCCGCCGTCAGGCTTCCACTTGATACGCTGCTTGGGCCGCCACATGGCACCAGTGTGCCACAGCGCGGCCGGGAGGCGTCAGGTGTCCTCGCGGCCCTTCCCTACCCACAGGACCAGGACCAGCGCCGCGGCGGCCAGCACGCCGTAGCCGCCGACCAGCGGCAGCACGGTGCCGTCGTAGGCCTGGCCGATGCTCGACCCGATGACCAGCGAGACGAACCCGGTGAGCGACGCCACGACCGCCGAACCGACGCCGGCGATGTGGCCGAGCGGCTCCATCGCCATGGCGTTGAGGTTGCCGAACAGGATGCCCATGCAGAAGAACGTCGGCATGCCATAGACCATGAAGGCCCATAGCGGCGGCGTGCCGCCGAGACCGGCCGCGATCGCGAAGAAGACGCCGGACAGCGCGATGATCGCGATCAGCGCGCGCACTGTCAGCCGCCGCATCCCGAGGCGCATGACCAGCCGCGCGTTTGTCAGCGATGCCGCGCCGATCGCCACCGCGAGGATCGCGAAATACAGCGCGAACAGGTCGCCGACCCGATAGGTGTCCTGGAAGATCTGCTGCGAGGACGTGAGATAGCCGATCATCGCCGAAAAGATGATGCCGGCCGCGAGCGCCGCGCCCACGGCGGCGCGCGTCCGCACCACTTCCAGCATCGCCCGCGCGATCCGCATCAGCGAGAACGGGCGGCGCTTTTCGCGCGGCAGCGTTTCGGGCTGGCGCAGCGAGAGCCACACGACTGCAAGGACCGCCAGCGCCAGGAACAGCGCAAAGATGACGTGCCACTCGGCAAAGATGAGAATGCCCTGCCCCAGCATCGGCGCCGCGATCGGCACCAGGATGAACACCGTCATGACGAACGACATGATCCGTGCCATCGCGCGCCCGGCATACTGGTCGCGCACCAACGCCACCGCGACGGTGCGCGGCCCGGCAGCACCGATGCCCTGCAGCACGCGGCCCGCCAGCATCATGTTGAAGTCAGTCGCGACGATCGACAGCACGCAGCCCGCGGCGAAGATCGCGAAGCCGGCGTTGATCGCCGGCTTGCGCCCGATGCTGTCGGAGATCGGCCCGAAGAAGACCTGACCGACCGCCAGTCCGAGAAAGAACGCCGACACCACGAGCTGGTTGTCGTTGGGTTCCAGGGCGCCGAGATCGCGGCCGATGATCGCCAACGCCGGCAGCATCGCGTCGGTGGACAGCGCCACGATGGAGATCATCAGCGCCATCAGGGCGACGAATTCCGCGAGCGGACGCGTTTGCGCCGGCGGCGGATCGGTCTGCACGTTCATCGGGTCACCAGAGTCACAGACGGCGGCAAGGACGCCGCCGCGCGTTCACCCTATACCACGCCCTTGTTGCGCAGCGCCGAAATCTCGTCGCCGTTCATGCCGAGCAGGTCGCCCAGCACCTCGTCGTTGTGCGCACCCAGCGCCGGGCCCGGCCAGTCGGTACGGCCCGGCGTGTCGGCAAGCCGCGGCGCGATCCCCGGGATCTTGAGCGGCTTGCCGTCGATCTCGACGGACTCGATCATGCCGCGCGCCTGGTACTGCGGGTCGTTGACGATGTCGGCGACGCTGTAGATCGGCCCTACCGGGACCCGCACCTCTTCCAGGATGCGAATGATCTCGGCGCCCGGCAGGGTCGCCGTCCACGCCGCCAGTGCCTCGTCGATTTCCTTCTCGTGCGCGACGCGCCCGGCATTGTTTTCCAGCCGCGGATCGTTCGCCATATCCTCGCGGCCGGCGACCGTCATCAGGCGCTTGAAGATCGAATCGCCGTTGCCGCCGATGATCACCTGTTGGCCGTCCTTGGCCCGGTAGACATTGGTCGGCACGATGCCGGTCAGCGTCGAGCCCGACGGCTCGCGGATCAGGCCGGCGCCATCGTATTCCGGCACCACGCTTTCCAACACGCCGAACACCGCTTCGTAGATCGCGACGTCGACGACCTGTCCCTGGCCGTCGACCTTGCCGCGCTCGACCAGCGCCAGCAGGATGCCGATCACCGCGTGCAGCGAGGCCAGCGTGTCGCCCAGCGATAGGTTGGGCCGCACCGAGGGCCGGTCGGGAAAGCCGTTCACGTAACGGAAGCCGCCAATACCCTCGCACACCGAGGCATAGCCGGGCTTCTTGGCATAGGGCCCGGTCTGGCCGTAGCCCGATACCCGGGCATAAACGAGGCCCGGGTTCTCTTTCTTGAGTTCCTCCGGCCCCAGGCCCCATTCCTCCATGCGGCCGGGCAGGAAGTTCTCGACCAGGACGTCGGCCTTGAGCGCCAGTTGACGGGCGATGGCGCGACCCTCGTCCTGGCGCAGGTCGAGCGTCACCGACTTCTTGTTGCGCGACATCGCCCGCCACCAGAACGACGTGCCGTCGTCGTCGAGGACGCGCCATACCCGCAAGGGATCGCCGCCTTTCGGCGGCTCGATCTTGATGACTTCTGCGCCGAAATAGCCGAGGACGGATGTCGTGAAGGGACCCGCAATGAGTTGCCCCATTTCCAGCACCCGGATGCCGTCGAGGGGGCGCCGTCCTTTGGTTGACGTAGCGTCGGCCATCGAATTTCCCCTGCCGCCAAAACTGCGGCCCGCATTACTGGATTGCCCTCCCAGAGTCCACACGCGGGGACGCAAAAGCTGCGCTAGGATGGGGCATGAGCGACCTGCATCCGTTCCATCTGGCGTTTCCGGTGACCGACCTCGCGGCGGCCCGCATCTTCTACGGCGGCCTCCTCGGCTGCCCCGAGGGTCGATCATCCGACGAGTGGGTCGACTTCAATCTTTACGGCCATCAGATCGTCGCCCATCTCGCACCGGCGGAAGACGCCGCCGCGACCAACCCGGTGGACGGCAAGCAGGTGCCGGTCCGCCATTTCGGCGTCGTCCTCCCATGGGACGCGTGGCACGCCCTCGCCGATCGCCTGAAGGCCGCCGGTGTGACCTTCGTCATAGAGCCCGGCATTCGCTTTGCGGGTAAAGTGGGCGAGCAGGCGACGATGTTCTTTCTGGATCCCTCCGGAAACGCACTGGAATTTAAGGCATTCCGAGATCCGGCGAGGCTCTTCGCCACCGATGCGACGCAGGGGGGATAGATGAAAGCGGACGCAACGCCGCCGCGACGGCACATTTTCCGACGCACTGCCTCAGGACCGTTTCCCACCGCGCCGCGCTGAGAGTGCGTCATGCTCGGTAGCACGTTCGACGAACCGATCCGCCGCTTGCTCGACTGGCCGCTGTGGCGCAGCACGCTGTTCCTGTCGATAGCCGCGGTCGCCGTCTCCGGCATCAACGGCATGATCATCATCTATCTGCTCGTCGGCGTGCTGGAACCGACGGCGATCATGCTCGCATTCTTCATCCCCGGTGTCGTCGTGCCGCCGGCGGCGATGCTGCAGCTCTGGGGCCTGCGCCGCGCCCATCGCAGCGAACGCGAACTCGCGCGCTTCTTCGCGACGACCGGCGCGCTGCTCGCGATCGGCAACTTTTCGGGCCGGTTTACCCGGTTGAGTCCGTCGTGGGAACGCGTCCTCGGCTACTCGCCGGCGGAAATGAGCGCGGTGCGCTTTAACGAATTCATCCATCCGGACGATCTCGAACGCACGACCCGGGAACTCGCGCTGCTGGCCAGCGGCCGCCACCAGACGAAAGCCTTCGTCCATCGCTTCCGCCACAAGCACGGCGGCTTTTGCTGGCTGCAGTGGAACGCGACGAGCGATGTCCGGCGCAAGCTGATCTACGCCACCGCCGTGGACATCACCGCACGCGTCGAGGCCGAGGCGTTCAAGGATTCGCTGATCTCGACGGTCAACCACGAGATCCGCACGCCGCTGGCGTCTCTCTTCGCGGCGCTGAAGATCGCCACCGGCATGCAGGACAACCAGCTGCCGCCGCAGACTAGTCGGATGCTGAACATCGCGGAATCGAACGCCGAGCGTCTGGTGCGCATCATCGACGACATGCTCGACCTCGAGCGCATCCAGACCGGCAATGTGGAATACCGCCTCGCGCCCCGGAGCGCCGAGGCGTTGGTCGAAAGCGCCGCCGACCAGGCACGCTTCCTCTTCGAGGAAGCCGAGGTCGAACTGGAAGTGTTCGACGACAGCCGCGGCCGGCGCATCGAAGTCGACGAACTGCGCCTGCAGCAGGTCCTCGGCAATCTGCTGTCGAATGCCGCCAAGTTTGCGCCGACCGGCTCGACGGTGCGGCTGTCGGCCGAAATCGACGGCGATGGCGACTCCGTCCGCTTCCGCGTCAGCGACCGGGGGCCCGGTGTGCTACCCGGCGACCGCGAGCGGGTCTTCGAGCGCTTCTATCAGTCGCCGGCCCACGACAAGGGCGGCTCCGGGCTGGGGTTGGCGATCTGCAAGACGCTGGTCGAAGGGATGGGCGGCGAGATCGGCATCGAGCCCGATCACGGCGGCGGCGCGACCTTCTTCGTGCGCTTCCCGTTCCTGCCCGAGGTAGGAAACCTGGCCGCACTGCACCCCGAGCCGGCATCGGCCGATTGAAGCCTGCGCCGCCGGCGCTATGGTGAAAGCACCATGACTGTGACCCAGGACCACGAACTCGAAGGACTGCGCGACATCGGCGCGATCGTCGCCGCCGTGCTGCGCCGGATGATCGCGGCGATCGAGCCCGGCATGACGACCCGCGAGCTCGACGGCATCGGCCGCGCCCTGCTGGAAAAGGAAGGCGCCCGCTCGGCGCCGGAACTGACCTACAACTTTCCCGGCGCGACCTGCATCAGCGTCAACGAATGCGTCGCGCACGGCATCCCCGACGACACCGTCATCGGACCGGCCGACCTCGTCAACATCGACGTTTCCGCCGAAAAGAGCGGCTTCTTCGCCGACACCGGCGCCAGCGCCGCGCTTCCCGGCGCGAGCCCGCGCGCCCACCGCCTGTGCCAGGACGGCCGCGGCGCGCTGTGCGCCGGCATGAAGGACCTGCGGGCCGGCGCATCGCTCGGCGGCATCGGCCGGCGCGTCCAGCACTACGCCCACCAGCGCGGCTACACCCTGGTGCGCAACCTCGCCAGCCACGGCGTCGGCGCCGCACTGCACGAAGAGCCGGGCGAGATTCCGACGTGGTTCGACCCGCGCGAGCGCCGCCGTATCCACGAAGGTCTGGTGTTC
>JAYQVF010000156.1:0-7841 GCA_038148335.1 Alphaproteobacteria bacterium | reverse complement strand
GCGACGGCGCTGCGCGAGACGGAGGAAGAGATCGGCCTTTCGCGCGACTATGTCGAAGTCGTCGGTCAGCTGGCGAACTACGAGACCCGGACCGGGTTCGAGGTGACGCCGGTCGTCGGCGTCGTGACGCCGGGTTTCGAACTGGCGTTGGACCGGTTCGAGGTCGCCGAGGCGTTCGAGGTTCCCCTGTCCTTCATTCTGGATGCGCGAAACCACCAGCGGCAGAGCCGCGTGTGGAAGGGCGCCGAACGTCACTTCTACGTATTGCCCTATGAGGACTACTTCATCTGGGGCGCCACAGCGGGCATGCTCGTCAACCTGCATGAACGTCTTGCGCTCGGAGGTGGTCCGGCATGACCCGACAACTGCTGCAATACCTGCCCTTCCTGCTGCCGTTTGTCGGGTACGCCGCCTACATCATCGTGGCCCGCAGCCTCGGCCGTAGCGCATCATGGCGCACGGCGCCGTGGCTGTGGCTGACCACGGCCGGTCTGGTCCTGGTGATCGCCGTTCTGCTGGTTACCTGGGCGCTCGACCCGCGCGAAGGGATCGAGGGCGAATACGTCCCGCCGCGGCTTGAGGATGGCAAGATCGTTCCCGGCCACGTCGTTCCGAAGCAAGGCGAATGAAGCCGATCCTGGCGATTGATCCGCCCGACTGGATGACGGCGCCGGCGACGGCCGCGGTCGTCGGCGCTCTCGATGCCGAGGGCGCTACCGTTCGTTTCGTGGGCGGTTGCGTCAGGAACGCGCTGCTCGGCGAGGCCGCCAAGGATATCGACCTGGCGAGCCCGGACCCGCCGGACACGGTGATCGGTTTGCTCGAGGCCGCCGGCATCAAGGCAATCCCGACCGGAATCGACCACGGTACGATCACCGCTGTTGCCGGCGACTGTCACTTCGAGATCACCACCCTGCGGCGCGATGTCGAGACCGACGGACGGCGCGCCGTCGTCCAGTATACGGACGATTGGGAGGCAGACGCGGCCCGCCGCGACTTCACGATCAACGCGTTCTATGCCGATCCGGACGGCACGATCTACGATCCGGCCGACGGCATGGAAGACCTCAAGGCCGGCCGTCTGCGATTCGTTGGCGACCCGCGGCAGAGGATCGAGGAGGACGCATTGCGCGTTCTCCGCTTCTTTCGGTTCTTTGCCTACTACGGGCGGACGCAGCCTGACGAGGACTCGCTGGCCGCCTGCGCCGAGATGGCCGAACGTGTCCGCGCGCTATCGGCCGAACGCATCGCCGGCGAGTTGCTCCGTCTTCTGGCGGCGCGCGATGCGCTGACGGCGCTTTCCATGATGGCGGCTGCCGGCGTTCTTCAGGAGGTGTTGCCGGAGGCGACCCGCATCGAGACGCTCGCCGTGCTGCAGCAGATCGAAATGTCGGCCGACCTGGAGCCCGATCCTTTCCTGCGCATGGCCGCCATTCTCGATGTCGATCCCGAGCGCGGCCAGCGCGTGGCTGGGGCGATCGCCGATCGCCTGCGACTCTCGGGCGCAGAGCGGCGTCGCCTCGCGGGCCTGCTGGCGCCGCCGGTGCCGCTGTCGCCGGAGATGAGCGAACATGAAATGCACGTCGCTCTCTATCACGTCGGGCGCAGCGCCTTTGCCGATCTGGTGTGGATCGCCTGGTCGCGACAGGGAACCGCGGTAAGCTTTATGCCGCACGTCCAGATGGCGGCATCGTGGGAGATTCCGAAGTTTCCGCTGCGCGGCGATGACGTCAAAGACCTCGGCGTCGGCGAAGGGCCGCAGATCGGTGATCTGTTGCACGAGGTCGAGGCTTGGTGGATCGAGACGGACTTCGCCGCCGACCGCCGCGCCTGTTTGCGCAAGCTGCGGGACCTGGAGCGCCGGCAGGGCGGCGGTGAATCGCCCTAGTTCGCGACCTTGACCAGTCGTCCCTTTGCGGTGCGCCGTTCCTCGCCGTCGCGGAACGCCGTGAACTGCAGGTCCATTCCTGTCGCCTTCAGCGTGCGTTCGTAGACCTGCATGTCGTAGCCCCCGTCGTCGCGGATCACCATGGTGTTGATGGTCAGGGTCTGCCCGCTGATGTGCGCCCAGGCGTAGGGGTCGTCGGTCATCGGGTCACGGGCGCCGACCGCGCGCCAGACGTTTGGCTTGTTGGTCGGCTCGAAGCGCAGCTCCGTCGACCGGCGCTCGATGGTCGGGTTGTTGGGGTCGCCTCGTTGACGCAGGATCGTGGTCCAGACAACGCGGAACCCGCCGTCATCGGGCCGGACTTCGACGTCCATGTCGCGTGCGGTCAGGCGGAAATTCACGCTGATGTTGCTTTCCGAAATCGCACTCCCCGACCACATCCCGTAGAACGCAGTGATGTTGACCGACGATTGCGCGTGGCCCGGTGTGGCCGTAGCGAGAAAGGCGACGAGTCCGACTAGGGCGAGCGACAAGCGAATCATGGTGCGGTTCCTCTTCTGGCGCCGAGTGTAGCGACGGCCGGTGCGGCGGCACAACTGCTAGCACCAGGGCGCGGACTCTCCCGGCTTTCGCTCGGCGGGTTCCAGGCGGCCCTGGACGGTGCGCGCCAGAAGATCGTCATCGTAGCGCGAAAAGTACAGATCCATCCCGCCCCGGCGCAGGCTGCGTTCGTAGATCTGAACTTCCGTCTCGCCGGCCTCGTTGGTCGCGCGATTGGTGACGCGAAGGGTATCTCCCTCCAGACTGGCGTCCGCGTGCGCTTCCGCCGCGGAGCCGTCGCCGGCGAATGTGGCGTTCCATTTCCCGGGCGCGCCGCTCGGGGCAAACAGCATCATGGCAAACGACTGTCGGTCGGGGGCATCCGGCTCGCGTCGAATGGTCGACCAGCAGAGCTGAAAGCCGACGGGATGATCGCGGACGATCACCTCCAGTCCGCGGCTCTGCCGTTCCGTCGCCTCTCCGGTCTCGGTCTCGGCGACGCCCTCGCCCACCCACCGGCCGTAGAAATCCTGAATCCGGATCTCGGCGCCCAGTGCCGGTGGCGAGAGGGACAGGGCGGCGACGATGGCGAGAACGGCTTTCATGGTCGGGAATTTCCGGGCTGGGACCGCATCGACTCTATGTCGGCGCGCGGGCGTTCGCGAGTCACGGCCATTTCACCTCCGGCGGCAGCGACATCAGGATCGCTTCGATATTGCCGCCGGTCTTGAGGCCGAACTGGGTTCCGCGGTCGTACACAAGATTGAACTCGACGTAGCGCCCGCGCCGGATCAACTGGTGCTCGCGCTGCTCGGCAGTCCATGGTTTGTCGAAATGCTCCCTGACGATCGCCGGATAGGTTTCGGCGAAGGCCTCGCCGACGTCGCGGGTGAAGGCGAAGTCGTCGTCCCAGTCGCCCGAGTCAAGATAGTCGTAGAAGATGCCGCCGACGCCGCGCGGCTCGTTGCGGTGCTTGATGAAAAAGTACTCGTCGCACCATTCCTTGAACTTGGGGTAGTACGCGGCGTCGTGCCGGTCGCAGGCGGCCTTGAGCCCGGCGTGAAACGCCTTCGTGTCGTCATCGTTCGGATACATGGGGGTCAGGTCGGCGCCGCCGCCGAACCACGACTTCGTCGTCGTGATGAAGCGCGTGTTCATGTGGGTCGCCGGTACGAGCGGCGAGCACATGTGCGCCACCAGAGAGATCCCGCTCGCCCAGAACTGGCCGTCGTCTCCCGCTCCGGGGATATTCTTTCGGAACTCCTCGGAAAACGCGCCGTGGACGGTGGAGATGTTGACGCCGACCTTCTCGAAGACGCGGCCGTGCATGATCGACATCGTGCCGCCGCCGCCGCCCGCGCGTTCCCATGTCTTTCGTTCGAATCGACCGGCCGGTTTGTCGCTGTTCGGTCCTGCGTGCGCATCCTCCAGGGCTTCGAAGGCGGCGCAAATGCGGTCTCGCAGGGTCTCGAACCAGGTTGCGGCGGCCTGCCGCTTGTCCTCGAGATTCTTCGCCATGAACTCTCCTCTATTCGAGCGACGACAGATGCCCAATCTGTCGCAAGGCTTCGCCCGTCACCATAGCGGCAGCGAGCGCGACGTTAAGGGACCTCGGTCCGCTGCGCATGGGAATACGCAGCGCCTGCGCGAACTGCCCGTGCAGATGCGCGGGAACCCCGGCGCTCTCGCTGCCGACAACGAGGCAGTCGTTCGCGGCGAAATCGAACTGGTGATACGGTTTTTCCGCCTTGGTGCTCAACAGCACCAGGCGCTGGCTGCGGCGGGCGTCCCGAAAGGATTCCCAGGAGCGATGGCGAACGATCTCCGCGTAGAGAGCATAGTCCAGCGCGGCACGCCGGATTCCTCGCTCCCCGAGGGGAAACCCGCATGGCTCGATGACGTCGATCGGGATGCCGAGGCAGGCCCCGAAACGAATCAGGGCCCCGAGGTTCTGGGGGATATCCGGTTGAAAAAGAGCGAGGCGCATGAACCCCTACATTTCCGGGCTAGAGTAACGGTGGGCATTCGCAAGAAATGTTGCGCTGCGGCAACATGTCGCTGTGCGCCCTGATTCTGGACATTATTTCCAATTGGTGGAATAAAGACGCGCGCAAATCCTTGGTTTTGACGAGGTTATTCAATGGCGACCACAGCCCACGACAAGGGCGAAGAGGGCACCCGACGCGACTTCATTTTTGTCGCCGCAACAGCCGCTGCCGCGGTTGGCGCCGGTGTGGCGGTTTGGCCCTTCGTGAACTCGATGAACCCCTCCCGGGACGTGCTGGCCGAGGCCACCCTGGAGGTCGATCTGGCCCCCATCGAAGAAGGGCAGAGGATCACGGTGATGTGGCGCAAGAAGCCCGTCTTCATCGACCACCGCTCCGCCAAGCGGATTGCCGAAGCACAGAATGTGGATCTGGGCGAGCTCAAGGACCCGCAAGCTGACGCCGACCGGGTCCAGAAGCCCGAATGGCTGGTAATGGTCGGAATTTGCACGCACCTGGGTTGTATTCCCCAGGGCCAGCGCGTCGGCGAACGCCAAGGTGACTACGACGGGTGGTTCTGCCCCTGTCACGGGTCGCACTACGACACGTCGGGCCGTATCCGAAAGGGACCTGCGCCGTCGAACCTCGAAGTGCCGCCGTACGCTTTCATCAGCGACACCACGATTCAGCTCGGATAGGGGACGGTTAGAAAATGGCTGGAGGACCTGCACGCCAATACAACAACCGTCTTGTTCGATGGATCGAATACCGGTTGCCGATTTTCAGCGCTGTCGAGGCCACGATCGGTCGCGACATGCCGACGCCGAAGAACCTCAACTACTGGTGGTCGCTCGGGTCGGTTCTGTTCCTCGCGCTGATCATTCAGATCGCCACGGGCATTTTCTTGGCGATGCACTACATTCCGAACGGCGCGATGGCGTTCGACTCGGTCGAGCATATCATGCGCAACGTGAACCACGGCTGGCTGTTGCGCTACGTGCACGCGAACGGCGCGTCGCTGTTCTTCGCCGCGGCCTACATCCATATCCTGCGCGGCATGTATTACGGCTCCTACAAGGCGCCACGCGAGCTGTTGTGGATCATCGGTGTCGTGATTCTCGTGATCATGATGGCGACGGCCTTCATGGGCTACGTGTTGCCGTGGGGCCAGATGAGCTTCTGGGCCGCCACTGTGATCACCAACCTGTTCTCGGCCATTCCGTGGGTCGGTAGCGAGATCACGACCTGGCTGTGGGGCGGTTTTGCCGTCGACAGCCCGACCCTGCAGCGGTTCTTCAGCCTGCACTACCTGCTGCCTTTCGTGATCTTCGGCGTGTCGTTGCTGCACGTCTGGGCGCTTCATGTGCACGGTCCGACGAACCCGATGGGTATTTCGGCGCGCAGCAAGCAGGACACGGTGCCGTATCACCCGTACTACACGTCCAAGTACATGTCGGTGATCGGCCTTGCCCTGATCATCCTGGCGTTCTTCGTGTTCTACGAACCGCTGTTCCTGTCGCATGCCGACAACTTCATCGCAGCCAACCCGCTACAGACGCCGCCGAACATCGTGCCGGAATGGTACTTCCTGCCGTTCTACGCAATCCTTCGTTCGGTGCCCGACAAGCTGGGCGGCGTGATCCTGTTCGGGGCGTCCATTGCGATCCTGTTCCTGCTTCCCTGGCTCGACACGTCGCGCGTGCGTTCGGCTCGGTTCCGCCCGACCTACCGCTACTTCTTCTGGATCTTCGTGCTCGACGTCATCGTTCTGGGTTGGGTCGGGGCGCAGCATCCCGAGGGGACGCCGTTGTTGATCGGCCGCCTGGCGACGATCTACTACTTTGCCCACTTCATCATCATCCTGCCGTTCGTGGGGTGGTTTGAACGGCCCAGACCCTTGCCGGAAAGCATCAGTAAGCCTGTACTCAAGAGCGGCGCTGCCGCGACGGAGGCCGCGGAATGACTAGGTTGCGTGGAATGCTAGCCGCCGCGGCGGTGACCCTTGCCCTTGCCGGTGGCGCCGATCGGGCGCTTGCAGCGGAGGCCGAAGTTGCGCCGCCCAAGCACGACTGGTCGTTCTACGGCCTGTTCGGCACCTTCGAGCGCCCGGCACTGCAACGGGGCTACAAGGTCTACAAGGACGTTTGTTCGGCGTGCCACTCCATGAAGTTTGTGGCGTTTCGGAATCTGGTCGACATCGGTTTCACCGAAGCCGAAGCCAAGGCGTTGGCCGAGGAATACCAGGTGGCCGGTGAGCCCGACGAGTTCGGTGATCCGACGACGCGCCCGGCGCGTCTGGCCGATGCGTTTCCGTCGCCCTACGCCAACGAGCAGGCGGCGCGCTCGGCCAACGGTGGCGCTCTGCCGCCGGATCTCTCGCTCATCACCAAGGCCCGTGAGAATGGTCCTGACTACGTTCGGGCGCTTCTCGTCGGCTACAAGGATGCGCCGTCCGGCGTGGCGATGGCGCCAGGGATGAACTACAACGAGTACTTCCCGGGTCATCAGATCGCGATGGCGGCACCGCTCTCCGAAGGGATCATCGAGTACGCCGACGGCACCGATGCCTCGGTCGAGCAGATGGCGGAAGACGTGGCGACCTTCCTGCACTGGGCGGCCAATCCGGAACTGGAGCGGCGCCATTCGATGGGCTTCCAGACGATGATCTTCCTGATCCTGCTGACGATCCTTTTCTGGTTCGTGAAGCAGCGCGTCTGGCGCGAACTCGACCACTAGGCCGGTCGGACAAGATCGAGAAAAGGGGCCGCCGATGCGGCCCCTTTTGTTTGGCTCCTACGCTCCTCCCGTGGCATGCCCTAGAATGCCCGGCGCGATTCGAGGTGGTACATGAGTGAGAAACACGCAAGGCCGGTGATCGGCGTCCTTGGCGGGTCGGGCCTTTATGAAATCGAGGGGCTGACCGATACGGCGTGGATCAGGGTGGAATCGCCCTGGGGAACGCCGTCAGACGACATCTTCACCGGCGTCCTCGAGGGAATAAAGATCGTTTTCCTGCCGCGACATGGCCGCGGCCATGTTCACGCCCCGTCGGACATCAACTACCGGGCCAACATCGACATCCTGAAACGGGCCGGCGTGACCGACGTCATTTCGCTGTCGGCCGTGGGCTCTTTCCGGGAAGAGCTTGCGCCGGGCACGTTTGTGGTCGTCGACCAGTTCATCGACCGCACGTTTGCCCGCGACAAGAGCTTCTTCGGCCATGGCATGGTGGCTCATGTGTCGATGGCCAATCCGGTTTGCTCGAGACTGGGCGATGCGTTGGAAGCGTCGGCACGGACGCTCGGGCTCGACGTTGCGCGCAACGGCACCTATCTGTGCATGGAAGGGCCGCAATTTTCGTCGCGCGCCGAGTCGGAACTCTATCGCAGCTGGAAATGCGACGTGATCGGCATGACCAACATGCCGGA
>JAYQVF010000155.1:0-7853 GCA_038148335.1 Alphaproteobacteria bacterium | reverse complement strand
GGCCTATCGGTTGCCTTCGATCTTGCGACGCACCGAGGCTATGACTCCGACCATCCCCGCGTTGAAGGTGACGTCGGCAAGGCCGGCGTGGCTATCGATTCGGTCGAGGACATGAAGGTGCTCTTCGACGGCATTCCGCTCGACAAAGTAAGTGTATCGATGACGATGAACGGCGCCGTCCTGCCGGTGCTGGCTGGCTACATCGTCGCCGCGGAAGAGCAGGGCGTGCCCCAGGACCAGCTTTCCGGCACCATTCAGAACGACATTCTGAAGGAGTTCATGGTCCGCAACACCTATATTTATCCTCCCGAGCCGTCGATGCGGATCGTGTCCGACATCATCGCGCATACCGCAACGCATATGCCTCGGTTCAATTCCATCTCGATCTCCGGCTATCACATGCAGGAGGCGGGCGCCACGCTGGTGCAGGAGCTGGCATATACACTGGCGGACGGCGTCGAGTACGTGAAGGCGGCACTGGCGGGCGGCATGGACATCGATGCCTTTGCGCCGCGTCTCTCATTCTTCTTCTGCATCGGCATGAACTTCTTCATGGAGGTCGCCAAACTTCGTGCGGCGCGCGTCCTCTGGGCGGAACTGATGCAACAGTTCAATCCCAAGGACTCTCGCTCGCTCTCCTTGCGGACGCATTGCCAGACGTCGGGGGTTTCGCTGACCGAGCAGGATCCGCACAACAACATCGTTCGTACGGCCTACGAGGCGCTCGCCGCCGTTCTCGGCGGCACCCAGAGCCTGCATACGAACGCGTTCGACGAAGCCCTGGCATTGCCGTCTGAGTTGTCGTCGCGGATTGCGCGCAACACCCAGCTGATCCTTGCCGAAGAGACAGGCGTAACGCACGTCATCGATCCGCTGGGCGGTTCGTACTACGTCGAATCGCTGACTCAGGCGTTGGTGGAAGAGGCTCGCAAGCTGATTGCCGAGGTCGATGACCTCGGCGGGATGACGAAGGCCGTAGGCCAGGGTCTGCCGAAGCTCCGGATCGAGGAGTCGGCGGCGCGCAAGCAGGCGCGGATCGACCGCGGCGAAGAGGTTGTGGTCGGCGTCAACAAATATCGCCGTGACGAGGCGGACGAGGTCGAACTTCTTGAGGTCGATAACCGCAAGGTCCGGGCTCAGCAGGTCGAAAGGTTGAACGTGTTGAAGCAGAAGCGCAATGCCGCAGCCGCCGAGGGCGCGCTCGCCGCGCTGCGCGATGGGGCGACCGCCGGCGGCAACCTGCTGGCGCTCAGCATCGAGGCGATCCGCGCGCGTGCGACGGTTGGCGAGGTGTCCGCGGCGCTCGAAGAAGTTTTCGGACGGCACCTTGCGCAGACTCAGGCGATTTCAGGTGTCTATGGGGAGGCGTTCCAGGAAGACGGGCAGTTCGCCAAGGCTCGTGACGCCGTCGACCGGTTTGCCGCGCGCGAAGGGCGGCGGCCGCGCATTCTCGTCGCGAAGCTGGGTCAAGACGGGCATGACCGCGGCGCCAAAGTCATCGCGACGGCGATGGCTGACATTGGCTTTGACGTCGACATCGGCCCTCTGTTCGCGACGCCAGAAGAGGCGGCCCGGCAGGCGATCGAGAACGACGTGCACGTCGTTGGCATCTCGTCACAGGCGGCCGGGCACAAGACCCTGGTGCCCCAACTCATCGAAGCACTGCGCGCCCAAGGTGGCGGCAACATCGTCGTCGTCGTGGGGGGAATCATCCCGCCCAAGGACTATGATTTCCTGGTCAAAGCGGGTGTCGGCGCGATCTTCGGTCCGGGGAGCAATATCGTGACGGCCGCGGGCCGCATCCTGTCGTTGCTCGGTGACAACAAGGCGGCCGCCTAGTCTATCGGTCGTTCTCGTCCTGGGCCTTGCGGCCAGCCGTCCTCACCACGCGGGTCCGTCTCGTACGTGCCGACGCAGGACCGGCGGCGCCGGGTCTCGATGGTGTGGCCCTACTACCATCGGGCCATGGGGCAAACGGCCACGGCCATTGGTCGGACCCGAACGTCTCGAAGACGGCAATTTGCCCAAGGAATCGCGCCAGGCTCGTCCCGAACATCGCCAACCGGGGCACGGGCTTACCAGTTATTAACTTGAATCCGACCTGAATCAGGGCAACCGCGGCGCCGACCCATGCCGCGATATAGAAGCCGCCAGCAAAGAGAATCATGAACAAGAGACGGACCCAGACCTCGGGATTCGTCAGGTTCCCGGCGATTTCTGTATCTCGTTGTGACATCGGGTGTAGGGTCCCAGCCTATGCCATGTGATCAGATTCTAGCCTCGTTCTGAAAAGTGCCATGATTCGCAGTGTTCCGACAATGCTGACCCGGCGACCGGCTTCTTGGACCGGAGACCGGGCGACGCACTTTTCGGGGGTGCCCACCGTGGACGGCGGGACTTCGTCGAATGGCTAGAAGACCGATCAGGCGAGGCCCTGCAGCAGTTCACGTACCTGTCGATCCGCCATGGGTCGACGCGCCACGGCCATCGCGCGCCCGACCGGCGCCCATCGAACCGTCTTGGGCGCAGGACCTTCCCGAACCGCCCCTTGTTCCATTCGAGCCCGATTGGGCGAGCGCCCCGGACGCGCCGGATCCTGTTGAGCCGATTGACCCTCCCTGGATGGACGACGTGCCGGACGATGAGGATGCGCTGCGCGCCGCCCTGGCCGAACCGGCTCCCATCGATCCTCCCTGGGCGACCGCGCAGACAAATAGAGCGCCCACTGGTCCCGTCGATCCACCCTGGGCCGAAAACGTGCGAGCCGATGACCCGCCACTGGAGCCTATCGAGCCGGACTGGGCGCGCGACGAGGAACCGATGACTCTGAAGGACGAGGCCGTCAGCGATCCGCCCTGGCTGAACGATCCGCCGTTGGCGCGACTTCCGGCACGGCTGCGCGGCCCCATCGATCCGCCCTGGGTCCCCGACGACGTCAGCGACGCTCTTGATGCGGCCGAACGAAACGCATTGGAGCCGTTCGAACCGAACTGGGCGCGTGCATCTTCCGCCGACGAAGGGCGGGCTGAAGCACGGATCGATCCCGACTGGGTCGACGACCCTCCGCGCGCCTCTCGGAAAAAGCCGCAACCCATCGATCCTGGCTGGGAGTCCAGCGCGCGCCGGGTTGTGCCGCCGCCGGTGGAGCCCGACTGGGCCAATCCCGCGCCGCGCGAAACGGAGGATGAGGAGTTGTTCGATCCGGGGTGGGAGGCAACACGGTCGCCAGTAGAATCGATTCCGGATCCAATCGAACCAGCATGGGCGATCGAAACAGAGGACGAAGTGGCTCAAAAACAAACCGATCCTTTCGAAACGCCGATGGATGACGTTTCGGAGCCTTCACCAATCCGCGACGGCCGCGTCCGGCGCGGGGCCAAGCGTCTGCGCGAGCTCGCATCCCGCGACCTCAATCCCTTTGGCCGTGCCAAGCGGCAGGCGGCGCGGCGGGAAGCCGAGCGCGAGGATTTGATCCGCAACGCCATGAGGATTCGCGCCGAAACGCGCGCGGCGCTGGGTGAGGAGAATGTAGAGCGCCTTTATGAGGCCCTGATGGGGTCGCCTCCTCCCAAATCGGAAGACGATTAGGTCTTCTGGCGCAACCATCGGCTCCGCATTGCGTCGGCGTCATTCCGCATGTATCGAATCGAAGCGATGCCGCAGAACGATTTGAACGACGACGCTTCGCTCGCACAGGCGATTTTGCGCGGCGATCGACGCGCACTTGCGCGCGGAATTACGTTGGTCGAGTCCGAACTCCCGACCCACCAGGAGCGTGCCGAGCGGCTGCTCAACGTCGTACTGCCCGAAACCGGGCGGTCAACAAGGGTCGGGATCTCCGGTCCGCCCGGTGTCGGCAAGTCGACCTTCGTCGAGGCGTTTGGCATGCACGCGATTTCCCAACAGCATCAGGTCGCGGTGCTCGCGATCGACCCTTCGAGCCGCCTGTCCGGCGGGTCGATTCTTGGGGACAAGACCCGGATGGAGGACCTCTCGCGCCATCCCGCAGCCTTTGTCCGTCCGTCTCCGGCAGGTCGAACCCTCGGGGGTGTGGCGCGACGGACACGCGAGGCAGCACTGCTATGTGAGGCCGCCGGCTTCGATCTCATCATCGTCGAGACCGTCGGTGTCGGACAGTCCGAAGCGGCGGTCGCCGATATGGTCGATGTCTTCCTGTTGCTCATTGCGCCAGGCGGCGGGGACGAGCTGCAGGGAATAAAGCGGGGAATCGTCGAACTGGTCGACATCGTTGTGGTCAACAAGGCGGATGGCGATCTTCTGAATGCGGCGGGCCGGATCGCGGCCGAATATCACGGCGCGCTCGGCCTGCTGCGTCATCAGGCAAGAAACTGGCGTCCCGAGGTCGTGCAATGCTCGGCGCTGGAGCGAAGGGGCATCGACGCCGTCTGGCAGACGCTTCAGCGCTGTGTTGCCGCCTTTCGGGAGGGCGACGACTGGACGCGCCGGCGCGCGCGTCAGCTCCACGACTGGATGTGGCAGGAAGTCACGGGGGGCATTCTGGATGCCTTGCGGCGCGATGAAGCGGTTGCGGCGCTCGCCGCGCAGCTTGAGGCTGAGGTCGCCGCGAACCGCCTCCTGCCCCCGGCAGCCGCTCGCAAGGTGAGGCAGGCTTTCCTGCGGCGCGGAAGCGTCGCCACCGGTCGAGGCGATAAGTAGCTGATAATATGTGTTTTTTTGCCGTTTCGACCATTGTGGCCAAACCTTGTGAGTTCGCGTGTTGCGGCAACCTTGACGCTGGCGGGTACTGGAACTAAACAATCGCCCTTTCCGGCAGGGGCCGGAGGCAGAGCGAGAGGAATCCGATGTCCAGGCGTTGCGAACTCACCGGAAAAGGTGTGCAGACCGGTAACAACGTCAGTCACGCCCATAACAAAACGCGCCGCCGGTATCTCCCGAATATCCAGGAAATATCGTTGCTGAGCGATGCGCTGGGCCAGACCTTCCGCCTGCGGATCAGCCGCCACGCCCAGCGCTCTGTCGACCACGCGGGCGGTTTTGATGCTTTTCTGCTCAAGGCCAAGGACGAGCAGCTCAGTACCCGCGCCCGCGATATCAAGAAGAAGGTTGCGCGCAGCGCGGCCGCGGCGGCCTAGTCCCGCGTCCCCTATTCTGAGCCGCCGACGCGGCTCGCCCGCGCTCGGATACCTGGAGTCGGTCACATGCCGCTGCGCGCTCTGATCTTGCCGGTCGTTGCGATGGTCGCCGTCGTGGTGGCATCCAACATCCTGGTCCAGATTCCGATCAACGACTATCTGACCTGGGGCGCATTCACTTTTCCTGTGGCCTTTCTGGTCACCGATCTGACCAACCGGCACTATGGTCCTGCCGCGGCCCGTCGCGTCGTGTATGTGGGCTTTCTGATCGGGGTTGCTCTGTCGGTCTTCTTTGCCGGTGCCCGAATCGGTGCGGCGAGCGGCATTGCCTTTCTGGTGGGGCAACTCCTAGACATCATGGTCTTCGATCGGCTGCGACGGATGACCTGGTGGCGCGCGCCCCTGGTGTCGTCGGTCTCCGCATCCGCTCTCGACACGGCGCTCTTCTTTAGCTTGGCTTTCGTCGGCACCGGGGTGCCGTGGGTGACGCTTGGTCTTGGCGACTTCGCCGTCAAGTTGACGATGGCCGCGATGCTTCTTGTCCCCTATGGTGCGCTGATGCGCTTCGTTTCGCCCCTGCCGACAGCACCGACGGAAACCCGTGCCAGCTGATCCGCGATTTCCGACCCTCAGGGTCCTCGACCATCCGCTGATCACGCACAAGCTAAGCTTGATGCGTGACAAGACTTGTTCGACCAAAGACTTCCGGGCGTTGCTGAAAGAAATCGGCCTTTTGATGGGCTACGAGATCACCCGCGACCTGCCGGTCCGCGAAGAGAAGGTCGTGACGCCGGTTGCCGAAACCATGGGCAAGTTCATCGCCGGCAAAAAGGTCGCCATTGTGCCGATCCTGCGGGCCGGCCTGGGCATGGCGGACGGGCTCCTGGAACTAATGCCATCGGCACGCGTCGGGCACATCGGCGTGTACCGTGATCCCAGTACGCTTGATGCCGTCGAGTACCTCGTGAAGCTACCCGAAGTCGAAGGCCGCATTTTCATCGTCGTTGATCCCATGCTCGCAACGGGAAATTCGTCCTCCTATGCACTGGACGTCCTCAACAAACGGGGCGTTGCCGACAAGGAAATCCGCTTCATGGCTCTTGTCGCCGCACCGGAAGGGGTCGAACGTCTTGTCTCTGCGCACCCTGATGTGCCGATCTTCGTGGCGGCGCTCGACGAAAAGCTCAACGATCACGCCTACATCGTTCCGGGCCTCGGTGACGCGGGCGACCGGCTCTTCGGTACGAAGTAGACGTCAGTCGCCGATCCAGCGAAACGCCAGCAATAGGGTTCGCTGCAGGAAGTTGAAGTTGTCGTCGGACAGAATCCAGACGGTGATGCTGCCAGGCCCGTCCTGAGAGATCGCCAATCCCTCGAAGTTGTCGGTGATGGTCGGCGCTTCGAATGTCGCAACGATGGGGCCGCCGAGCATGGCATCCGGCACGACGCTGGCCGGGTCGATTCTCCGAATACGCGCCGAAAAGCCGCCGAGACCCGAAAAGCGGCGCTCAAGCACGAGGATCCCGATATCGGGGTGAAAAGCGGCATCGGTCGGCTTCCACCGCGACTTCGGATACCTCACGCTCGCGCGTTGGTTCCCGTCGATGAGCCATCCCATGAGGCTTTCCGGTGTCGCCTCCATTTCCTCGCTTAGGGCCAGGAGACGTCCGTCGCCGAGACTGACGAGGGTTTCGATTCCCCCGTTTGGCGGTTGCCGGGCCAGTTGAAGGCCGTCGACATAGGTCGGGCGTCCCTGATCTCCCTCGACCGGATCATAGAGGCCGATCCGGTGAAACCGCTCGAACGAGACCGCGAGCTTGCCGTTCCAGCGTTCGAGTGCTTCGGCATCGTGCTCGCCGCGCTGGATGCTGAGTACTTCGCCCTTACTGCTCAGGATCGGCGAAAGGCTGCCCTCATGAATACCCACAAGGCGACCTTCGCTGTCGGTATCGAGGTGGGCGCGGAACCAGAAGCCGCGATCGGTCACGGCCGTTAGCTCGTAGTCGGAAACGACGATTCCCGAGAGTCCGCCGAAATCGCCATGCGGCGACTTGAGAGAAAATCCGCCACGGTATTGCAGTGGTCCGAGACGGTCGCGAGTCGAGTCTTCAAAATCGAGATGGACCGCGGTCAATTCGAGATCAATCGTCTCGGCAGCGCTATCGGACTCCGACGCCAAGAACCAAACGCAGGCGGCAAGCGCTGTGACCCGCAGGCAGCTTAAGGCTGCCCTCATGGCTTGCTCACTCCGACGGTCTTGGGGGCAGATCGATCTTAAAGTGGCGGCGGAGGATATCGGCGATGTTCTCATAGCAAACGCCGTAGCGATGGACGGTGCAGTTCTCGACGTCCAGAAGCGTGGAGGACGCTGCATACGAGTGATACTTCATCAGGCCATAGTCGACGACGATGTCGGCAATGCCGGTTATTTCGGGTTGCATGTCGTCAACGCGGAAGCGGGTGCCGGTCAGAGTCAGATTGGCCGATGAGCCGAACAGAAGGTGCTCATTCTCCAGGCTAAGGCGTGTGATCTCAGCATGGAAGTTTCCGGCGTTCATCAGCATCAGCAACGTGTCGCCCTTGGTGCTGCGCTCGTAGGTGTCGCGATCCAGGGTCTTGAACAGCGGATGGTCGAGATTGCATGGAGCGATTAGGCCGAGCGGCAAGTCGTAGTCCTTGCAGATTGCCTCGTAGATTTCCTGTCCGCGATTGCTGACATTGTGTAGCGCTTTGTGCAGG
>JAYQVF010000154.1:0-7878 GCA_038148335.1 Alphaproteobacteria bacterium | reverse complement strand
CTGCTAGACTGCGCCCTCGGAATCAAAGGGAGAAGGCCCGTGAGCACCCAGATCGAACATCCCATGCTTGCCCACGAAACCCACGACGACGGCGCGCGCCAGGAATTCACGCGCAGCCTCAAACTCAACATGTTCTCGAGCCTCATTCCGGGTAACAAGAGGGTCTATGAAGGGCGCGTCGCGCCGGCCTTCCGCAGCCGCCACGGCCGCGATCCCAAGGATCGCCACGAGATCCGCCGTGAAATGCTGGCGGATCCGTTCTACCAGATGTTCTCGTCGATCAAGCGGACCCAGCAGGAGCTCATGTGGTCCAACTCCGGCGAGACCACAGAGCGTTCCTACGAGAACTTGCAGGCGCAAAAGGCGCGCCTCGCCAGGGGAAAGACCAAGGGGTCGCTGACGCTCAATCCGGACGTCGAAGTGCCGCGCTACAACCAGGTCGTCGACATCCACATCCAGCCGGGCGGCTATGGCAGCGAGATGATGGACGACGACTTCTTCGCCGGCGCGCTCTACGACCATGCGGTCTACAGCTACGGCGTCGGCACCCAGGGCGGCCTCAACGACGACATGGGCAAGAGCGTCATCATGTACCTGCGCGAGAACTATCCCAAGTTCAAGCCGCGCCACATTCTCGACATGGGCTGCGCCGCGGGGCAGAGCACGCTGCCCTATTGCGACGCCTTTCCCGGTGCCGAGATTCACGCGATCGACGTCGGCGCGCCGATGCTGCGCTACGCCCACGCGCGGGCCGATGGCCTGGGCAAGGCGGTCCACTTCCGTCAGGCCTCGGCCGAGGCGACCGATTATCCCGACGGGCACTTCGACCTGATCGTCTCGCACATCCTGTTGCACGAGACCTCGCGCAAGGCGATCCCGAACATCCTGCGCGAAACGCGGCGCCTGCTCGCGCCGGGCGGTATTGCCGTGCATGCCGAGGTGCCGGGCTTCTTCAAGTACCGAGAGCATCCGGTCGACCACATCGCGCCCGACTGGGAGGCCCACTACAACGACGAACCCTTCATGCCGCGGCTGTTCGAAATGGACCTGATCGGCGAGGCCGAGAAGGCCGGGTTCGCCAAGGGCAAGGCCAGGGAAGGGCTGGCGCCGGCGGCCAGCCAGTCGAGTATGATGCGCGGCGCCTGGTACATGCTGGATCTGCATCGCTAGATCCGGCGAGGCGTGACGGACACCTGCCAGCTTTGCGGGCGGCCGCTCGGCGTCCGGCGCGAAAAACAACATCTCGTGCCGCGCGCGCGCGGCGGCCGCGTCACGGTCGACCTGCACCCGATCTGCCATCGCAAGATCCACACGACCCTGGACGACCGCGAACTGGACGGGCCGCTCGCCACGGTTGACGGCCTGCGCTACCATCCCGAGGTGTCACGCTTCGTCGCCTGGATCGCCGACAAGCATCCCGACTTCTACAAGCCCACCGCAACCGCCCGGCGGCGGCGCGCATGAGCGACAACGGCAGCGAACTGCGCGGACGGTTCGAGGAAGGCGCCGCGCATCTCCGCCGCGGCGCTCTCGACCACGCCCAGGCCACTTTCGAGTCCATTCTCGCGGAGATGCCGGACCATCCCGGCAGTCTTCACTTCATCGGCGTCATCCGGTTCCAGCGCGGCGAGCGCGAGGCCGGGATCGACCTGATGCGTCGTTCGCTGGCGCTGCGGCCCGACGAGCCCGGCTTCAACCAGAACCTCGGCGGCGCGCTGCGCGCGCTGGGCCGCTACGACGAGGCATTGCCGGTTCTCGAACGCGCCGTCGCGCTGGCACCGGAGGACGCGCTGGCAGCGGCCAACCTAGCCACGACGCTGCACCGCCTCGGCCGCGGCGACGAAGCGGCGCGCGCCGGACAGCGCGCGCTCGAACTCAAGGACGCCCAGGCCGTGACGTCGGTACCCGACGTTGCGATTGCGTCATCGTCCGTCACCGTAGCGCCGTTCCGCACCGACGATCCGGCGCGCAACGTCATCGCATTCTCGCTGTGGGGCGAAAAGACCGAATACCTTGCCGGGGCGCTGGAGAATGCGACGCTGGCGAAGACCGTCTATCCGCACTGGACCGCGCGCTTCTATGTCGATGCGACCGTGCCCGGTCCGGTGACCAACGCGCTGGAGAAGGCCGGGGCCGAGGTCGTCGTGATGCCCCGGCCCGAACGCGCGGCGCGGGGCCTTTTCTGGCGCTTCGAGGCGGCCAACGATCCGGCGATTGACCGCTTTCTTTGCCGCGACTGCGACGCGCGGCTCAATGCGCGCGAGGCGGCGGCGGTTGCCGCGTGGATCGAATCCGGCACGGCCTTTCACGTGATGCGCGACAGTCTGGCCCATCTCGAACTGATCCTGGCCGGCATGTGGGGCGGCATCGCCGGTGTCCTGCCCGACATGGCGGTAATGGCGGATGCCAAGATCGACGACTATGGCGGCCGCTGGGCCGACCAGATCTTCCTGCGCCGGGAAATCTGGCCGCGGATCCGCAACATCGCGTTGACCCACGATTCGCACTACCGGATCGGCGACAGCCGGCCGTTCCCGCCGGGATCCGAACTGCCGGCCGGCCAGCACGTCGGTGGCGCCGTGCTGGGCGAGCGTGCGCGGCCCGAGTCGTGAACCGTTTTCCGCGACGTACCGGGTGACACCTTGACTTCGCCTAGCGCCGCCGTGAGGCTTGCGACGCATCGCTACAGTTGGGGGAACGCGATCGTGAGAAATGCCTGGTTTGCAGTCTGTGTTGCGGCTCTTGTCGCCGTTTTCTTGCCCGGTTCTGCCGGTGCGCAGGATCAGTCCCTGAAGCTCGAACTCAACCGCGTCGAACAGCAGGGCGAAGCCTGTCGTCTGGACTGGCGGTTGACCAACGAATCGGCGGCGAACATCGGGGACCTGACGATCGAGTTCGTGCTGTTCGACAAGGGCGGCGTCAACATTGGGCGTTTCAGCGTGCCCTTCGGCGCGCTGCTGCCGCGCAAGTCCACCTTGCGGTCCTTCGGCCTGCGGCCGCTCGACTGCAGCCCGATCGGCGAGGTGCTGGTCAACGAGGTGACGTCGTGCGAGACGGACAATGGCCTGAACTGTCTGGCCGCGATCGCCGTGTCGAGCCGCAGCGAGGTCAGGCTGACGCGCTGAACCGCCGCGCGATTGCAACCGCACGGTCACACTTCACGACTATAGGAAGGCGCAGTTGAAACGGGCGGGCCGCGTCCTACGTTACGGGCGAGGCTCACCCAAGAAGAAAAGTGGAGACTATGCGCTTTCCAACCAACGATCGCGAGCTGGCCCATCTCAACGTCCGCATCCCGGAACGGGTGCTGGAACGCCTCGAGGCGACCGCCTTCGAATGCGGCGACCGCCTTGAGGACGCTGTGCGCCGGATGCTGGAAATCGGGCTCGATACCTACAACGGTCAGGAAGCCCGCCGCGCCGCCTAGGCGGCGCCGTCCATCCTGGCCAGTGCCGCCCTGAGTTGGTCGCGCGGCAGGAAATGTCGGCCCGAGGGGCCGAGCATGCCGCCGACCTTCAGCACCAGCTTTCCCCGGGCGTCGAACAAATAGACGCCGGTCACGCTGCCGACTTCGCCGAACGCCTGGTCGATGTCGTTGTTGCCGGACAGAACCGCGATGCCCGGATCGATCCGCGCCAGCATGCGCGCCATGCGCGCTTCGTCGTTCCCCGCCATGTCTTCCAGCCAGTTGACGCCGACGACGTCGACGGCATCCCGGCCATCCTCGTCGAAGTAGTGCGCGAGCTCCTGGAACTGCCGCGCGCAACTACCGCACCAGCTGGCGAAGAACACCACCAGCGTTGGCTTGCTGCCGAGCGCGTCGAGGTTGGCGCCGCCGTCACGCAGCTTGGCCGCCGCCACGAGGTGCGCCTTGGTTGCCGCATCGAGGCGCGGCGCTTCCTGGGCGGCGGCCGGCAGGGCGAGGGCGGTCAGGGCGGCAAACGCGAGGGCGGCGAAAAGCTGGCGCATGGGGCGGCTCCGTGGTTGGTCGGCGCTCTGTTTATAGGCGCGCCGACCCCTCACGCGGCATCACCCGTGCGTGACGTTTCGGGAGACTTCCGGGACGGTCCGCTGCGCCGTGCGCTGTCGCCTTATTCCGCCGCGATCTTGTTCGCGGGGTTGCGCGGGTCTTCGGTCCAGGGTGTGTAGGGATTGCCGTTGTCGATGCGTTCCATCGTGATGCAGTTCTCGACCGGGCAGACCAGCATGCAGAGGTTGCAGCCGACGCATTCCTGGTCGACCACCTCGTACTTGCGTATGCCGTTCTCGCGCGTCGCGGTGATGGCCTGGTGCGCGGTGTCCTCGCAGGCGATGTGGCACAAGCCGCACTTGATGCAGGCGTCCTGGTCGATGCGCGCCTTGATCTCGTAGTTCATGTCGAGATTTTCCCAGCGCATGTAGTTCGGCACCGCCTTGCCGCGGAAGTCCTCGATCGTGCGATAGCCCTTGCTGTCCATCCAGTTCGACAGGCCGTCGATCATGTCCTCGACGATCTTGAAGCCCTGGTGCATTGCCGCGGTGCACACCTGGACGGAGCCCGCGCCCATCGCGATGTGCTCGGCCGCATCGTGCCAGTTGGAGATGCCGCCGATGCCCGAGATGGGCAGGCCGGGGCCGATCTCGCGCGCGATATCGCCGATCATGCGCAACGCAATGGGGCGCACCGCGGGGCCGCAATAGCCGCCGTGGCTGCCCTTGCCGTTCACTTCCGGCAGCGGCGACATGGTGTCGAGGTTGACGCCGATGACCGAGGCCACCGTGTTGATGAGCGACACCGCATCGCAGTTGCCGTCGACGGCGGCCTGCGCCGGATAGAGGATGTCGTTGACGTTCGGCGTCAGCTTGACGATGACCGGCATCCGGCTGTGCGTCTTGCACCACTTCGTCACCATCGTGACGTATTCCGGCACCTGGCCGACGGCGGCGCCCATGCCGCGCTCGGACATGCCGTGCGGACAGCCGAAGTTGAGCTCGATGCCGTCGCACTCGGTCTTCTCGACCTGCTTGAGGATGCTCTGCCAAGCCGGCTCCTCGCATGGCACCATCAGCGACACGATGACGGCGCGGTCGGGCCACTTCTTCTTGACCTCCTTGACCTCGCGCAGGTTGACGTCGATCGGGCGGTCGCTGATCAGTTCGATGTTGGTGAAGCCGGCAACGCGCGTGCCGTTGTAGTCGTTGGCGCCGTAGCGCGAGGAGACGTTGATGATCGGGTCGCCCACGGTTTTCCACACCACGCCGCCCCAGCCGGCCGCGAAGGCGCGCTCGACGTTGTAGGCCTTGTCGGTCGGCGGCCCGGAAGCCAGCCAGAACGGGTTGGGCGATTTGATTCCGGCGAAGTTGGTGCGCAAGTCGGCCATGTCGGTCTCCTTCCGGTCCTAGCGGCGCAGGTCGGCGTCGATCGCCAGCGCCGCGATCTTTCCGTGCTGAACGGCCTGGACGGTGAGGTCCAGTCCGGCGACGCAGTCGCCGCCGGCGTAAACGCCTTTCAATGACGTGCGGCCGTCGTCGTCGACGGCAATGCGGCCGCCGTCGAGGGCCAGCGATTCCCTGGCGCCCGCGTTGACCGGATCGGCGACGAGCTGCTGGCCGACGGCGGTCAGCGCCATGTCCGCCGGCACGACGAACGTCTTGCCGGTGCCCACGAGTCTGCCGCCCTTTGATTCGGTGCATTCGAACTCGACGCCGGTCAAGGCGCCGTTGTTGCCGATGAAGCGCGAGGGCTGCGCCCAGTGCTTGAGCCGGACGCCGGAGACTTGCGCGAACTCCTGCTCGTGCCGGGTGGCGCTCATCTCGTCAGGGCCGCGGCGGTAGACCAGCGTCACGTCCTCGGCGCCGAGGCGCTTGGCCTGGACCGCGGCGTCGATCGCCGTGTTGCCGCCGCCGATGACGACGACGCGGCGGCCGACGGGCAGGGCCACGAGATCGGGCGCCTGGCGCAGTCGCGCGATGAAGTCGACCGCCGGCTCGACGCCGTCGATCTGTTCGCCGTCGACGCCGGCGGCGCGAACGCCGGCCTGGCCCACGGCCAGGAACACGGCGTCGAAGTCCTTGCGCAGACCGTCCAGCGTGACGTCCTTGCCCAGCGTCTTGCCGTGTTCGACCGTGATGCCGCCGAGCCCGAGAATGAAGGCCACTTCCTTCTGGGCGAAATCGTCGACCACCTTGTAGGCGGCGATGCCGAACTCGTTGAGCCCGCCCGACTTCGGTTTCGCTTCATAGACCGTAACGTCGTGTCCGAGGCGCGACAGGCGATGCGCGCAGGCCAATCCGGCCGGGCCGGCGCCGACGACGGCGACGCGTTTGCCGCTCGCCGGTGCGCGCGTGAAAGGCTGTTCGCCGGTTTCGAAGAAGCGGTCGGTGGCGTAGCGCTGCAGCAGGCCGATGGTGACCGGCTTGTGCTGTTGCGTCTCGCGCACGCAGGCTTCCTCGCAAAGTTCCTCGACCGGGCAGACGCGCGCGCACGCGCCGCCGAAGATGTTCGGCTCGAGGATGTCGAGCGCGGCGCCGCGCACGTTGTCGGTCGAGATCTTGCGGATGAACGACGGGATGTCGATGCCGGTCGGGCAGGCCTCGACGCACGGCGCGTCGAAACAGAAATAGCAGCGGCTCGCCTCGATCAATGCGCGGCCGCGATCGAGCGGCGGCTTCGAATCGGTTTGCAGTCCGGCGGCGTAGGACGCGGCGTCGAGACGTCCGGAAGCGATATCGCGTTGGTCGGCCATGGCATCCCGCTGGCAAAAGATCATTCCACCACTTTGACGGGGCCGGATTCCAGACAAAAAAAGGGCGCCGGTTGCCCGGCGCCCTTTTTCGGGAGGATTCGGCCTAGCGCAGGCCGAGCGCCGTGTAGTCGATGTTGCGGTTGACGTAGCGGTAGTTGCTGACCCGCTTGTTGACGCCGGTCACGTCGATCTGCTCGACGAGGAAGATCGCGGGTGCGACGTCCTTGGTGAGTCGATGGAGTTGCATCAGCAACTGCTTGCGCTTGTCCGGGTCCATCTCGGTGTTGACCTGTTCGTACAGCGGCATCTGCTCCTGGTCGCAGAAATGCGCCTTCGGCCGCTTTGCGCAGGTCTGATAGGTGTACGGACGGATCGAGTCCATGTAAGGCGCCGTGTTCCACGAAGAGCCGAACGCGTCGCCTTCCCAGGTGTTGTTGATGAACTTCTTGAGCCAGTCGGGGAAGTTGACCCGCTGCATGTCGACCTTGATGCCGACAGCCTCGAGGTCCTGCGCCGCCTTCTGGTAGATGTCGGCATCGCTCGGGAACGATCCGGTGATGACCTCGATCTTCATCGGGAACCCGTCGGCGTAGCCGGCCTCTGCGAGGAGCGCCTTGGCCTTGGCGGGATCGTAGGGATACGGCGTCAGGTTCGGATCGTAGCCGAATGCGGCCGCCGTGCCGCCCTGGCCCGCCGCCTTGCCCTTGCCGAGCAGCAGATCGCGCGCCATCGACTCGTTGTCGACGGCGTAGTTCAGCGCTTGCCGGACACGCCGGTCCTTCAGCGGCGTATCGCCGTTCTCTTCCGTCCGCAGCATGATCGACATCACTTGCGGCGTGTCGGTGACGAGCACGTCGAGGCCGGCTGCTTCCATCTGGGCAATATTGTCAGGACCCATGCCGATCGCGATATCGATCTGATTGGACAGGAGGGCCTGCAGGCGCGAAGCCTGTTCGGGGAGGCCGAGCAGCACCACGCGGTCGAGCTTGCCCTGTCGCCATGAGGTGGGGTTGCGCGACAGCGTCAGCGCCTCTGCGGCAAACTCCTGCTTCATGTAAGGGCCGGTGCCGGACGGGTTGGCGTTGAAGCCTTCGATCCCGAGGTCCGCCCAGGCCGTGGGCGCGACGACGTCGACCATCGACAGCTTGTTGAT
>JAYQVF010000153.1:0-7901 GCA_038148335.1 Alphaproteobacteria bacterium | reverse complement strand
CGTCCGAAGCAGCCGCGGCCGACGCCCGCATCGCGCAATAGCCCACCGCTTGAGGTTCGCAGGCGTCCGGCCAACCTGATAGCCTAGCCCGCAAAACAACAGGCGAGGCTGGCATGGGGATCGAGCCCGCGCATCCGACGATTCGCCGACATTTCGTCACCGTCGACGGGGCGCGGCAGGTACACTACCGCCGCGCCGGCAAGGGCCCCGCGGTGGTCCTGTTGCACCAGTCGCCGACGTCGTCGCGCGAACACGTGCCGCTGATCGAGCGCCTGATGGAGGAGTTCACGGTCGTCGCGCCGGATACCCCGGGCAACGGCCTGTCCGATCCGCTGATCGGCGACCAGCCGAGCGCCGCGGACTACGCGCATGCGCTGGCGGGAACCCTCGATGCGCTCGGCATCGAACGCTGCGGCCTGTTCGGCACCCACACCGGCGGCGTCACCGCCACCGAGTTCGCCCGCCTCTACCCTGACCGCGTCAGCGTCGTGATCGTCGACGGCGTGACCTGCTGGAGCGAGGAAGAACGCGCCGACGCCCTGGAAAACTATTTCACGCCGTTCACGCCGAGCTGGGACGGCAGCCATCTCGCGTGGCTGTGGTCGCGCATGCGCGAGCAATCGATCTTCTTTCCGTGGTACGCCAAATCCGCCAAGGCGCGGCTGCACGGCAACCTGCCGACGCCCGACCGCCTGCACGGCGCCTTGCTGGAACTTCTGCGGGCCGGCAACGACTACATCAAGCCGTACAAAGCGGCGTTCCTCTACAAGGGCGAGGAGTCGATCCCGTACCTCACCGGTCCGGCCTACCTGCTGGCGACCACGAACGACGTCCTGCACCCGCACTTCGCGCGCCTGCCCAGGCTGCCCGCCAACATTGCGGTCGAGAGTTTCGATAACGGCCGCGCCGCCCTGCTCGACCGCGCCGTCGCCCTGCTGCGCCAGTACCCGGGCCAGCCCACGGTGCCGGGGCCCGACGCGCCCAAGCCGGTCGCAGGCCGGACCTGGCAGGACTATGCCAGCGTCGACGGCGGCCAGCTGCACATGCGGCGCGCGGGCGGTTCGGGCCGTCCGGTGATCGTCCAGCACGACGCGGCCAGCGACAACAACGTTGTGCGCATGGTCGCCGAAGGTTTCGTCGGCACGCGTCCCGTCATCGCCTTCGACCTGCCGGGCAACGGCGAATCCGACAACACGATCGGCTCCGACCGGAACGCGATCACCTGCACGACCTACGCCGAGGTCACGCGACAGGCGCTCGCCTCGATGGGGCTCGACAACGTCGACTACGTCGGTACCTGGGGTTCGGGCTTCACCGGGCTCGAACTCGCCAAGATGCAGCCTGGGCTGGTCGCCCATCTCGCCATCACGAACGTGATCTATCACCCCGAAGCCCTGCGCCGCGAGCTGATCGAAAACTACACGCCCGAACTGAACACCGACTGGTACGGCGGCTATCTGCTCATGGCGTGGCACGCGATGCGCGATCAGGGTCTGTTCTGGCCCTGGTACAACCGCACCGCCGCTGGCGTGCTCAAGCGCGAGCCCTATATCGATCCGGCCATGGTGCATCGCCGCGTCGTCTCGCTGCTCAAGTGCTGGAACATGTGGCAGGCGCACTACGGCGCGCACTGGAAGTACGACGCGCAGGGCGAACTGGGGCGCAGCCCGGTTCCGATCGCGCTGGCCGCGCCGGCCGACCACGAAGGGTCCACCACCGCGATCAAGGATCATCCGGCGCTCCAGCGCGTCGTCCTTTCCACCGACATGCAAGGCTGGGCGGCTACGCTAGCGCCGTTCCTCGGGAGTTAGACATGGGCACTGAAGCACCGATCACCGGCATCACGCGCCACTTCGTCACCATCGGCGGCGCCCGTCAGGTTCACTACCGGCGCGCCGGCTCCGGGCCGCCGGTGCTGCTGCTGCATCAGTCGCCCAAGGCCTCGAGCGAGCACATTCCGCTGATGCAGCACCTGATGGACCGCTTCACCTGCATCGCGCCCGACACACCGGGCAACGGCAACTCCGATCCGCTGCCGCTCGCCGATCCGGTGATGGCCGACTACGGCGACAACATTGCCGCGTTTCTCGATGCGCTCGGCATCGACAAGATCGCGGTCTACGGCTTCCACACCGGCGCCTCGGTCGCGAGCGCCTTTGCGGCGCGCCATCCTGAACGTGCGCTGATCGCGGTGCTCAACGGCTTCGTGTGCCTGACGCCGGACGAACGCAAGGACATCCTCGCCAACTATCTGACCCCGTTCGCGCCGAAGTGGGACGGCAGCCACCTCACCTGGCTGTTCGCCCGGCTGCGCGAGCAGACGATCTTTTACCCGTGGTACCGCGCGTCCAAAGAGTCGCGCATGGTGCGCGACCTGGTGACGCCGGAAGCCCTCCACGAAGGCATCATGGAGTTCCTTCTGTCCGGCGACGCCTACCGCGGCCCCTACGGCGCGGCATTCAAGAACGACGGGACGGCGGTCGCGGCGCAGTTGCGCAGCCCCACGATCATCTGCGCCTCGGACTGGGATCCGACGGTGAAGTATCTCGACCGCCTGCCCGACCCGCTGCCCGCGGGCGTCACGGTGGAACGCCTCGGCGACCGACGCGGCGAGGGCGTCTATGCCTGGGTCGCCGAAGTCATGACCAAATACGCGAAGGGCACGGCGCCGGACCCGGCCGTACCGACTCCTGTGGCCGACGGCACGTGGCAGGATTTCGTCGCAGTCTCGGGCGGCCAGTTGTGCGTGCGCCGCACCGAGGGCAAGGGTCGTCCGCTTCTCGTCCAACACGACGCCGCGAGCGACAACCGCATCGTTCACCGCGTCACGCAATCGCTCGCCGGCAAGCGGCCGGCGCTCGCCTTCGACCTGCCGGGCAGCGGCGAATCCGACAACACCATTGGCGAGGACGTCACCGTGGCGCGCTACGCCGATGTGCTGGGCCAGGCGCTCGACACGTTGGGGCTGGACAACGTCGACTTCTACGGCATGTGGGGCGGCGGCCTGCCCGGCCTCGACCTCGCGGTGCGGGCGCCGCAACGCATCAACAAGCTGGTCATGTCGAACGTGCTCTACTTCACGCCCGACGAGGTGAAGGAACTGTACGACAACTATACCTTCCCGATCGAGGTCGACTGGTACGGCGGCTATCTGCTGAAGTGCTGGACGGCGATGCGCGACCAGGGTCTGTTCTGGCCGTGGTACAAGCGCACGCGCGACGCAGTGATCCGCGAGCCGTTCGTCGACACCGCCATGGTCCACAACCGGGTCGTCGCCATGCTCAAGGCCGGGAACATGTGGCGGCACGCCTATCGCGCGCATTTCGCCTACCCGAGCGGCGACATGCTGGCCAAGGCGCAGCGTCCGGTGCTGCTTGGCTCGCCGACGTGGGATCCGAACTACCCGCACGGCCAGGCCGCCCATCGCGACCATCCCCACACCGGCTGGATCGACCTGCCGCCCGACATGGCGGACTGGTCGGGTGCATTTCTTCCCTTCCTCGATGCCTGACTTTCCCTAGCGTCAACCAGTTCACGCAAAGGTTGCGAAGGACCGTCCTTCGATTCACAGTGAGCGGACGATTGGGGGATCGTCCGCGGAGTGTGCGGAAGGCATGAAGGTCTGACATGGCGACACCTGTTCCAGGTGGCAGCCCTCTCAGCATTGCCGTGATCGGCGTCGAAAACATGGCCGAATCCCTCGGGTTCTACCGGGGGATCGTGGGTATGGATGTCGTTGGCGAGGATACGCTGAAGGGCCTCCGGTTTGCCGGCCACTGGCGAACGCCGCCCGAAGTGCGCGCGAAGGCCGTGCTGCTGGAAGCGCGCGGCTTCGATGTCGGCCGCATCATGCTGCTCGACTTCGTCGATCCGCGCCGCGAGCGTATCCGCGCCCGTCGTGAGCGCCGCTTGATCGGCCTGATGAATCTCAACTTCTACGTTGCCGACATCCAGGCGGCGTACGCCGATCTCTCGGCCAAGGGCTACGAAGCGTGGTGGCCGCCGCGCCAGCACCGGCTCAGCGCGGGCGTCGGCGAAGAAACCGGCGCGCTGTTCGAAGGGCCGGACGGGGTGATTCTCAATCTCGTCCAGCTGGATTCCACCGACGAGGCGACGCGGATCGGCCGGATGCGCAAGTTCTTCCTCAAGGAAGGTGCGACCCGCACCGGCTATTCGCCGGTCGTTACTTCGGCGCACGGTGTGCGTGACCGCGAGCGCGCGCTTCCGATCTACACCGACCTGCTCGGCCTAAACGTGGTGATCGACGAAACGCTCGGCGCCGCCGACGAACGCACCCACTGGACGTTCGTGCAGGGCGAGCATCCGTTCGGCAAGATCGCGCTCGGCCAGCCGCTCAACTACGAGGCCGAGGACCTGACGCCGTTCGCGGTTGCGCCGAATATCGGCTATCTCGCGCAAGCCTTCGAGCTGCCCGATCTCGGCGAAGCGATGACGTACTGCCGGTCGTCCGGCGTCGAGGTCTATTCGCCACCGGACGAACTTGACCTGCCAGGAATGGGCCGCACGCTATCGATGATCGTGCGCAACCCGGGATCCGGCGCGCTGATGCAGTTCTTGCAGACCGCATAAAAAAAGGGCGCGCCGAAGCGCGCCCTTTCGTGGGATCGAAGACGGATCAGACCACACCGAAGGCGAGCATGGCGTCGGCGACCTTGATGAAGCCGGCGATGTTGGCGCCCTTCACGTAGTCGGTGTACTTCGGGTCGTCCGTGTCGCCGTACTGCACGCACTTGTCGTGAATGTTCTGCATGATGGTGCGCAGTTGCTTTTGCAGGTCTTCCGCGCCCCACGACATGCGCTGCTGGTTCTGGGTGATTTCCAGGCCCGACACCGCGACGCCGCCGGCATTGGCGGCCTTCGAGGGGCCGAACAGCACCTTGGCGTTGAGGAACGCGTGGATGCCTTCCTGTTCGGTCGGCATGTTGGCGCCCTCGGAGACGGCCATGACGCCGTTCTTGATCATGACTTTGGCTTCGTCGGTCGTGATCTCGTTCTGCGTCGCGCAGGGCAGGGCGAGTTCCGCGGGCACGATCCACGGGCGCTTGCCCTCGTGGAATGTCGCGCTCTTGAACTCGTTGGCGTAGTCCCTGATACGTCCGCGGCGATGGGTCTTGTGCTCCTTCACCCAATCGATCTTCTCTTGGGTGATGCCATCGGGGTCGTGAATGAACCCTTCCGAATCGGACAGCGTGATCGGCGTACCGCCCCGGTGCAGGACCTTTTCCGCGGCGTGGGTCGCGACGTTGCCAGATCCCGAGATGATCGCCTTCTTGCCCTCGATCGCCGTGCCGGCGCGCTTGAGCATGTCCTCGAGGAAGTAGACCGCGCCGTAGCCGGTCGCTTCGGTCCGCACCAGGCTGCCGCCGTACTCCAGTCCCTTTCCGGTCAGCACGCCGTTGTACTGGTTGGTAATGCGCTTGTACTGGCCGAACATGAACCCGATTTCGCGCCCGCCCACGCCGATGTCTCCCGCCGGAACGTCGACGTCGGGACCGACGTGGCGATAGAGCTCGGTCATGAACGACTGGCAGAAACGCATGATCTCATGCACCGACTTGCCCTTGGGGTTGAAGTCGCTGCCGCCCTTGCCGCCGCCCATCGGCAGGCCGGTTAGGCTGTTCTTGAAGGTCTGCTCGAAGGCGAGGAACTTCAGGATGCTCTGATTGACGCTGGGGTGGAAACGGATGCCGCCCTTGTAGGGGCCGATCGCGTTGTTGTTCTGAACGCGGTAGCCGCGCTGTACGCGGATGTTGCCTTTGTCGTCTTCCCAGCAGACGCGGAAGCTGACCACGCGATCCGGCTCCGCGATGCGCCGGAGGATCTGGTACTCGTGGTACTTCTCCTTGTCCTTGATGTAGTCGAAGACGTACTGGGCGACCTCGTAGACTGCCTGGTGGAATTCGGTTTCTCCGGGGTTGCGCCTTTTGACCCCTGTCATGAACTGTTCGAGATTGACGTGATTGGATACGGCCATCTGGGCTCCCCTCTCCTTTTGTCGACTGCCGAGACCTCTATCGGCAGACGGGCGCCATGATACAGACGCCTGCCGCCGGGTGTTGAGGAATCTTGGAATTAGTGGCGGAAATGACGGCGACCGGTCAGCACCATCGCCAGACCGGCCTCGTCGGCCGCGGCGATGACCTCGTCGTCGCGCATCGAGCCGCCAGGTTGGATCACGGCGGTGACCCCGGCCTCCGCCGCGGCGAGCAGGCCGTCGGGGAACGGGAAGAACGCGTCGGAAGCGACCACCGATCCCTTGGCCAGCGGCTCGGCGATGCCCGCCGCCTCCGCCGCTTCGGCGGACTTGCGCGCGGCGATTCGCGACGAGTCGACGCGGCTCATCTGACCCGCGCCGATTCCGACGGTCGCGCCGTCCTTGACGTAGACGATGGCGTTCGATTTCACGTGCTTGGCGACCGAGAAGGCGAACAACAGGTCGGCGATCTCGCGGTCGCTCGGCTTCTTCTTCGTGACCACTTTGAGCTCGTCCGCCGTGGTGATGGCCGCGTCGCGATCCTGCAGCAGATAGCCGCCGGCGACGCTGCGGAAGGTCATGCCGGGCGCCGCCGGATCGGGTAGTTCCTCGGTGAGCAGCAACCGCAGGTTCTTCTTCTTGGCGAAGATCGCCCTGGCCGCTTCGTCGGCACCGGGCGCGATCACCACTTCGGTAAAGATCTCGGTGATCTTCTGCGCCGTCGGCCCGTCGATCGGGCCGCCCAGCGCGACGATGCCGCCGAAGGCGCTGACCGGATCGCAACGCAATGCCTTCTCGTAGGCGTCGATCAGGGTGGCGCCAAGCGCCGCGCCGCAGGGGTTGGCGTGCTTGATGATGGCGACCGCCGGCCGTGCGCCGCGCTGGCTCAGTTCCGCGACCAGTTCGACCGCCGCGTCGGTGTCGTTGAGGTTGTTGTAGCTGAGTTCCTTGCCCTGAATCTGAACCGCCGTCGCGATACCGGGCCGATTGCTGCCGTCGGCATAGAATGCCGCGGTCTGGTGCGGGTTTTCGCCATAGCGCAGGACTTGGCGCCGCTGTGCCCCGAGGGCGAGGCGCTCGGGGAAGGAATCCTGTCGCTCGCGCGCAAACCATGCGGCGATGGCGGCGTCATAGGATCCGGTCCGGGCGAAGGCCTTGGCCGCGAGCCGCACGCGGGTCTCGGGCGTCACGCCGCCGCCGTGGGCCGCCATTTCCTCCATCACCGCCGCATAGTCGCCGGGATCGGTCACCACCGTGACATAGGCATGGTTCTTGGCCGCCGAACGGATCATCGACGGACCGCCGATGTCGATGTTCTCGATCGTCGTTGCGAAGTCGGCGCCCCGCGCGACGGTTTCCTCGAAGGGATAAAGATTGATCGCCACGAGGTCGATCGGCGCGATGTCGTGGTCGTCCATCGCCTTGCGATGATCCGCGTCGTCGCGAACCGCCAGCAGGCCGCCGTGGATTTTCGGGTGCAGCGTCTTGACCCGGCCGTCCATGATTTCCGGGAACCCGGTGTGGCTCGATACTTCCTTGACGGGAATGCCGGCGTCCGCAATGGCCTTGGCGGAGCCGCCCGTCGACAGGATCTCGACGCCGTGGTCGGCCAGGAAGCGAGCGAATTCGACGAGTCCGGACTTGTCGGAAACGGAAAGCAGGGCGCGTTTGACGGGCTGGGAACTCATGCGGACGTCTTCCTCACGGGGCTCGGGTTTCGTTATTGCGCGACGCTCGGCAGGTCGAAGTCGCGGGGGGTGAATTCGGGTACGATCTTGCGCGCCATGCCGATGACCGCAGCGAGGTCCTCGCGTCTCGCCGCGTCGCGCAGCGCGTCGAAATCGCCGTCGCTGTATCTTATAAACATATCCGAGCCCACGAGACTACGCTGCAACTCGGATGCCGT
>JAYQVF010000152.1:0-7987 GCA_038148335.1 Alphaproteobacteria bacterium | reverse complement strand
ATGGCGCGCGGCGACCTGCGCGCCGTCGTCGCCACCTCGTCGCTCGATCTCGGCATCGACTGGGCGTCGATCGACCTGGTGGTGCAGATGGGCGCGCCCAAGGGGTCGAGCCGCCTGATCCAGCGCATCGGCCGCGCCAACCACCGTCTTGATGAGCCGAGCCGCGCCGTCCTCGTGCCCGGCAACCGCTTCGAAGTACTGGAGTGCCAGGCAGCGTCCGACGCGGTCTACGCGCAATCCTTCGACGAGGGTCCGCCGCCGCCCGGCGCGCTCGACGTGTTGGCGCAGCACATCCTCGGCACCGGCTGTTCCGGCGCCTTCGACGCCGACGCGCTCTACGCCGAGGTCGTCACCGCGCCGCCTTACCGCGATCTGTCACGCAAGGATTTCGACGACGCTCTCGATTTCGTCGCCACCGGCGGTTACGCGCTGCACGCCTACGAGCGCTACCGGCGCCTCAGGAAGCTCAAGGACGGCACCTGGAAGGTGACCAACGCCCTGCACATCCGCCGTTACCGCATGAACGTCGGGACGATCGTCCAGGAGCCGATGCTCAAGGTGAAGATCGGCCGCGGCAAGGTCCTGGGCGAGGTCGAGGAATACTTCGCGCAAAGCCTCGTCGCCGGCGACACGTTTTCGTTCGCCGGCCAGCTGCTCGAGTTCGTGCAGATCCGCGACATGGCGATCGAATGCCGCCGCGCGGCCTCGGGGCGCGACCCGATGGTGCCGGTCTACGGCGGCGGCCGCCTGCCGATCTCGACCCATCTTGCCGAGCGCGTGCGCGGCCTGCTCGCCGACCGCAGCGCCTGGCCGCGCTTCCCCGAACCGGTGCGCGAGTGGCTCGCGCTGCAGGACGAACGCTCGGTGGTGCCCTCGCCCGACTCGCTCGTCATCGAAAGCTTCCCGCGCGAGGGCAAGGAATACACGGTCGTCTACTCCTTCGAGGGCCGCAACGCGCACCAGACGCTCGGCATGTTGCTCACCCGCCGCATGGAGCGCCTGCGGCTCAGCCCGCTCGGCTTCGTCGCCTCGGACTACGTCGTCGCGATGTGGAGCCTGCGCCCGGTCGAAGACCCGGCGGCGCTGTTCACCATGGACCTGCTGGGCGACGAACTGGAAGACTGGCTCGCCGAGTCCTCGATGATGCGCCGCACCTTTCGCAACGTCGCGATCATCGCCGGCCTGATCGAACGCCGCATGCCGGGCCAGGAAAAGACCGGCCGCCAGATGACGTTCAACTCGGACCTGATCTACGACGTGCTGCGCCGCTATGACGCCGATCACCTGCTGTTACGGGCGACCCGGCGCGACGCCCAGGCCAACCTGATCGACTTCCAGCGGCTCTATTCGATGCTGGTGCGCATCAAGGGCAACATCGTCCACCGCCGCCTCGACAAGGTCTCGCCCCTCGCCGTCCCCGCTCTGCTGGAGATCGGCCGCGAGGCCGTCTACGGCGAAGCCCTCGATGAACTGCTCGACGAAGCGACCCAGGCCCTCGTCGCCGAGGCGACGCGCTAGCCCTTCCGCAACAATCTCGGAGGCCCTAGTCCGCTTTCGACTCGTCCCACCACATTGCTTCGATCTTGTGACCGTCGAGGTCGCGGACGAACGCGCCGTAATAGGCTGCGCTGTATTCCGGACGGTAGCCGGGCTTGCCGTCGTCTCTGCCGCCCGCCTTCAGCGCCGCGGCATGAAACGCGTCGACCGCTTCCTTACTTGCGGCAAGGAATGCGACGTGCACGCCGTTGGAGGTCTGCGCCGGCTTGCCGTCGAACGGCGTCTGCACCCAGGACTCGGGGAATGCCTTGCCGTAGGCGACCGCGCCGGGAAACGCCATGACGCGGCCGATTCCAAGAGTCGTCATCACGGCATCGTAGAAGACCTGCGCCCTGTCGAAATCGTTGTTTCAAGGGAAACGTGCGAAATGATGCTGGGAGTGTCGTCGGCCATGATGCGCCTTTCTGATGTCGGGCCGACATGCTAACGCAGGCACCGCAGGCAATGCTGACGGCAAATTGCAGGCGGCGTTCACGGCTCCGTGGACTTGAGCGCGCCGCGCCGGCACGGCATAGAATGCGCCCGTGTCCCTGACGATCCTCTTTCGCGGCCAGAACCTCACCCTCGACCCGTCCGGCGCGGTCTTCGTCGAGCGGCTGCGGACCCTGGTCGTCGCCGACATGCATCTGGAAAAAGGCAGCGCGCGGGCGCACCGTGGCGCGCTGCTGCCGCCCTATGACACCCGCCAGACGCTGCAGCAACTCGGCCTCGCGCTGGAGAGCTACAAGCCGGCCTGCGTGGTCTGTCTCGGCGACACCTTCCACGACGCCGGCGCCGGGGGCCGCGTCGATCCGGCCGACGCCGACCTGATGCGGGTGATGACCGAGGGCCGCACCTGGCTTTGGGTGGTTGGCAACCACGACCCCGACCCGCCGAAATCCTTCGGCGGCCAGGTCGTGCACGAACTCGAGGTCGGCGGCCTGATGCTGCGCCACGAGGCGCACCGCGGGACGGTCACCGGCGAGATCTCCGGGCACTATCATCCCAAGGCCACCGTACGCACCCGCGCGCGCACCCTGTCGCGCCGCTGTTTCGTATGCGACGGTTGGCGGATGATCCTGCCCGCCTTCGGCGCCTATACCGGCGGCCTCAATGTGCTCGACCGCGCAATGACGCCGCTGTGGCGCCGGCCGCCCGACGTCTACGTCATCGGCAGCGATCGCATCTACCCGGTGCCGCACGCGACGCTGCGCCCGCCACCCAGCACCGTCGACGCATGACCGACAATTCGCTACGCGCCCGCGGCACCCGCGCGGCGCACCTCTACAAGGCGCTGTTCCGCCAGCACCATACCGAGCTGCGCCCGCTGCTCGCCAAACTCATCAGCAAGGACGCGACGGTACTCGATGTCGGCGCCCACGCCGGCCAGTTTTCCAAGCTGTTCGCGAAGCTGGCGAAGGACGGCACGGTCTACGCCTTCGAGCCGTCGCCCTACGCGCGCGCGATTCTCACCACCGTGGTGCGCCTCAAGCGCCTCTACAACGTGCGCGTCGTCACCGCCGGCGTCGGCGCCGAGCCGGGCACGCTGTCGCTGCAGACGCCGATCAAGGCGAGCGGCAGCCTCGGATTCGGCCTCGCCCACTTCGGCGATTCCGAACGCCGCGAACCGCTGCAGCGCACCGAGGTGCCGGTGACGACGCTCGACGCCTTTTGCGCCGAACACGATCTGCGCCCGTCCTTCATCAAGGCCGATATCAAGGGCTGGGAACTGCAGATGCTGCGCGGCGCAATCAACGTCCTGCGCGACGCGCGGCCCGCGCTGCTTCTCGAAGTCGTGGATTCACACCTGCATCGCGCCGGCGACAGCCGCGCCGCGCTGTTCCGCTTTCTCGCCGACGCCGGCTACGATCGCTTCGCGGTCTCGGGATCGGCGCTGCGCCCGTCGCCCGACGATGCCGGCGACGACGACTACCTGTTCATTGCCGCGGGAGGTCCGCGGCGCGGCGCCCTCGGGATCTAGCGCCCGACCGCGTAGCCCTGCATGCCGCGCGGGTTGGCCCCCGCCTTGACCATGCCGTCCCATTGCGACACCGCCGACAGGCGGCCCTCGGACCAGGCCTCGCCGGCTTCGGCAAGATGACCGCGCTTCTTCAGTTCGTCGAAGGTCGCCTGCGGAAAGCGGTTCTCCAGCACGACGCGTCCGGGCGACGCCGCGCGCGGATAGAACGAACTCGGGAAATGCTCGGTGTGGAACGACGGCAGGTCGATCATCTCCTGCAGGTTCATGCCGTGATGCACGTGGCGCAGGAACGCGATCAGTTGCCACTGGTCCTGCTGGTCGCCGCCCGGCGTGCCGAAGGCCAGATAGGGCTTGCCGTCGCGCAGCGCCATCGTCGGCGTCAGCGTAGTGCGCGGCCGCTTCTTCGGCGCCAGCGTGCCCGGCAGGCCGTCCTCGAGCCAGAACATCTGCGCCCGGGTGCCGAGCGGGAAGCCCAGCGCCGGGATCACCGGCGCGCTTTGCAGCCATCCGCCCGACGGCGTCGCGCTCAGCATGTTGCCCCAGCGGTCGACCACGTCGATATGGACGGTATCCCCGCGCTTGGCGCCGAGCTTCGCAACCGTCGGCTCGCCCGCCCCGGGCGCCCCCGACGACGGCGCCACCGCCGTGCCGAGCCTGACCGCGCGCCCGTCGACCGACCCCGGCCGCAATTCGAGCGACGCCTCGCGCCCGATCAGCTTGCGCCGCGCGTCGTTGTAGGAATCGGACAGCAGCGCCGCAATCGGCACGTCGACGAAATCGGGGTCGGCGTAATAGGCCTCGCGGTCGGCAAAGGCGAGCTTGGCGCACTCCACCACGGTGTGCACGAAGTCCGGGCCCAGCGGGTCCATCGCCGCGATGTCGAAGCCCTTGAGCAGCGCGAGCTGCTGCAGGAACACCGGCGCCTGGGCCCACGGTCCGGTCTTCAGCACGGTGTAACCGGCATAGTCGTAGGTCAGCGGCTCTTCGTAGCTCGCCTCCCACGCCGCCATGTCCTGCGCCGTCAGCACGCCGGCATGGCGTTCGCCCGAGGTGTCCATCGCCGGCACATCGCGGCAGTACTTCTCCATTTCCTCGGCGACGAAGCCGCGGTACCAGACCTCGCGCGCCTTCTCGATCTGATGCTCGCGCCCCGGTCCGGCGGTGTGCGCCTCATGCAGCAGGCGCGTCCACGTCTCGGCGATCTGCTTGTTGGCGAACAGCGACCCCGGCTGCGGCGTCCTGCCGCCGGGCATGAACGTGTCGGCCGAACTCGTCCACTCGCTCCGGAACAGGTCGGCGACCGAATCGATGGTCGCCGTCATGCGCTCGACTACCGGCAGGCCGTGCGCGGCATAGCCCAGCGCCATTTCGAACACTTCGGCGAGCGTCATCGTGCCGTAGTCGCGCAGCAGGATCATCCACGCGTCGAACGCCCCCGGCACCACCGCCGCGAGGTGTCCCGTGCCCGGCACCATGTCGAGACCGAGCCCCTTGTAGTGGGCAAGCGTCGCGCCCGCCGGCGCCGGCCCCTGGCCGCAGATCACCCGCGCGCGCTGTTCCCTGGCCGACCAGATGATGACCGGCGCGTCGCCGCCCGGCCCGTTGAGGTGGGGCTCCGCGACCTGCAGCACGAATGCGCCCGCCACCGCCGCATCGAACGCGTTGCCGCCGCGCTCGAGGATCGCCATCGCCGCCGACGAGGCCAGCCAGTGCGTCGACGCGACCGCGCCGAAGGTGCCGTGAATCTCGGGACGCGTGGTGAACATGGCGTTCTCTCCCTGGGGCCTTGCCTGCCGCCGTCGTAGCATGATTGGCTGGGCTGGCGCCAACGTGCGGCCCGCAAGCCTTGATCGTGCACCGCAACGCGCTAGGATCGCGCCATGCGCAAGATTCTCCTGATCGCTTTCGTCCTGCTCGGCGCGGTGTCGATCTCATCGTGCCAGAACTCGCCGGACTGGACCGTCGGCGAACGGCAGCTCGGCTACGGCTTCAAGATCCCGCACTGATCCCGCGTTCACCGCGGACCCCGCCGCATTGCCGGACGTGCCCGGCGCCTATCTCCCGCTGATCGACCTGCCGCGGCCTGCGTCCCTGCCGTCGCGCATTGCCGCAACGCTGCCGCCCGGTCTCTATGTCTATGCCGGCAGCGCCCATGGACCCAGCGGCATCCGCGCCCGTGCCGGGCGCCACCTGCGCCGCGACAAGCCGAAGCGCTGGCACGTCGACTGGCCGACCGAGATCGCCGCGTGCACCGCCCTGCCCCTGACCGACGCAAGCGAATGCGTCGCCGTCGGGGCGCTCGCCGCGCACTACGTATTTACGACACCGGTCGCCGCCTTCGGCGGCAGCGACTGCCGCACCTGCGCGGCGCACCTTCTTCGCTGGACGGGCAACGGGGCGTCGAGTGCGGTGAAACGCGCGATCCTCCGCGCGCTGGCATCGGACGATCGAAGTGCGCCACTCAGCGGAACCTGATCTCCGAGGCGATCGGCATCACGACGTTGTCTTTGCCTTCATGACGAGGGAATGGGGTTCGCCGGCCGGGATGACAAGCGTGTCCGACGCACGAAGCGCATGGTCCTTACCCGCCATCTCGATGACAGCCTCGCCCTCGATGACGGTGACCACGGCCTCCATGGTGCTGATATGCGTCGGCATGTAGGCGCCATGATATTGCGACTTATTCGTACAACATCGGAGAAACGATTGTTTTTCCGCCCAACCCGGCGGTCTCGGGGCGAGATCTAACCCTAGATTGTCGGCCTGCCATTTTCCCTCCATAGTTGTGCACAGCAACGGCACATGTGGGTGGGGGGGGGGACAACCATGAGCATTCTTGCGGGACCGAAGACGTCAGCGTGGGTTGTAGCGGGCTTCGTCATCGGCGCGCTCGCCGCCTGCGAAAACACCAGCTCGATCTACCGAACCGTATCCCTCGATCAGGGCACCTCGGTCGTCACGGATGCCAAGCAGCGTGTCGTGACGAACACCAAGGCGGGCCAAAACGAGATCTTCTACGGACGCAACAAACCGGACCGGATTGTCTGCGCCGAACCGAGCCCGGACGTGACCCAGGCGTTGTCGACGGCACTGTCCATCGCGGTGGAGACGGCCAAGGCGGGAAGCGGCAGCCTGGGGGTCTCGACGTCGGCCAGCGTCGCCCAACTTGGCGAACGTCTCGCCACAATTCAGCTTCTGCGCGACGAACTCGCCGACCTCTGCCGCTCCTATGCAAACGGCGCGGTATCGACGACGACCTACACGCTGCGCCTCAGCCGTCTCGACCAGAAGATGGTCACGCTTCTCATGGGTGAGATGGCCGCTGGCGCCTTCGGGCGTGAGCTTGCTGGCCTCGGCGGTACAAGCCAGGCCGCCACGGACCGCGTCGGCAGCCCCGCGGAAATCGAAAAGGCCCGACTCGATGTCGAGGAGCAGATCCAGAAGATCGCAACGCTCAAGGACGAAATCGCTGCCGCCAAGGCCGCGGAGGAAGATGTCGGCGCAAAGGAAACGCAACTCGTCACGGAAGAGAAAGAACTTGAGCGGCGCAACCGGCTGCTCCTCGCGTTGCTGCGTCAGTCCGCCTCGGCGTTCGCCCAGAGCACGGCTGCCGGCGGAATCGGCGTCGTTGCGGCGCACGGATAAGCCGCCAACAGCGCGACACTGATTTCGCTGCAGCAGAACTTTCTCGATCAGGACGACCTCGGCACCCTGCTGGCGGCCTGCATCAGCTCGCTCGATGCGCGGGTAAACCTCAATCAGGAGGAAAACGCGCGCCTCGCCTCGATCAGCGCCGAGCTCGAAAGCCTGACCCGAGCCCGCACCGACGCCTTGAGAAAGTACACGCAGACACAGGCGCTCATTCCCGCGCGGGAAGCCAGTCTGGGTGATGCGAAAGACGGTCTCGCAAGACTGAGCCCGGACGCCAGGGCAGAAGACCGCAAGGCTGCGAGCGACGAGATTCGCAAACTGGAGAACGAACTCGCCGCCCTCCGGGCCGCCGCACAACAGGCGCAGGTAGAGATGTCCGAGGGCGATACACGGATCGCCCAGGCACTGGAGCAACGCGCCGGAATTATTGGCGGCGAAGGTCTTTCGAAACTCGGTGTGTGGTGCAGTGGCGCGATGCCGGCCTTGCGCCAGGCCATTGACCACCGCTTCGACGCCGTCGCCGCGCTCCGTGAAAAGCAGGCGTTGCAGCACGCGGAGACGCTGCGCGCGCGCCTGCAGGTGTGCGGTCAGCTTCTGATCGGCCAGGATCCGGCCAAGCTTCCGGAAGAAGTGAAAACCGCGTGCACGCGGCTTCTGGCCGACGCCCCGGCCACGACACCGCCTTCCGCACCCGTCACGCCCGTTACCGTGACACCGGCGCCGAGAACCTGACGGCGGCGCGGCGCCCCGTCTTCGCCTACTTCCGGGCGCTCAGCGTGTAGGTGGCGTTGCCGACCGGCGTGTCGCGGAACTCGGGCG
>JAYQVF010000151.1:0-8040 GCA_038148335.1 Alphaproteobacteria bacterium | reverse complement strand
GGCCATGGCCAACGACTTCAAACGAGTCGGCGTCAACATGGAACTGTCCAACATCGCCGTCCCCGACTTCGTCCAGAAAGTCCTGCGGATCAAGCAATGGGAAGGCGACGCCTTCAGCATGATGTACGAAGGCCACCCGTCGGCCGACATCGCCCGCGTCATGGGCACGCATTCGTGTCTGGTCCAGGAGTTCAGCAACCGTGAGCCGCATACGTGCTTCCCGGAACTGAACCCGACGCTCAAGGCGATGATGTCGGAACTCGACCCGGCGAAGCGCGATGCGCTGATGCGCCAGGTCGCCCAGTACTATCACGACAACGCGCCGATCGTGTTCAGCCACGAGCGCACCCGCGTCGACGGACTGTCGCCCAAGGTGATGAACTACAAGCTGATCAATCGCGTGATCAACTACCACGAGATCGAACTGGCGAACTGAACGCCGGCATATCTCGGGCAACTGGAAAAGGGCTGCTTCGGCAGCCCTTTTCGTTTGTGCAAAAAAAGGGGCCGCGAGAGCGGCCCCTTTCGACGGCAAGAACCTTGCCTATTTCGTGAGTTCGAATTCCCAGTACAGCGGAACGCGGTTCACCAGCTTGTAGTTCTTGAGGGTCGGCGAAATACCGTCGATCGCCGGCCGCTCGTGGCTGAACACCACCGCCGCATTGTCATGGTAGAACTGCGCGACCTGGCGCATCAGCGGCTCGCGCTTGGCCGGATCCATCTCGGCGTCCATCGCCTTGATGGTCGGCATGATTTCCTCGAAGCAGGTGTGCTTGGCGAAGAAGTTGCACGAATGCGTGCCCATCACGCGGGAAATATCTGCCATTGGGTGCGATTCGTACATCATGGTGAAGGCATCGCCCTCCCACTCTTTCTGGGCCAGCACCTTCTGCACGAAGGTCGGGATCGACAGGAGCGACATCTCCGCGATGACACCGACCTGACGGAAGTCGTTGACCATCGCCTGGAAGGTGTCGCCGAACTCGCCGCTCGAATTGACGAACTCGATCTTCATGTTGAAGCCGTTGGGATAGCCGGCCTCGGTCAGGAGCTGCTTCGCCTTTGCCGGATCGAAGGGATACGGCTTGATATCGTCGAAGTGGCCTGTGGCACTGGAGTCCGTGGGCTGCCCGTTGGTCTTTGCGATGCCGCCCATGACTTCCTTGACGAACAGTTCCTTGTCGTAGGCGTAGTTCAGCGCCTGACGAACGCGGACGTCAGAGACCGGGCTTTCCTTCTTCTGGTGAAGCAGGATCAGGTTCAAGGTGTCGTGCCGCTTCGAGATGACGATCTCGTTGCCGTTGCCCTTGACGATGTCGATCGCGCCGGTGTCGAGCGCCCAGGCGAGTTCGACCTGACCCGAGTTCAGCGCCTGGATGCGGGTCGGAATCTCGGGAATGACCGCGATATCCAGGTTCTTGATCTTGGGCTTGCGCCACGCATTCTCGTAGGCCGTCATCTGGACGCGATCCGCGCCCCACTCGACGATCTTGTAGCTACCGGCGCCGACGGGATTACGGCCGAAACCTTCCGGTCCCATATCGGCCCATGCGCTCGGCTCATGCACCCGCATGATATGGAGACGCCGCGCGAACAACGGATCGGGCGCCTTCGTCGTAACCTCGACCGTGTGGTCGTCGATCTTCTTGGCGCTTGCGATTGTGTTGAGCTGGCGGGTTGCCTGCTGTTTGCTGACGACGGGGTCGTTCTGCATCGCATCGATGTTGGCGAGCATCGCATCGGCGTTCCAGGCCTTGCCGTTGTGGAACGTCACGCCCTGGCGCAGCTTCACCACCCAGGTGGTGTTGTCCTTGAGCTCCCAGGAGGTCGCCAGCACCGGCTTGATCGACTTGTCGTCGTCGACGAATGTCAGCGCATCGAACAACGCATAGAGCTGGTAGGCGCCGTTGGCCCCGAACGTGCCGTACGGCATGCCGAACTGCGCCGGATTGTCGTAGTGGGCGATGCGCAGCGTGTCGCCTGCCGCCATCGCCGCCGTGCCGCCAAGCGCGAGCGAAACCGCCGTCGCGCCGGCCAGCATCGTGGATTTGAATTTCACCATTGTCTCCCTGACATGATTATTGACCGCAAAGCCGTTATAGCCGCGATACGACCGATGTCTAGCAACTTGGCCTGCAACCAATGAGCGACCGGCATCCCAGATCACCCCCGATACATGATGTATTTGCTATTAAGTCGCATTTGCAGTATAAGGGGCATGCATTTCGATCCTGCACGGCGCCGGGGTGGACCCGCCCCAACGCCGGAGGCAAAAATCCCGGAATCCGTCCTCCTCCGGGCCTTCCGCTGGTGGTTGACCGGCACCTGCCAGAACGATGGCAGCGCCCAGGAACGCGCCCGAAGCGAACTGGGACAGCTGACCGGCGCGGCGTCGGCGCAGCTGGTCCTTGGCCACTTCGACGTCATGGTTCGGGCCGTCGCACGCCATGCGGTCCGGTCGCTGCACTATCATCCGCCATGCTGCCGCTTTGCGACGCCTGACGAGCTCCTGTTGCTGGCGATCGTGGCGGCCTGCCAGGGCGGCGAGGTTGCGGCCGCCGGTGCCCTCGCCGAGGTCGTGACCAACCGGGCCGGCCTGGGCGCCACGCTCGACGCGGCGTCCGATCTTGCCCTGACGCTGCTTTCAGCCGGGATCATCCTCGATCTTGGCACCGCGGGCGCCGTTTCCGGCCTCGCCGCACTTGGCGCGGTGACGCTGCACTGAGACACTGCGTCCTGGAGTTCAGCGGGGGACGCACCCATGTTCTATCGGCCCGAGGACGGTCACGGACTGCCCCACGATCCCTTGAGCGCGCTGGTGATGCCGCGCCCGATCGGCTGGATCTCCACGGTCGACGCCGAAGGTCGGCGAAACCTCGCGCCTTTCGCGCTGTTCAACATCGTTGCCTATCAGCCGCCGCATGTGATGTTCGCCCCGACCGGACAGCCGGGGGGACGGTTCAAGGACAGCCTCAACAACGTTGCCGCGACCGGCGAGTTCGTCGCCAACATGGCAACCTGGGCGCTGCGGGACGCCGTATGGCAGACCTCGATCCCGGCGCCACCCGACGTGGACGAGTTCGAGCTCGCCGGCCTGACCCCGATCCAAAGCACCGTCGTCAAGCCGCCGCGGGTCGGAGAGAGTCCGGTTCATCTCGAATGCACCCATGTGCAAACCATCCGGCTGCCGCACACCGACTGCAGCACCGCCAATCATGTCGTGATCGGCAAGGTCGTCGGCATTCATATCGACGATGCCGTACTGGTAGACGGAATCGTCGACGAAGCGAAACTCGCGCCAATGGCGCGGCTCGGATACCTCAACTACACACGCGTTACCGAGGTCCACACCAAGCCGTTCCCGACCTGGCCGCCGCCCGACGAGAAATGAGCCGCCCCGACCTGTTGCTGGCGATCGACCAAGGCACGAGTTCCACGCGGGCCCTGGTGTTCGATCTTGCCGGCGCTGTCGTCACCGTCCGACAACGGCCACTGTCCCAACACTACCCCCGCGAAGGCTGGGTGGAGCACGATGCGGAGGAAATCTGGTCGGCTACCGTATCGGTGTGTCGCGACGCCATTGCCGATGTCGATGCCGGCAGGATTGCCGCCGTCGGAATCACCAACCAGCGCGAGACCTGCCTTCTCTGGGACCGGCGGGACGGCAAGCCCCTGCACCGCGCGATCGTGTGGCAGGACCGGCGCGGCGCCGACGCGTGCCGGGCGCTGGAAGAGAACGGGCATGCGGGGCTCATTCGCCGGACCACAGGCCTCGTCGTCGATTCCTACTTTTCGGCGACCAAACTCGCCGGGTTGCTCGACAACGTTCCCGGCGCGCGGGAGAAAGCGACGGCCGGTGACCTCGCCTTCGGCACGATCGACACGTTCCTGCTCTGGCGTCTGACCGGCGGCCGCGTCCACAGCACCGACGCGACCAACGCATCCCGCACCATGCTGTTCGACATCCATGCCCAGCGCTGGAGCCCCGAACTCTGCGATCTGTTCCATGTGCCGCCGGCGGTCCTGCCCGAGGTCCGCGATTGCGTCGATGACTTTGGCACAACGTCGCGCGTTGCCCTGGGTCTCGAGCTACCGATACGCGGCGTCGCCGGAGACCAGCATGCGGCCCTCATCGGGCAAGGCTGCATCGCACCGGGTGCGGCGAAGGCGACGTACGGGACCGGCTGCTTCCTGCTCACCAACGAGGGCGCAGCGCCGCCCACCAACGACGGCGCGTTGCTGACCACGGTTGCCTACCGCCTGTCCGGCAAGACGACCTTCGCGACCGAGGGCGCCGTGTTCAATGCCGGGACGGCGATCGCCTGGCTGCGCGACAGCCTCGGGATCATCGCCGACAGCCATGAGAGCGAAGCGCTGGCGGCCGGCCTCGATGACAATGGCGGGGTCTACTTCGTCCCGGCGTTCACCGGCCTCGGCGCGCCCTATTGGGAACCCCGGGCGCGCGGAATCGTCGCCGGGCTGGGCCGCGACACGACCCGGGCGCATCTGGCGCGCGCCGCGCTCGAAGCGTCCGCCTACCAGACCCGCGACCTCCTCACTGCCGCCGCGCGCCCGGCCGAAGTCCTGCGGATCGACGGCGGCATGGCGGCGAACAACTGGTTCGCCCAGTTCCTCGCCGACGTCCTCGACACGCCGGTGGCGCGACCGGTCGTGACCGAAACCACGGCGCGCGGCGCGGCACTGCTCGCCGGCATCGGCGCGGGGCTGTATGCAAACCTCGAGGAGGGCGCCGCGACCTGGCGCGCCGACCGCACATTCACACCGGCCATGGCGGCACGACAGCGACAGGCGCTGCTGGACGGGTGGCAACAAGCGATCCGGCAAGTGCGCGCGGCCTACACCTAGACGTCGTTCGGCAAAGCCTCGGCAGCCGGCGTGAGCCGTCCCCGACGCTGATTCTCGGTCACGACGTGGGCGGGTGGGTGCCGATCCAGTGCCGTGCGATGTCGAGGCGCCGGCAGATCCAGACGTCGTCGAAGCGCTGCAGATAGTCCATGAAGCGGATCAGACCAGCGAGCCGACCCGGGTGTCCGGCGAAACGGGCATGCAGGCCGATCGACATCATGCGCGGCGTTCGCGCGCTCTCCTGGTAGTAGACGTCGAAGGCATCGCGCAGGTAGGTCTCGAAATCGGTCGCTGTACCAAAACCCGGGGGCGCCGTGAACTTCGCATCGTTGTTGGTGAACGTGTAGGGAATCACCAGGTGCGACTTGCCACCGACCTCGACCCAGTAGGGCAGGTCGTCGGCATAGGAATCCGAGTCGTAGAGGAAACCGCCCTCCTCGACGATCAGACGGCGGGTGTGTTCCGACGGAGCGTAGCGGCAATACCAGCCGAGCGGCCGCTGACCGGTGGTCCTGGCGATGGCGTCGATGGCGAGCCGAATATGTTCGCGCTCTTCCTCCTCGCTCAGGAGGTGATGGCTGATCCAGCGCCAACCGTGGCTGCAGACGTCGTGCCCGGCATCGGCGATGGCGCGCGACGCTTCGGGGTGACGCAGCATCGCAAGACCGCAGCCGAACACGGTCATCGGCAGGCCGCGCGCTTCGAACAGGTCCATCAGTCGCCAGAAACCGACCCGGCTGCCGTACTCATAGAGCGACTCGGTGATGAGGTCGCGCCGACCCGGCCCGACGGAGGCAACCGGCACCTCGCCGATGTAGGTTTCGGCGTGCGCGTCGCCGTCGAGCACCGAGTATTCGGATCCCTCTTCGTAGTTGAGGACAAAGTTGACCGCGAGGCGCGCCCCGCCCGGCCACTGCGCATCCGGCGGGTTGCGCCCGTAGCCGACAAGGTCGCGAGGATAGTCGAGCCAGTCCTTCGCCACGTCACCCCTCCTTAGGGCTTGGTCAGAAGCTGGATTTCGCCGTCATTGTGAAAGATGCGCAGACCCTTTGCGTGCTGGTATTCAGGATCGTCGTAAAAGGCCCGCGCGGCAGCTTCGTCGGGAAACTCGATAATGGCGCCGCGCGACCATTGCCTGGCGCGCTCGACCGGTTGAAGCGGGCCGGCGGCGACGATCTTTCCGCCGTGCTTTTCCAGCAGCGGCACGACATCCGAATAGTAGCGATCCCGCCACGAGGCATCGTCGCCGCGCTGGGATGAGTAGGAGATGATGTAGGCTGGCATTCTTTCTCGCCCGTTCGAGAACATGGAAACACGGAAACTTATGGACTGGGTTCTACTGGAGCGCAATCTCCCGCAATACCAGTTTCGCGAGCGACATCGCCGGTTGATCACCGCCCCTCCCGAGACGGTATGGCGCGCGCTTCATGCCGCAAAGGTCGCGGGTTCGCCGCTCACACGCGGCGCGGTAGCCCTGCGCATGCTGCCGGCGCGTCTAGCCGGGCGCGCACCGGCGAGAACGACGCTGTTCGATCTTTCCGCCATGGGATCGTTCCTGCGCCTCGGCGAGATTTCCGAACAGGAGTTGATCCTCGGCATGATCGGCGAGTTCTGGAGGCCAAAGGGCGGACTTGTGCAAGTCGAGGCAGCGCAGTTCGCCGCCCACGACGATCCCGCCGTCGCCAAGCTGGTCTGGGGCTTCCGCCTGGACCCGGACGGACAAGGCACGCTGCTCAGAACGGAGACGCGCGTCTATTGCCCCAGCGCGGCGACGTTGCGGCGGTTCAGACCTTATTGGTATGCGATACGCCCGGTCAGCGGCCTTATCAGAAGAGAAATTCTGAAAGGGATCGCCATCCAGGCCTATGCAAAGGGACCGGCGCCTAGTTGATGGGCGGGCGTTCGGGCAGCGTCTGCGCTGCAGCGCCGACAACGCGTGGCCCGAGATCCTCGTCCTTGACGAAGGCGTAGACGAACGCCTCTTGGGTATTGGCGTAGCACGAGATCCGGACCCGTCGCGTCATCGCGTCGTCGCCTTGCAGTTCGAGGTAGAAAACCGTGACGGACTGGGCGGTGCCGTTTGAGAAGTAGTGAGTGCGGCTGAGTTCGTAGTCGAACGACGGCGACAGTTCCGCGTACGCCGCACGGTTCTCAAGCACGGCCCTCTGGCAGTCCTCTTCGTAGGGCTCGGAACAGGCCGCGAGGGCTACCGGCAGGGAGATCGCAAGACACCGCCGGAACATCGTCGGATCCGGTCTCTGTGATTGAAAATGGTCGGAGCGAGTGGATTCGAACCACCGACCCCCACACCCCCAGTGTGGTGCGCTAACCAGGCTGCGCCACGCTCCGACCGTGAGCCGATATATAGCGGCTCGCTTCAGGTGCGGCAACGCGCTGCGCGCTCAGCGCTGCTTGGCGGCCTTAAGAAGATCGCGCAGTTCGTCGAGTTCGTCGATCGCCGATTCGATGGCCTCGGCCTTGGACCGCGGCAGACCGACACGCTCGCTCAACCGGCGGGTGCTCTGCGTCGGCCGGGTCATCTCCGCGCGCTTGCCGTTCTCCTTGAGCAGCTTTTGCACGCCCTTGATGGTGTAGCCCTCTTCATAGAGAAGCGAGCGGATGCGGCGGAGCAATTCGACGTCTTCCGGCCGGTAGTAGCGGCGTCCGCCACCCCGCTTGAGGGGGCGCACCTGGGCGAACTTGCTTTCCCAGAAACGCAGCACGTGCTGGGGCACATCGAGCTCGTTGGCGACCTCGCTGATCGTCCGGAATGCTTCCGGAGACTTGCGATTGCGCCGGCTCGGGGTTTCGCTGCTACGTGCAGTCGTCGCCATGACCTACTCGCCTTCTCGTCGGGGTTCCGCGTTGATGCGGTCCTTGAGAACGTGCGAGGGACGAAATACCAGAACCCGCCGCGGCAGAATCGGCACTTCCTCGCCGGTCTTCGGGTTACGGCCAATGCGCCGCCCCTTCTCCCGGACGTAGAAGCTGCCGAACGACGAAATCTTGACGGTCTCGCCCTTGACGAGACTGTGACCGATTTCGCGCAGAACCGACTCCACGAGATCCGCGGACTCGTTCCGAGACAGGCCGACCTCTTGATACACAGCCTCACTCAGCGGTGCACGGGTCACCGTTTTCCCTGCCCTAAGCGGGTGGCCCTGCCGCTCTGGG
>JAYQVF010000150.1:0-8158 GCA_038148335.1 Alphaproteobacteria bacterium | reverse complement strand
GTGGAGGACGCGCCGACCCTGCTCCAATCGTTGCTAGTTCGCCTGGCGGCGGAGAAATGCCGGAATCTCCAGCAAATCCTCCTCCGGTTCGGGCGCCAACGTGGCCGGCTGGGCCGGTTCGTCCGTCGCTGCCTCGACTGCCTTCTCCGGCGAGGGCGTCGGTGAAACCGCCGGTTCCACCTTAGGCGCCTCGACCGCCTGGTCGACCGCTGCTGCTGTCAGACGAGGTTCCGTCCGCTTGGCCATCGCCTCGCGCTCGGCATCCTTGGCCAGGACCGCATCCCATACCTTCTCCGGCTCCGGTTCCTTGCGGGGCCGGGTCACGCCCGTCATCCGCTCGAAGAGGCTCGGACCGCGCGTCCGCTTTTTCGGCGTTTCGGAACCCGCGTTGGAGAGTGCTGCCTCGGCGAATGGATCCGGCTTGGAGAGCGGCGTGCGCCGCGCCGGCGCCGCGGCCGCTCGCGGCGGGATAAACGGTTCACGCGACACCTGCGCTTTCCCCATCGCGGCCGGCTTGGCCGGTTCGATGGTCGGCCGATGTTCGACCACAGGGGCAGCGGTTGGCGCCTTTGCCAGTTCGGAGCTGACCTCGACCGGACGCGGCGTGGGCGTCGGGCGACTGATCTCCGGCTGGCGCACCTCCGCTTGCACCGTCTGCGGCTGCATAACGGCGGCGGTTGCCGTCGCAGCCATGGCCACGGCCGGACCCGGCGAGCGGATCTCGGGTTGCGCCATCAGCGGACGTGACACGGGTGCCGCCTCGGGACGCGAGAAGGCGAGCGCCGGTTGAACGCGAATCGGCTCCGGCGAATGATCGTCCTCGATCGCACGGGGGGGCATGGCCGGTTCCGGGTAGACGGTGTGGAAGCGTGGCTGGACCTGCTCCTCCGCGTCGATCCCGGTCGCAACGACCGAGACTCGCACGCGACCTTCCAACGATTCCTCGAAGATCGAGCCAAAGATGATGTTGGCGTCGGGATCGACCTCGTCGCGAATCCGGTTGGCCGCCTCGTCGACCTCGTACAGGGTCATGTCCGGGCCGCCGGTGATGTTGATGAGAACGCCCCTGGCTCCCTTCATCGAGACCTCGTCGAGGAGCGGATTCGAGATCGCCGCTTCGGCGGCCTCGACGGCCCGACCTTCACCCTCGGCCTCGCCGGTACCCATCATCGCCTTGCCCATCTCGGCCATGACCGTACGCACGTCGGCGAAGTCCAGGTTGATGAGACCCGGCATGACCATCAGATCAGTGACGCCGCGCACACCGGAATAGAGGACGTCGTCCGCCATCTTGAACGCGTCCGCAAACGTCGTCTTTTCGTTGGCGACACGGAAGAGATTCTGATTGGGAATGATGATCAGCGTGTCGACGTACTTCTCCAGTTCGGCAATTCCAGCTTCCGCCAGCTTCATGCGGTGCGCACCTTCGAACTGGAAGGGCTTGGTCACCACGCCAACGGTCAGGATTCCGGCTTCGCGGGCCGCGTGGGCGATGATCGGCGCTGCGCCGGTACCGGTGCCGCCGCCCATGCCCGCGGTAATGAACGCCATGTGCGAACCGGAAAGCGCCTCCATGAGTTCAGGAAGCGATTCCTCCGCGGCACGACGACCGACTTCCGGGTTTGAACCGGCGCCAAGGCCCTGGGTTACGTTGATGCCGAGCTGAATGCGCCGGTCGGTGCGCGATTGCGCCAACGACTGGGCGTCGGTGTTCGCGACAATGAAGTCGACGCCCTCAAGCTCCGCGTTGATCATGTTGTTAACGGCGTTGCCACCGGCACCGCCGACTCCTACCACGATGATCCGAGGCTGCAGCTCGGTCGTGGCTGGTACGCTCAAGTTAATGGTCATACTCACCCTCCACGTTCAATGACCTTCATGCCTGTCATCCCCTCCTGAGTTCCCTTCCCTACCGTCGTTTTCAACCCGGCCTCTTTTCTCGTGCCGGTTAGAAATTCGTCGCAAGCCAGCGGCCAATGCGCGTCAAAGCACCGCCTGGGGCCGCAGGCTCCACGTTTGCAAGATCTTCGAAGGCCGCCAGCGGCCGGCGCGTCGCCAGGCTGAGCAAGCCGGCGCAGGTCGAAAAAGCGGGGCCGCCCGTCGCCTCGGCGAGACCACTCACCCGAATGGGACGGCCGAGCCGAACTTGTTTGTCCAGCACGCGGGCGGCGAGTTCCCTGATGCCCTGTAGCTGGCTCGCGCCGCCGGTCAGCACCACGCGGCGGCCCGCCGAGCGGGCGATTCCCGATGCCTCAAGGCGGTCGCGCACGAGTTCGAGCGTCTCCTCGATGCGGGGTCGCACGATCCCGACCAACATCGACCGCGATACCTGGATGGTCGAGGCGTCGTCCGTCTCGCCAATGGCCGGAACATCAATTGCGTCGCGGTCGTCCGCCGGTCCCGGGATCACGCTCGCGTAGAGCGTCTTGAGCCGCTCTGCGTGTACTGTGGGCGTTGCCAGGCCGCGCGCGAGGTCATTGGTCACGTGGTTGCCGCCCAACGGCACCGAATCGGCAAAGACCATCTCGCCGTCCTTGAAGACCGCGATGGTCGTCGTCCCGGCGCCCATGTCGATCACCGTGACCCCGAGGCGCATTTCGTCCTCGACCAGGCATGCGAGCCCGGATGCATAGGGCGACAGCGAAACGCCGGCCACCTGCAGATGCCCGCGTTCGACGCACAGGTGAAGATTGCGCAGCGGACCGCTGGCTACCGTCACAACGTTGATATCGACCCCGAGCCGCGACCCGAACATGCCGCGTGGGTCGCGAACGCCTGACGACCCGTCGATGGTGAAACCGAGCGGCAGGGAGTGGATGACCTCGCGCTCCGGATCGTCTTCCTCGCGGCGTCCTTGCTGGAGCACACGCCTCAAGTCCTGGTCACCGATCGCATGACCGGCGACCGCGACCTCGACGCCTACCGTATGGGACATTGGGCGACCCGCAGACATCGAGATATGCACCTCGCGCACCGTCTCGCCCGCCATGCGCTCGGCAGCCTCGACTGCGGCTCGGACCGACTCTTCGGCCCTCTCCATGTCGATGACTGCGCCCGCCTTCATCCCGCGAGAGACCTGGTGACCGATGCCGACGACCCGGACCGCATCGTCGCCCATGACCCGGGCGATGAAGCAGCACACCTTCGAGCTGCCGAGGTCGAGTGCTGCAATAACTTGACTTCTACCCGTCGCCATATCGCCCTACGTACTTTCGCCCGGTTCGCGTACGCTTGCCGCGGTCTCCGGCGGCAAGCGCAAGAAGACGCGATCCGCCAACCTGAGATCGATAATGGTTACGTCGCGTTCCAAAATGCTCTGTTCTCGCTGCATGGAACCGAGTCGCTGCCAGGCACGATCGACGTCCTCTTCAGGAAGAAGAACGTCGACTCCATTGTCGATCTTGAGATTCCAGCGGCGGCCGCCGACGCGGATCGCCGCCGTAACGCGATCCCGCAGCGTCGGAATGCTGGACATCATGTCCAGGAGAGCTGCCGCCGACCCCGGCGCATCCGAACCTACGACCAAGGGCAGCGCCAGATGCTGCTGCACGTCCTGGGCTGTGATGACGTTGCCTTCGCGGTCGATGAGAAAAAGACGGCCGTCATGTTGCCAACGGGCAAATGGCACCCGTTCTTCGATCTCGATCTCGATCGCGCTGGGAAGGCGGCGTGAGACCCGCGCCTCAGCGACCCAGCCGAGATTTTCGATCCTTTCGCGCAGGCGCTTGAGATCCACCGCGAGAATCGGCTCGTCTCTCGCAATGCCGATCGCCGCCATGAGCGCCTCTCGTTCCGCATTGCGCCGGCCGGACAGCCGCACCTCGCGCACCACCAGACCCGATGCCTCGGAAGCCTGGACGAAGGCTTCCTGAGCCAGGCGGCCAATCGTCGCGGCGCCATCCAGCATGGATAACCAGCCTACCGGAAGGCCGACCACGAGAAACGCCGCGGCGAGAGCGCCCCCGCGCAGGATTCGACGGCGATGTCGTTGAGTGAATCCGATCGCGCCCGCGATGCGCGACCTGTTGGTCCGGCGGGCGCTCATCGACCGCACCCCGCGTCGTCGATCAGCCATTCGACGAGGTCGCCGAAGCTGATCCCGGCGTGGGCCGCAATCTCCGGCGCGAGCGAAACCGGCGTCAGGCCGGGTTGGGTGTTGACCTCCATCAGGTAGAGGTCGCCATCACCGTCGCGATCGTCATAGCGGAAGTCTGCGCGCGACAGACCGCGACAACCGAGCGACTCGTGAGCGGCAAGCGCCATATCGAGCGCTTCGGCATATTTCGAGTCGGAGAGTGGCGCCGGCAAGATATGAACGGCTTCACCCTTCTTGTACTTGGCGCCATAGTCGAAGAAGCGGTGCTCCGACCTGATCTCGGTCACGCCAAGGGCACGGTCGCCGAGCACGGCAACCGTGATTTCGCGTCCGGGAACGTAGTCTTCGACCAGAACGCGATCCCCGTACCGCCAGTCCTCATCTGCCGGCGGCTCATTGTCGCCTGGCAGAACCACGCGAACGCCGACGCTCGATCCCTCGTTCAAAGGCTTGACGACGTAGGGAGGCGGCGGCGCCTGACCGCTCATGAACTCGTCACGAGTCAGCACGCGGCCTACCGTGCACCGCAGGCCAGCGCGCTCGAAGACTTTCTTCGCCGTTGGCTTGTCCATCGCCATCGCCGATGCAAGAACGCCGGAGTGCGTGTACGGCAGCCCCAGGACCTCCAACACGCCCTGAATCGCGCCGTCCTCGCCAATGCGGCCGTGGAGCGCATTGAAAGCGACGTCAGGCTTGATCGCATCGAGCCGGCTCGCGACATGTCGGTCGACGTCGACTTCGGTTACCCGATAGTCACGATCGCGCAACACTTCGGCGACGGACGCGCCGCTAATCAACGAAACCTCGCGTTCCGCGGACCACCCCCCCATGAGTACGACGACGTGACGACTCATGCGTTCCCCCGCGCGAGTTCACCGAGCCGTTCGATCTCCCATTGCAAGTGGATGCCGCTTCGCTCAGCAACGCGCTGACGCACCTCTTCACCCAGAGATTCGAGGTCGGCGGCCGTCGCCTGCCCGGTGTTCTCCAGGAAATTGCAGTGCAGAGGCGACACCATAGCGCCGCCTCTTGTTAGCCCCCGGCAGCCGGCTTCATCGATCAATTGCCAAGCTCTGGGTCCGTCTCCGGACGGCCCGCCCGGATTGCGGAACGTGCTGCCGCCGGTTCGGGTCCGAATGGGCTGGGTCGCTTCGCGTGCTTGTTTGATCTCCGCCATGCGACGACGAATGACCTCGGGGTCGCCGGGTGTGCCTCTCAGAACACACGACACGACGATCGCGGATGTCGGCAAGTGTGAATGCCGATAGGAGAACTTGAGGTCGGCTGCCAACAGGGTCGACCTTTGTCCACGACGGTCGACGAGCTCGACACTCTCAAGTACGGCGCCGACATCGCCCCCGTAGGCACCAGCATTCATTTTGACCGCGCCACCGATGGTGCCGGGAATGCCTGACAGAAATTCAAGCCCTGCAAGGCCGGACTCGGCCGCCAAACGGGCAACGTTGATGTCGAGCGCGCCACCGCCGGCTTTGATGCTCGAATTCGCACGCACCTCAATTCCGGCAAAACCGCGACCCAGACGAAGAACCACTCCCCGCACGCCGCCGTCGCGAATCAGCACGTTGGATCCGACGCCGAGAATGGTCACGGGCACGTCAGCCGGACAGTTCTGAAGGAAATTCACCAGGTCGTCTGCGTCTGCGGGACGGAACAGGACGTCGGCCACCCCACCCACCTTGAACCAGGTGATGCGCGACAGCGGATAGTTCGATCGGTAGTCGCCTCGCACGGGCGGCAGGCGCTCGGTCAGCCGCACTGTCTTTTCCGCCGCGCTCATGCCCCGACCTCGCGCAAACCGGGTTCGGGAAGGATCGCCGACAACTCCTCGGGAAGACGCGCTGCCCAGTTGGTAATGCTCCCCGCACCCATACAGATCACGAGATCGCCGCTACCGACAAACTCGGCAACCGTCTGCGCCAGCACCGCTTCGTCGTCCAGGGCAACAACATGACGATGCCCATGACGGCGCAGGCCTTCGATGAGCGAATCGCGATCGTAACCAGCGATGGGCATTTCGCCGGCCGGATAAACGTCGGCCACGATTACCGTGTCCGCATTGTTGAAACAGGTGCAGAATTCTTCGAAGAGATCGCGCAGGCGCGTGAAGCGGTGCGGTTGAACGACCGTTACCACTCGCTTCTTGCCCAGATCGCGCGCGGCCTTGAGCACCGCAGCGATCTCCACCGGGTGATGGGCGTAGTCGTCAACGACCGTGACGCCAGCAGCCGTCCCGGTAATGGTGAAGCGCCGCTTTACCCCACGGAAGTCTTCAAGTGCGCCCCGCACGACGTCATCAGCAATTCCCATCTCGTTGGCGACGACGAACGCCGAGAGCGAGTTCTGGACGTTGTGGGAACCGGGCATGTTCAGACGAACGCCTTTGATGCGGCGTTGTTCGTCGCGCTGGCGATCGCTGACGACGACGTCATAGGTGGATCCAAGTTGCGAAAACGAGATGTTCTCGGCGCGGACGTCGGCGAGTGGGCTAAGGCCGTAAGTGACGATCTTGCGGTCGGAAATGCGACCACAAAGCGCCTGGACCTCCGGATGGTCGACGCACAGCGCCGCGAAGCCATAGAACGGAATGTTCTCCACGAAGGTCTGAAACGCGACACGCTCGGCGTCGAAGTCGCCATAGAAGTCCAAGTGCTCGGGATCGATATTGGTGACGACGGCTACGGTCGCCGGCAACTTGACGAACGTACCGTCCGATTCGTCCGCTTCGACAACCATCCAGTCGCCTTTGCCGAGGCGGGCGTTCGTGTTGTAGGCGTTGATGATGCCGCCGTTGATCACCGTTGGATCGAACGACGCAGCGTCCAGCATGGCTGCGATGAGCGAGGTCGTCGTCGTCTTGCCATGCGTGCCGCCGACCGCCACCGACCACTTGAACCGCATCAGTTCGGCAAGCATCTCGGCGCGCCGCACGACCGGAATGAAGCTGCGCCGTGCCGCGACGACCTCGGGATTGTCTCGTTTCACGGCGGACGAGATCACGACGACGCGGGCCTCGCCCAGGTTGCCGGCATCGTGCCCCTTGGTCACATGAATGCCGAGAGCACGAAGACGCTGAACGTTGGCACTGTCCGCAACGTCGCTTCCCTGGACGCGGTAGCCCAGGCTGTGCATGACCTCGGCGATGCCACTCATGCCGATGCCGCCGATGCCTACGAAATGAATCAGGCCGATGTCGAGGGGCAACTGCTTCATGCCGCGGCCCCCACTTCGACGTTGTGGCCGTTGGTTCCTGCCAGGTCCTCGACAAAATCGGCCAGTTTTTTCGCCGCATCGGGAACGCCGAAGCGACGCGCTGCAGCAGCAGCCTGCTCGAGGTAATGGGGCACTGACAACAGCGCGTTGAGGCGTCCGATCAGATCGACGGGCGTAAAGGCCGCCTGGCTGATGGTCCAGCCGGCACCGGTCTCGCTAAACGCATTCGCGTTGGCCGTCTGATGGTCATCGGTTGCGTGCGGCAGCGGCACCAGAAGGGCCGGACGGCCGATCGCTGCTAGCTCAAAGATCGTCGATGCACCGGCGCGGCCGATAACGAGATGCGCGTCCGCCATTCGCCGGGGGAGGTCGTCGAAAAATGTTGCAAGTTCCGCTGCGATTCCCGCGTCAGCATAGGCTTGGCGAGCCGCGTCGAGATCTTCGATCCGGCATTGCTGCACGACCTTCAGGCGACTGCGCAGGGTATCGTCGAGCCCGGCGAGCGCGGCCGGCACTACCTGCGCAAAGACGCGCGCACCCTGGCTGCCACCGAAGACGAGCAGGCGAATGTCGCCTCCGTCTACTGGCCCTTTGTATGGCGCATTGCGCAGGGCCACCACCTCAGGCCTCACGGGATTGCCGGTAACAATTCGTCTGGCGCTCGTCTCGACACGCTCGGGCCGGTCGAACGACAAGGCGATTGCCGCGACGCGCGGCGCGACCAGACGGTTGACGCGACCAAGAACAGCGTTCTGTTCGTGTATCGCAGCGGGGGCTCCCAAACGCGCAGCGGCTAACATGGTTGGCAGGGAGGGATAGCCGCCGAAACCG
>JAYQVF010000149.1:0-8168 GCA_038148335.1 Alphaproteobacteria bacterium | reverse complement strand
ACAGGTGGTTCGCCACTATGTTCGTCTGTCGCAGAAGAACTATGCGATCGATTCCGGCCTCTATCCGTTGGGGTCGTGCACGATGAAACACAACCCGCGGCTCAACGAGAAGGTGGCGCGCCTGCCGGGCTTCAGCGACGTGCATCCGTTGCAGCCGCAATCGACCGTTCAGGGCGCACTCGAACTGATCGATACGCTGGCGCACTGGTTGAAGACGCTGACGGGACTGCCCGCGGTGGCGATGTCGCCGGCCGCAGGCGCCCACGGCGAACTGTGCGGCATGATGACGATTCGCGCTGCACATGAGGCCAAGGGCAATCCACGCAACCGCATCCTGGTCCCCGATTCGGCGCACGGCACGAACCCGGCGACCGCCGTGCTGTGTGGTTACGCGGTCGATCCCGTCCCGAGCCTCGAGAATGGGCGGATCGACCTTGCCGCGTTGAAGGAAAAGCTCGGCGAGGACGTCGCGGCGATCATGCTGACCAACCCCAATACCTGTGGGTTGTTCGAGAACGAGATCATCGAGGTCGCCAAGGCCGTGCACAGCGTCGGAGCCTATTTCTACTGCGACGGTGCCAACTTCAATGCGATCGTGGGCAAGGTGCGGCCGGGCGATCTCGGAATCGACGTGATGCACCTCAACCTGCACAAGACGTTCTCGACGCCGCATGGCGGCGGCGGGCCGGGGTCGGGCCCGGTCGTGATGTCGGCGGAACTCGCGCCCTTTGCGCCACTGCCGTATGTCGTTGCCGCCGGCGACGATTTGCGACTCGTCGAAACGGCGGCCGACCAGGCGAACGCGGGCGGCGACGCCTACGGGCGGATGCGGTCTTTCCACGGGCAGATGGGCATGTTCGTCCGGGCGATGGCCTACATGATGAGCCACGGCGCGGATGGCCTGCGCCAGGTCGCCGAGGACGCGGTGCTGAACGCCAACTACGTGATGGCGCGCCTGAAGGACGTCATGACGCCGGCCTATCCCGGTCCGTGCATGCACGAGGTGCTGTTCGACGACACCTTCCTCAAGGACACCGGCGTAACGACGCTCGACTTCGCCAAGGCGATGATCGACGAGGGCTTCCATCCGATGACGGTGTACTTCCCGCTGATCGTGCACGGCGCGATGCTGACCGAGCCGACCGAGTCGGAATCGAAGGAATCGCTCGACGTGTTCATCGCCACCCTGCGGGGGCTGGCCGCCGACGCCAAGGCGGGCAACGCCGATCTGTTTACCGGCGCGCCCTATCTCGCGCCGCGTCGCCGGCTCGACGAAACCCAGGCGGCGCGCAAGCCGCGACTGCGCTGGACCCCGGAGGCGCCGGCGGAAGCGGCGGAATAGCTCTCAGACGCCGGCTTCTTCGTCCACGATCTCGCCGCGCGCGGGGTAGTCGTTCTCCAGGACATAGTCGACGGCTTTGAGAATGTCGGCGAAGGTCGGGCGCGCGAACGGCATGGTCTGCACCGTGCCGAAGAAAAGAGTGCCGTCGGGCCGGATCAGGAACATGCCGGGTTCGACGAACAAGGCGGGCTCATTGACCCCGGCGGAGGTTGGTTTGCCGCGTCCGCGGGAGATGTAGAGCCCCCAGCGGCGCGCCTCGCTCAGGCCCAGGCCGTAGCCCACCGTCAGTTCGCCGATGTCCCAATTCTCGACGGCCTGTTCTGCCCGCGCCCGATCATCGCTCGACAGGACGAAGACGCCGATCCCCCGGGCGGTGAAGTCGTCCAGCCTGCGCTGGAGGTCGCGCAGGTAGCTGGCGCAGATCGGGCAATGCAAGCCGCGGTAGACGACCAAAAGGGTGAAGTTTTCCGGCCGCTGCTCGGCCAGGCGCCATGGACCGCCTCCGACCGTTGGCAGCATCAGGTCCGGCACCGGTTGCCGTGGCATCAAAGGGACGATGGCGGTCATCGGATCGGTGACGGCCTGCGGCGGACTAGCCGTCCAGCCAGTCGGACATCAGCTGCGCCTTGTCGGCGGTACGGGAGCCTTCCGGCAACGCACCGTCCGTGCAGTTCCTGACCGCGGCCAGGGCCTCGTCCTTGTACTTGTAGAGCGGATCCGTGGTCTCATAGATCATCAGTACCGGCTGGGTCAGCTGCGCCAGTCGCTCCTTCTTCGGATAGCGGAAGGCCGCGCGATAGGCGTGGTGATAGGTCGTCACCGACTTCAGCACTTCGACGACGACATCGTGCAGGGCGTTCGGGTTTCCGATGCCCGCCGCACGCTGGTGTTCGACGTCGCGCTTGTACCAGGGGAAAAAAAACGTCTGGTCGCGCACGAAGTGCCATGCCCAGTTGAACTGGCTGCCTTCGTGATCCGGCTCGATTTCTGGCGTGTAGTTGGCGAGCATGTCGGCTTTTTCTTCGGCCGAGTAGAGCCCTACGCCGTCGATGACGAGGCGGCGGACGCGCTGCGGTTGCTGGATGGCGAGGTCCATGCCGATCGATCCGCCGGTATGGGTGCCATAGACGTCGACCTCGTCGATGCCGAGCGCGTCGAGCTGACGGGCGACGGCGTCGGCGTAGTAAGCGATGTCGGGCACTTCCATCTGAGCCTTGCACGAGTCGCCGTTGCCGAGCGTATCGGGCGCGTATAGCGGTTGATCGAGGCGTTCGGCCAGGGCACGCATCAGCGGCTGCAGGTTGTAGGATGACGCCGGCGAGGCGTGGATCATCACGAGCGGGCGTTTACCGGATGCCGGGTTGCCGACAACGCGGTAGTGCACCTGCCCCTCGGCGATGCGCACAAAGTCGCGGTCGATCGTGGTCATGCGGTGGTCCTCCCTTTCTTGTCGGTGCAGCATAGCAAAAGGGCCGGGGTTGGACCCGGCCCTTTTGTCTCCCAGGCGTCGCCTTGATTAGTGGACGTTCTTTTGGACGTCGGCGATCGCGTCGTCGATCAGGGCCTTGGCCCGTGTCTCGTCTAGATTGTCGGCGATGAGCTTCTGCGCGGCGGAAACGGCAACGTCGATCGCCGCGTGGCGCACTTCCTGGATCGCCTGCGCCTCGGCGCGGGCGATCTTTTCCTCGGCCAGCTTGGTGCGGCGGGCCAGGTTTTCTTCCAGCTTGCGCTCGGCCTCCTTTTTGAGGAGAGCGGCCTCTTCGTGGGCGTGCTTGACGATCTCCTCGGCCTCCTTCTCGGCGTCGCGCTTGCGGCGCTGATAGTCGGCGAGAACGCCCTGCGCTTCTTCGCGCAGGTTCCGGGCCTGGTCCAGTTCGGCGCGAATGGCTTCGGCCCGGGCGTCGAGGCCCGCCGTAACGCGGGCCCAGCCAAATTTCAGGGCTACCGCCACAAAAATCAGGAACGCGGCGTATTCCCAGAAATAGATGCTCTTGAAGATCTCCATCCTAGCGACCTCCCGGCATGGCGTCTTTGACGGCAGCTTCGGCGTCGCCGCTGCTGACATCGACGCCGACCAGCTTGGCCGTAATCGCCTGGGCAGTGCCCTGGGCGATCTCGCGGATGCCGGAGACCGCCTGGGACCGAACCTCCTGGATTCGGGCTTCGGCCGTCTTCAGTTCCCCGGCCAGTTTGGCCTCGAGTTCGGCGCTACGCTTTTCCGCTTCCTTGGCGGCTTCCGCCTTGGCGGCGGCCGCCGTCTCCTGGGCACTTGATCGTGCGCTGGCGAGGGCGGCCTCGTAGGCCTTCAGCGCCTCCTCGGACTCGCTCTTGAACTTTTCCGCCTCTTCCAAGTCCTTGGCGATGCGATCCTGGCGGGATTCCAGGACATCCGCGATGCGCGGCAAAAGCGCGTAGCGCAGCACGAGGTAGAGCACCCCGAAGGTGACTACCAGCCAGAAGATCTGCGATACGAATGTATCGGCTTGGTCGAATTGCGGCATCGAGCGGGTCCGCCTGCGACTTAGCTGAAGAGGATGATCAGCGCCACGAGCAGCGCGAACAGGCCGGTCGCTTCCGTCAGCGCGAAGCCGAGGAGGGCGTTACCGAACATCTTCGGCGCGGCGGACGGGTTGCGGATGCCGGCGGCAACGTAATTGCCGAAGATCACGCCGATACCGATACCGGCACCGGTGAGACCGATCGCCGCGAGGCCAGCGCCAATGAGCTTTGCTGCTTCTACTTCCATTTTCTTGATCCTTTTGGCTAGACGAGTATGACCGTTTCCGGCCGGATGAAAGGGTTGATCAGTGTTCGTGCAAGTGCAGGGCGTCGTGCAGGTACAGGCAGGTCAGTACGGCGAAAACGTATGCCTGAAGGAAGGCGACGATCATTTCCAGGCCGTACATCGCCGTCGTGATGGCCAGCGGGGCCAGAGCCGGGAGGATGAAGAAACCGCTGAGGCTGACAGCGAAACCGCTCAGGACGACGAGCAGCGTGTGGCCGGCCATCATGTTGGCGAACAACCGGACCGACAGCGTGATCGGCCGGATGATGTAGGAGATCACCTCGATCGGGAACAGCAGCGGAACCAGCGCCATCGGCAGACCCGACGGGACGAACAGGGTCAGGAACCGGGCCTTGTGCTTGACGATACCGATCAGCGTCACGCCGACGAAAACCACGGCAGCCATGGCGAAGGTCACGATGATGTGGCTGGTCACCGTGAAGGTCTTGGGAATCAGCCCCTGGATGTTCGCGAACAGAATGAACATGAACAGGGTGAAGATGAACGGGAAGTAGGGTTTCCCGCCGTGCCCGGCATTGTCGCGGACCATGTTGGCCACGAATTCGTAGGCCAGTTCGGAAATCGACTGCAGCCGGCCCGGCACCATGCTGCCGCGGCGCATGCCGACCGCCAGGAGGAGCATGATCGCCGCGGACACGATGACCATCCACAGCGAGGAATTGGTGAAAGACAGGTCCGTATCGCCGGCCGAAATCTCGATCAGCCGGTGGATTTCGAACTGGTGTAGCGGACTTTCCCCAGCTTCAGCGGCGTGCGCCGTAGAGATAAACAGTCCCAATTGCCGGCCTTTCCTCTACTTCTCGTCTCCGGGCGGTTTGCCGCCGCCCGCGTTGTTCTTGTCTTCGGCGTCTCGCGTCGCCTGCTGGGCGACCCGATAGGCCGAGCGGATACCCGCTGCGAACCCGAGGGCGACCCAGACGATGAGCATCCAGGGACTGGTGCCCAGCCATTTGTCGAGGTACCAGCCGATCGCCCCTCCGGCGATGAATGCCGCCACCATTTCCAGTGCGACACGCATCCCGAGGGCGTAGGTCGGTGGATTTGCCCTCCCTGACTGAGCGCCGTCCGGCCGCCCATGACGGGAGGACTCGCGGGCCCTCTTGAGCTTGGCTCCGAGTTCGTCGAGTGATTCCGGCTCCCTCTGGTCGCTCATCGAGCTCCTTTCGCGGTGCCGAAAACCCCGGAAAACACCGGAATTCCGCCCAAGACCGCGCGCACCCTAATGAACGGGTATGACCAAGTCAACCCTCGTCGAAAGGGCCTTAAGCTCTTGAAAAATAGACGAAAAGGCGGCCTGTGCGGGGCCCCAAAACCGCTATCAGACGGCCTCGCGAAGTCCTTCCGCACGCGCCAGGTCGACCGACACCAGTTGCGAGACGCCGCGTTCCTCCATGGTCACCCCGTACAGCCTGTCCATGCGGGACATCGTGATGCTGTTGTGCGTGATGACCAGGAAGCGGGTATCGAGCTTGTGGGCAATGTCGTCGACCAGATCGCAGAAGCGGCCGACGTTCGACTCGTCCAGCGGGGCGTCAACTTCGTCGAGGACGCAGACCGGCGCCGGGTTCACGCGGAACACGGCGAACAGAAGGCTGAGCGCGGTCAGGGCCTGCTCGCCACCCGATAGCAGCGACATCTTCTGCAGCTTCTTGCCCGGCGGACTGGCGAAGATCTCAAGGCCGGCCTCGAGCGGGTCGTCCGATTCCGTCAGTTCGAGGTGGGCGCGGCCGCCGCCGAACAACTGGACGAACAGCTCCTTGAAGTGATTGTTGACGAGTTCGAACGATGCCAGGAGCCGTTCGCGGCCCTCGCGGTTGAGGCTGGCGATGCCCTGGCGCAAACGCGCAATCGCCTGGACAAGGTCTTCGCGTTCGGCTTGCAGGGTCGTGATCTGCTCGCCGATTTCCTCCGATTCGATCTCGGCGCGCAGGTTGACCGGCCCCATGCCGTCGCGCTCGCGCTTGATCCGCTCAAGCCGGGCTTCGACCGATGCGGCATCGGGAAGGGCTTCGCCTTCCTTGTGCTCGGCCTTGGCCAGCGCTTCCTGCGGCTCGCATTCCAGCCGCTCCTGAATCGCGGCAGCGATATCCTTGAGGTGCTGGGTCGACTGCTCGACTCCGGATTCGAGGCGCACGCGGTTCTCGCGGCCCTGGGCCAGCGCGTCGCGCGCGGCCTTGGCCTCGGCGTCCCGGTCGGCCAGGTCCTTTTCAGCGGTGGCGAGGGCATCCGCCGCTTCGCGCCGCTCGACTTCGGCGTGGTCGATACGGCTGAGCAGTTCGGTGCGCTTCTGCTCGAGCTGCGCGGGGACATGTTCGAGACGGGCGAGTTCGCCGTTCACCTCGTAGCGCCGCTCGCGCAGGGCGGTCATCTGCTCGCCCGCGCTGGTCGCCCGGCCTTCGGCCGCCTGACGCTCTTCGGCAATGGCTGCCAGGCGCTCGCGGCGGCTCGCCGCGACGTGGCGTAGCCTGCCAAGTTCCGACTCGGCTTCGCCATGGGCGCGGCGGACGTCCGCCAGCGCGCTGCGCGCCGCTTGAACCCGCTCCTGCGCCTGTTCGGCCGGCGGCAAAGCGTTGCGCTCTTCCGTCGCTCCGCCGTGGCGGGCCTCGGTTTCCTCAATATCGCTGGCGAGCTGCGCCGCCTTCTGGCGCAGCGACACCATGCGCGACACGATCTCCGCGGTCTGGCGCGCCCGTTCGGCCTCGGCTTCGTGAGCCTCGTTGAGGGCGCCTTCCGCGCGCGCCGCTTCGCCGCGCGCTTCGGTCTCCCGCTCCGCGCTCGCCGCCGCGACGCGCTTGAGGTCGGCATGGCGCATGCGGTTGGCGTCGTTGGTGCGGGTTGCGTCGCGCAGGTTCTCGCGCAGCGCCGCGAGGCGGGCGCGCTGGTTCAGACGTGTCGTTGCGGGAGTCGTTGCGTCGGCCGCAGCGGTAAAGCCGTCCCAGCGCCACAATGCGCCGTCGCGCGACACGAGACGCTGGCCCTGGGAAAGACGCGTTGCGAGTTCGGCGCCGCGTTCCGCCGGGACGATGCCGATCTGCGACAGACGCCGTGCGAGCACCGGCGGGGCCTGTACGTAGCGGCTGAGCGGTTCGGCGCCAAAAGGAAGCGACGCCGCATTGGCAAGCGGCGGCATGGTGCGCCAGTGGACCGGTGCACCCGTGTCCGTCGCGACGTTCAGGTCGTCGCCAAGCGCGGCACCGAGCGCGGCCTCGTAGCCGGGTTCCACCTTTACTGCATCGATCAGCGGCGGCCAGAGATCGTCCTCGTTGACCTTGAGCAGATCGGCGAGGGCCCGGGTTTCGGCCCGCAGCTTGGCGACTTCGCTTTCTGTGCCGCGTAGCGTCTCACGCGCGGCTTGCTCGTTCTCGTCGGCGGCCTTGCGCGCGGTTTCGGCGGCGAGCAGGGCCTGGCGCGCCCTGCCGGCCGCTTCGCGCAGCGCGGCAATATGGGCGTCGCTCTCGCTCGAGGTCTCGATGTCGGGATGTTCGGCGGTGAGGGCATCGAGCTCGCGCGTCGTCTCGCCATGGCGCTGCCGCAACTGGCCGAGCCTGTTCTCCGCATCGGCAATGGTCTGGTTCAGGTGCTTGCGGCGCGACTCCATGGCGACGGTTTCTTCGGTGAGGCCCTGCAGCGTCTGTTCGGCCGCCGCCAGTTCCGTTGCCAGCACGTCGCGCTGGCTCGTCGCTGCCTCCATTGCGGTCTGTTCGCCCGACTGGGCCTGTTCGATGTTGCCCGTTTCTTCCGCGAGCCGGCTCAGGCGCTCGCGCGCATCATTCAGGAGCGCCTGCTCACGGCTGGTGTCGTTTTCGATCTGGGCGAGGCGCTGGCGCAACGCTTCCTGCTGAGCGCGGGTGCGTTTCTCCTCGTCCTCGATACGATCGCGCTCGACGGCGAGGCGATGCAGCGCGGCGGCGGCCTCGGCTTCGGCCTGGCGCAGCGGCGGGATCTTTTCGGCAGCGGCGGTCTGGGCCGTGGACGTACGCGCCGCCTCGCCGGTCAAGGTTGCGACTTGCCGCTCGGCTT
>JAYQVF010000148.1:0-8252 GCA_038148335.1 Alphaproteobacteria bacterium | reverse complement strand
TCCGGCCGATTTCCGGCAGGGACCGCGAGGTCAGCTGCTTGGCGAGGTACATCGCGACCTGGCGCGGGCGGGCGACGGCCCGGGCCCGGCGGGCCGAGTGCATCTCGGAAATCCGGATGCTGTAATGCTCGGCCACCCGCTTCTGGATGTCCTCGATGGTGATCCGGCGGTCATTGGCCCGCAACAGGTCGCGCAGGACTTCCTGGGTGGTTTCCAGGGTGATCGGACGGCCCACCAGGTTGGAATAGGCCAGGACGCGGGTCAAGGCGCCCTCGAGCTCACGAATGTTCGAGGTGATGCGGTGGGCGAGGAATTCCAGGACCTGGCGGGGCACGTTCTTGGCCCCCATGCTCTGGACCTTGGACTGGAGGATGCCGATCCGCAGCTCGTAGTCGGTCTGATGGATATCGGCCACCAGACCCCAACCCAAGCGCGAGCGCATGCGCTCTTCCATCCCGTCCAGGTTGCTGGGTGAGCGGTCGCCCGAAATCACGACCTGGCGGTTCTGGTCCACCAGCGCATTGAAGGTGTGGAAGAACTCTTCCTGGGTCGAATCCTTGCCGGAGATGAACTGCACGTCGTCGATCATCAGAACGTCGACGGACCGAAACAGCTGCTTGAACTGCATCACGTCCTTGTACCGGAGCGCCCGGATGAACTGGTACATGAACTTCTCGGCCGAGAGATAGATCACCCGGCGCGACGGTTCGCGCTCACGGATGTGCCACGCGATCGCATGCATGAGGTGCGTCTTGCCGAGCCCAACGCCGCCATAGAGATAGAGCGGATTGAACGGCACCGTCTCCGCCTCGGCGACGCGGCGGGCGGCGGCGTAGGCAAGTTCGTTGGCCTTGCCGACGACGAAATTCTCGAACGTGAAGCGCGGGTCGAGCGGCGCGCCGGCTTCGGCGAGGCTCTGGTCGTTGGGCCGGTCGCGCGCCGGCTCTTCCACGGCATCGCGCACAGTCTGCGTCGACTGGCCCGAGGGCCGGACGAGAATGTCGATGTGGGCTTCGGCGCCAGCCTCGTCGCCCCAAAGAGTCTTTATCTTTTCGGCGTAGTGCGACACGACCCAGTCGCGCATGAAGCGCGTCGGCACCGACATCAGCACGCGACCGTCGTGCACGTTGGTGAGTTCGATCTGTTTAAGCCAGCTGTTGAACGCGGCGTCGCCGACATCGGCCCGGAGGCGATTGCGAACTTCGTTCCAGATTTCACTGAGTGACTTGTTTGGCCCCATCGTCATTGCCTTCCACGGACTCAGGACTGGATCCAGGGAAGACCGGCGGCCTTCCAGCCACCGGTACGACCGCGGTGCCGCTCGCCATCGAGGTCGCCCTCGAAACCGCCAGCTACATTGAAACATTTGGCATAGCCCTGGCCGGTCATGGCAATGGCTGCCGACTTTGAACGGCCGCCGGAGCGGCACAGGAAAAGCAAGGTATCCGCGGGTTTGACGCCGGTCGCCACGACCTGGTCGGTGAACTTCGGGTTGGGCTGGCCGCCGGGAAAGCCCTGCCACTCGACCTTCAGGAGGTCCTTGCCGGTGGCGGACACGTCCGGCACGCCGACGAAGTTCCACTCCGCCTGGGTTCGGACGTCGATCAGCCGTGCTGAAGAATCCTCGTTGAGGATGCGCCAAGCATCGTCAACCGAGATGTCACCTGCGTAACTCATTCACTCTTCCCGGGTCCGCGCCTTTACTGGCGGCGCTGGACTTCACTCCCTAATTCGCCGATGCCGGCTTTGCTTATCTGAAAATACTTTCGTCAGAGCCGAATGGTTTTGGTCTCTGTCGACTTATTTCATTTTTTGGAAAAGATCCTCCCGCGTGACCAGGCCGGTACGCAACCAGCCTACGCTCGACCAGAAAATTGAAGTGGGGGAGGAGACCCCCGGAACCCCCGTTCGGTGTGAGAAAGACTACTTCTCAACCAGAGGCCTTTCAACAACGCGTACTGCAATGAGAGAAAAAATCTGCACGCCATGCATGACAGCAACACCACTATATCTTGGTGGATCGAGCGCATGTTGCACCGAACAAAAAAGGCCACGCGAAACGCGCGGCCTTTGTGTTCAGAGTCTGCGTTGTAAGTTAAGCGGGCATCCCCTTGATGCGCTTCGACAAACGCGAAACACGGCGCGACATCGTATTCTTCTTGACAATGCCACGCGACGCGCCGCGCATCATTTCCGGTTCTGCCTGACGCAGCGCTTCCTGCGCCTTGGACTTGTCGCCGGACGCGATCGCGACTTCGACCTTCTTGATGAACGAGCGGAGACGGCTCACGCGCGCGGTGTTCACATCGGTGCGACGAGCGGTCTGACGAATTCTCTTCTGCGCTGACTTATGGTGCGCCATGACGAAACTGCTTCGTTTGAGTTGTTGAACGGCGGCTTATATCGCCTGCCGCGGAGGGGGTCAACCGGCTCAGGCGTTCTTGAAATTGGGCTTCCGCTTCTCGACGAAGGCGGCCATGCCCTCTTTCTGGTCTTCCAGCGCAAAGGTGGCGTGAAACAGCCGTCTTTCGAAGCGAACGCCCTCCTCGAGGGTGGTTTCGTAGGCCCGGTTGACGGCCTCCTTGGCCATGTAGACCGCGGGCCGCGACAGGGCCGCGATCTCGCCGGCGACCCGGATGGCCTCGTCGACAAGTTCCTCGGCCGGGACGATGCGGCTGACCAGGCCGGCGCGCTCGGCCTCCTCGGCGTCCATCATGCGTCCGGTGAGGACCATCTCCATGGCCTTCGACTTTCCGACGAAGCGCGTCAGACGCTGGGTGCCGCCCGACCCCGGAATGATGCCGAGGCGAATCTCGGGCTGTCCGAACTTGGCGTTGGGTGCGGCGAGAATGAAGTCGCACATCATGGCAAGCTCGCAGCCGCCACCGAGCGCATATCCGGACACCGCAGCGAGGACCGGCTTGCGGCACGTCGTGACCCGGCCCCAGTTCTCGGTGATGAAGTCGCCAACGTAGACGTCGACGAAATCCTTGGGCTGCATCTCCTTGATGTCGGCACCGGCGGCGAACGCCTTTTCGTTGCCGGTGATCACGATGGCGCCGACCCCGTCGTCCGATTCGAAGCGGTCGATGGCGTTGGCCAGTTCGCCCATCAGCTCGCCGTTCAACGCGTTGAGCGCATCGGGACGGTTCAGCGTGATGATGCCGACGCCGCCTTTTGTCTCGACCAGGATCGTTTCGTAGGCCATCGCGGCCTCCTTTCGACGGATATTCGGGTCCCGCACCGGGCCCTTCGGACCGTAACCCGCGCCCGTATACCGATGGCCACCGGCGAGATCAACCGCACGCCAAAAAAGCTAGCGTTGACGGTGGGAACAGAAAAACGTAGAGCGCCCGGCCTGGACGATCCGGCGCACGCCACCACCACAGCCGTCGCATCCGGGACAGGGCTGTCCCTCGCGGTCGTAAACGGCAAACTGGTGCTGGAAGTACCCGAGTTCGCCGTCCGAGGCGACATAGTCGCGCAGCGAGGAGCCGCCGGCGTCGATTGCGGCCTGAAGCACCCGGCGGATCGATGCGACCAGACGTTCGGCGCGTTGCGGCCCGACCGAATGGGCCTGCCGCCGCGGCGATATGCCCGCGTAATAGAGCGCCTCGCACACATATATATTGCCGAGCCCCGCCAGGACGCGCTGGTCGAGCAGCGCCGCCTTGATCGGCGTGCGCTTGCCGCGGAGCCGTGCCGCGAGGACGGGACCGGAAAACGCATTGCCGAGCGGTTCCGGCCCGAGATCGCGCAGCAGCGGATGGCGGTCGGCCGTACCGGGCTCGATCAGGGTCATCAGGCCGAAGCGGCGGGGGTCGGTAAAGACGACATGGGTCCCGGCGTCGGTGACGAAAACGACGTGGTCGTGCTTGCCGGGAGGCGGCGGGTCGTCCGCGTGCAGCACCATCCGCCCCGACATGCCGAGATGCATCAGGACCTGCGTTCCGTCGTCCAGCGTCGCCAGCATGTACTTGGCGCGGCGCACCAGCGAAGTCACCCGGCGGCCGGTGAGGCGGCGGGCGAACCCCTTGGGGAACGGAATCCGCAGATCGGGGCGCCGGGTTTCGACGCGCGCCAGCGTCGCGCCTTCGAGATGCGGGCGCAGGCCGCGAACCACGGTTTCGACTTCGGGAAGTTCGGGCACGGCGACAGGTGGCAAAAAATCGGTGGCGGCGGCGCCGGAGCGCGCGCCCGGAAGGCAGGCAAAGTAGCGTGTTCGGGAGCGGCAGGCTATCGTCGCCGCGATGAGCGACGAGGCGACATCTTCCGAACGCGGCGCCGGGGACGAGGTTCCCTTCGGCTTTCGCAAGGTCGCGCGCGATGAAAAGTCGGGCCTGGTGCGCGGTGTCTTCGATTCGGTGGCGAGCCGCTACGATGTGATGAACGACGTCATGTCGGGGGGCCTGCACCGGGTCTGGAAAGACCTGTTCGTCCGCCGGTTGCGGGCACGCGCCAGCGAACACGTGGTCGACATCGCGGGCGGGACCGGCGATATCGCCTTCCGCGCCCTGGCGCCGTACCAGGAGCGGACCGCCGAGCAACGGCCGCGGGTGACGGTTCTCGACATCAACGAGGCCATGCTGCGGGTGGGGCGGGCCCGCGGCCTCGACCGCGGCATCGTCCGGGGACTGGACTGGGTGTGCGCCGACGCCCAGGCGCTGCCGCTGCCGGACCGTTCGGCCGACGCCTACACGGTGGCCTTCGGCATGCGCAACATGACCGACGTCCCGGCGGCGCTGGCCGAGGCCTACCGCGTGCTGCGGCCGGGCGGGCGTTTCCTGTGCCTCGAGTTCAGCAAGGTGACGCCGCTCCTGAGCCGCGCCTACGACATCTATTCATTCAGGCTGCTGCCGGTGATGGGCAAGCTCATCGCCCGTGACGCCGACTCCTACCGGTACCTGGCCGAGAGCATCCGCACCTTTCCCGACCAGCGCGCCTTCGCGGGCCTGATCGAGGGCGCCGGGTTCGATCGCGTTTCCTTCACCAACCTGTCCGGCGGGATCGTCGCCATTCACACCGGCTGGCGAACCTGAAATCCGGGTGCTGCGCCCGATCCGTCATATTCTCCGGCTGATCCGGATCGCCCATACCCTGGCGCGGCACGACGCGCTGTTCCTTCTCGACATGCTGGGCTACGGCAGGTGGCCGCGGCGGCTGGGCCGGATCTTCCTGCCGGGACCGCGCGCCGGCGTCCGCGACCTGCGCCAGGGGCAGAAGCTGGTGGCGGCGCTGGAAGCACTGGGGCCGGCCTTCATCAAGTTCGGCCAGACGATGTCGACCCGGCCCGACCTCGTCGGCGACGATTTCGCAGGCGATCTCGCCTACTTGCGCGACCGGCTGGCGCCGTTTCCCGGGGAGCGGGCGATCGCAACCATCGAAGCCGCGTTCGATGCGCCGCTCGATGCCCTGTTCGCCAGCTTCGACGAGGTTCCAGTGGCCGCCGCCAGCATCGCGCAGGTGCATTATGCGGTGACGGACGACGGCCGCGAGGTTGCCGTCAAGGTTCTGCGTCCGGGCATCCACCGCGCCTTCCGGCGCGACATCGAGCTGTTCCGGTGGCTGGCGCGCATCGTCCAGGCGACACAGCCGGCTATGCGCCGGCTCAAGCCGGTCGAGGTCGTCGACAAGTTCGCCGAGAGCAGCTATCGCGAGATGGACCTGACGCTGGAGGCGGCGGCGGCCTCGGAGCTGGCCCAGAACTTCGCCGACGATCCGACCTACCGGGTGCCGGCGGTCGATTGGCAGCGTACCGCGCCCGGCGTGCTGACCCTGGAACGCATGTCGGGCATCAGCCTGGGGTCGCGCGATGCGATGATCGACGCCGGAATCGATCTCGACACGGTGGTCACCAACCTGCTGGCGGCGTTTCTGCACCAGGTCTTCCGCGACGGCTTCTTCCACGGCGACATGCATCCCGGCAACCTGTTCGCGGACGCCGAGGGCAACATCCTCGCGGTCGATTTCGGCATCATGGGGCGGCTGGATCTCAAGAACCGGCGCTACCTCGCCGACCTGATGCTGGCGTTTCTGACGCGCGACTACTGGCGCGCGGCCGAAGTGCATTTCGAGGCCGGCTACGTCCCGGCCCACCAGTCGCTCGACGCCTTCGCACAGGCCTGCCGGGCGATCGGCGAACCGATCCTGGGCAAGCCGGCGGACGAGATCTCGATCGCCCGCCTGCTGGCCCAACTGCTGCGCACGACCGAGCAATTCCAGATGGAGACCCAACCGCAGCTCCTGCTATTGCAAAAAACGATGGTGGTGGCCGAAGGCGTGGCGCGCAGCCTCGATCCCGAAGTGGTGTTCTGGGAAAAAGCGCAACCGGTCATCGAGGAGTGGATCGACAGCGCCATGGGCCCGGCGGCGCGGCTGCGCGAAAGCGCCGCCAGCACGTTGCGCGTCCTGCGCCGCCTGCCGGTGGTGATCGACAATGCCGAAACCCTGGTCAGCGACATCGCGGAGAACGGGCTCAAGCTGCATCCGGAGACGGTGCGCGAGATCGCCCGCGAACAGGCGCGCCAGCGGCGCCTGACGAACCGTCTCATCGCGGTATTCGGGATTGCGCTGCTGCTCGTCCTGTTGTTGACGTAGGCGGCCCCTTGCACACCGCGCGGTGCGCGGCCTAGTGTTTTCAACGCCCCGACAATGTGAATAGCGGAGAATCACCCTGTCGCTGACCGGAAAACGAATCCTGCTGGTGATTTCCGGCGGGATCGCCGCCTTCAAGGCGCTGGACCTGATCCGGCGGCTGCGCGCCCAGGGCGCGTCGGTGCGCTGCATCATGACGGCGTCGGCGACGGAGTTCGTGACGCCGCTGTCGGTCGCCGCGCTGAGCGCGGAACCAGTCTATCAGGACATCTTCTCGCTCAAGGACGAATCGGAGATGGGGCACATCCGGCTGTCGCGCGAGGCCGACCTTGTCGTCGTCGCGCCGGCCACCGCCAACCTGATCGCCAAGATGGCCGCCGGCATCGCCGACGACCTCGCATCGACGACGCTGCTGGCGACCGACAAGCAGATCCTGATCGCCCCGGCGATGAACGTCCGCATGTGGCATCACCCGGCCAACCAGCGCAACATCGATACCCTGCGGCGCGACGGGGCGATCATCGTCGGACCGGCGCGCGGCGAACTGGCCGACGGCGAATCCGGCGAAGGCCGCCTGGTCGAACCGGCCGACCTGGTCACCGCGATTAACGAGGTGATGGCCGGACTGAAGAGCGATCCCCTGCCGCTGGCCGGCCGTCGCGCGCTGGTCACGTCGGGACCGACCCACGAGCCGATCGACCCGGTGCGCTACATCGCCAACCGGTCGAGCGGGCGCCAGGGGCACGCGATCGCCGCCGCATTGGCGCAGCTTGGTGCCGAGACCGTGCTGGTCAGCGGCCCGACGAAATTGCCCGATCCACCCGGCGTTTCGATGCGGCACGTCCAGACCGCACGCGAGATGCTGGCGGCCTGCGAGGCGGCACTGCCGGCAGATGTCGCAATCTGCGCGGCCGCGGTCGCGGACTGGCGTGCGGCCAGCGAATCGGGCAACAAGATCAAGAAGAGCGGTGCGCCGCCCGCTCTGCAACTTGTTGAAAATCCTGACATTTTGGCGACGCTCTCGCAGCCCGGTGTGCGCCGGCCCGCTCTTGTCGTCGGCTTCGCGGCGGAAACCGACGCGGTTCTGGAGAACGCCGAAGCCAAGCGGGCACGCAAGGGATGCGACTGGATACTGGCCAACAGCGTGGCCGGCGGCGGTGTGTTCGGCGAGGACGACAACACTGTCACTCTTGTTACTCCGGACGGCAGCGAGACATGGCCGACGATGCGCAAAGACCAGATCGCGGCGCAACTGGCGGCGCGCATCGCAGACGCGCTGGGCAACGCATGACGCTGACCGTCGCCATTGAGCGCCTCGCCCACGCGCACGATCTACCGCTGCCGGCCTATGCGACCGACGGCGCCGCCGGGCTCGACCTGTGCGCCGCCGTCGAAGCCGGGCGCGACCTCGCGCCGGGCGCGCGCCTGCTGATCCCGACGGGCCTGCGCATCGCCCTCGAACCCGGCTACGAAGCGCAGGTGCGCCCGCGTTCGGGGCTCGCACTCAAGCAGGGGGTGACGGTTCTGAACACACCCGGCACGATCGACGCCGACTACCGCGGCGAGATCGGCGTCATTCTGATCAACCACGGCAACGAAACCGTGACCGTGAACCGCGGCGACCGGATCGCGCAGCTGGTGGTCGCACCGGTGACGCG
>JAYQVF010000147.1:0-8279 GCA_038148335.1 Alphaproteobacteria bacterium | reverse complement strand
CCCCTCACCTCCTCAAAGCAACCCGAGCGCGCCCGGATTCATGCGGTTGTGCGGATCGACCGCGTGCTTGAGCCGGTGCAACAGTCGGACGGCATCATCGGATAGCCCTTCACGGAACGAATAGAACTTGCCGACCTGCAGATGTGCCGCGTGCTCGAAACGAAACAGATCGCGCAAGCCGCGCCGCACCTGTTCAGCCGCCTCGGTCGCACCGTCGTCGACGGCGCCCTTCCACACCTCCGGCGTCCCGCCCAGGCCTTTCAGATGCAATGGCCTCGGCTTTCCGCGCCAGTGAATTACCGGCTCGAGCAAGATACCCGTCCCCACGACGGCGGAAGAAATCTTGATCGACAGGGCATGGCGCTCGATTAGATGAGCCTCGCTGTTGAGATACGCAACGATCTCGGAAAACACGTGAAGCGCACGTGAGAACGGGACGATCCCGTGCGTCCATGACTGCAGCCGTCCCTCGGGATCGAGCAGGCTGGTCACGAAACTGAACGGCTCGGCGCGCAGGAAACGCGGCACGGTCGGTTCGACCTCATGACCCTGATGCGCGCAGATGGTGCGCAGGCGGCTGAGCCTCTCGGACACATCCCGTTCCGAAAAACCCTCGGCAACGAGATGCAACACCGGGCTCGCCTTAGTGGCGTCGTGGTCGGGGAGCACGTAGTTGCCGATGCCGAGGACATCTGCGGCAAGCCTGCTGCGCGCCACTTCGGCGAGCGCATTCAACATTGCCTCGAATGTCGGGTAGGCAAACGACGCGTAGCCGATCTCCTCGGGCGCCGGAATGAGACGCAGCGTCGCAGACAGCTTCACGCCCAACGCGCCGCCGTCGCCCAAGAACAATCCGGTCAGATCGGGACCGTGATAGCGAAAGAACGGACTACCCTCCTCCATGGCCGCGGACCCGGTGCGAATGCGCGATCCGTCCGCCAGACCGACCTCGACGCTGAGCACGTTCTCCGCGGCCGTCCCGTACCGGGCCGAGCCGAACAACACCGTGTTCTGCGACAGGCCGCCGCCGATCGTCGAAACCCGCCCGGTCGCCGGTCCGAAGTGCGGCACGCGCAGGCCGCGATGGCCAAGCTCGCGGTGAAGCACCTCCCAGGTGACGCCGGCTTCGACCGTGGCGTAACGATCATCCTCGTTGATTTCGAGGATATGAGTCAGACGGGCGGTATCGAGAACGATGCTGTGCGCTTCTTGCGGGACGTAGCCCCCCGTATAGGAGAGGCCACCGCCGCGCGCCACGATCGCGAGTCCTTCGTCGGCGGCCAGCCGGATGACGCGCAAGGCCTCATCGCGCGACCCCGGAAAGACCACCGCCAGCGGCGGCGTGTGCGGCTCGAACGCAAGATCGCTCGCAAAGTAGCGACAGCTCTCGTCGTCACGCAGGACGTGGTCGGCGCCGACCAGCGCCGCAACCGCGTTGATGGCATGATGCTCGACCGCTTGAGTCATGGGCTCGCCCTTCCGCTTTTCTTCTGATCATAGCTGAGTTCTACTGACCCTCCGCGCAGCCAAACGAAAGCACGCCATGAAAGTCGTCCGCTACGCCGAATACGGCGATCCTGCCAAAGTCCTGAAACTACTGGACGAAGAAACGCCAGCCCCGCAGCAGGGTGAGGTCACGATCCGCGTCGAGGCGGCGCCGGTGCACATTGCGGATCTCAAGTGTATCGCCGGGGAGCCAAACTTCCGTGGTTTTCCCCTCCCGGCGGTTCCGGGTTTCGAGGGCATCGGGCGCGTTTCCGCGGTTGGCGGCGGAGTCAGTTTCAAGGCCGGCGACCGGGTCTTTCTGCCCCTGGCCTGCGGCGCCTGGCGCGAGGAAATCACGGTCGATGCCGGCCTGCTGATGCCGGCGCCTGAGGGCGACGCCGTTCAGCTATCGCTGTTGCCGATCAACCCGCCGACGTCCTACCTGATGCTGAGCGACTTCGGCGACCTCAGACCGGGTGACTGGGTAATCCAGAACGCCGCGAACTCGAGTTGCGGCGTCTACCTGGCAAAGCTTGCCCGCCTGCGGGGCATCAAGACGGTCAACGTCGTGCGGCGCGAGTCCCTGTTCCCGTTGCTGCAGGAGGCCGGCGGCGACGTCGTGCTCGTCGACGGACCGGACCTGGCGTCGCGCGTCAGGGAAGCAACCGGCGGCGCCGCAATCCGGCTCGGCATCGACGCGATCGCGGGCGACGCTACGACGCGAATCGCGGAGTGTCTGGCCGACGGCGGGACAGTTATGGTCTACGGCATGCTGTCCGGCGAACCGTGCAAGCTGCCGCCGGACATGGTGTTCCTGCGCGACATCCACTTGCGGGGTTTCTATACCGTGCGCCAGTTTCCCCATCACAAGCCGGAAGAAATCGCGGCGATGTATCAGCAACTCGCCAACATGGTGGCCGACGGGACGCTCGCCGCACGCATCGCCGGTACGTTTTCGCTCGATCAGGCGGTGGACGCCTGCGCCCTTGCGGCCAAGGTCGGCGACGACCGGCCGGGCAAGGTGATCATGGTCATGGACGTCGCCGGCTAGACTGCCGAGTAGCCGCCGTCGACGATCAGTTCGGCGCCGGTGACGTGCGCCGACTCGTCGGAGGCCAGAAAGACGACCATGCCGGCGATGTCTTCCGGCGCGCCGACCATCTTTAGGGGTGTGCGCCCGACGATCATCTCGCGGAACTTCGCGGCCCCCTCCTCACCTATCGCATCGACCACCCCATCGCCCCAGATAAGACCCGGATGCAGGGAGTTGACGCGCACGCGCTGCGGCTTGCCCTCGAGCGCTGCGGCTTTGGAGAACATGGTCATTGCCGCCTTGCTCGCACCGTAGGCGGTTCCGTTCGGCCCGCCTTTGACACCCGCGACGGACGACATATTGACGATCGATCCGCCGCCGTTGGCAGCCATGAGTCGCATCGCCCGTTGCGTCCCCATGAAACACGCTTCGATATTCATCTGCAGCATGTAGCGCATCGTCTCGAGAGGATATTCGACGATCGGTTTGAGGATGCAGTCGCCGGCGTTGTTTACAAGGACGTCGGGATTGCCAAAAGTCTGGGAAACTTCATCGAGGATCGCATCCCATTCCGCCTCGACGGTGACGTCCTGCCGCCGATAGTGGACCTCGCCGCCATGCTGCCGCGCAATTTCTTCGGTCCGGCGGCCGCGCTCCTCGTTCCGTCCAGTCACGACCACCGTGGCGCCCTCGCGCATCGCCGCAAGCGCGCTGCCGCGCCCGATCCCGTCGGTCCCGCCGGTGATGACGACAACCTTGTTTGCCAATCGCGTCATGATGCGAGAAACCCTTCGTCGATCACGATTTCGCCGGCGGTCATGAAGCGCGCTTCGTCGGAGGCCAGATAGACGACGGCCGCGGCGACCTCGTCGAGCGCGGCGGACTTGTCGTGCGACATGAGCACGGAATTCACCCGAATGCCGTCCGAATGCTGGCCGCACTCGATCGCCGCGGCCTGCGACATGACGCGCACGCCGGCCGCGGTCGCGCAGTTGCCGGCAACGCCCGGCGCGCCTGTTCGGGCAAGAGCCAGCGAAAGGTTGATGATCGCGCCGCCACCCTGGCCGCGCATGGCCGGGATCACGTGTTTCATGCCGAGCCATGGTTCCACGATGTTGTGCTCTTCGAGAAACCGAAGGTCTTCCAGGGTCATTGCATCGATCGTCTTCACGAAGACGCGCGGCGGCCCGTTTACCAGGATGTCGAGACGACCAAAGACCTCCGTCGCCCGTGCAACCGCTTGCTCCCAGGCGTTCTCGTCCGCCACTGCTTTACCCAGCGCCAGGCCGTCTGCCGCGGACGCTCCGATATCCCGAAGCGCGGCCTCAGCGGCTGCAGGGTCGGGATCCGCCAGAACGACACGGGCGCCTTCCTGCAGAAGGGCGCGGCCGCTGGCCGCGGCAACCGGATTCGCGACACCGGTAACCAATGCAACTTTGTTCGCAACGCGCCCCACCGGGACTCCTCACCTGCTATAGTTGGAAAATGACTGGGGGGTTTAGTGACAGAACCGGAACTCAAAGACGATATCTCAGTTTGCTTCGATACCGAAACGGTCGACTGGACGCCCTTCACACCCGGCGACGGGCCGCCCGGCGTGCGGGCGCGTATCCTGCGGCGCTTCGAGAACGGCGGCGTGCGGAGCGCCATCCTCGACGTGCCGGCCGGCTGGGACAGCGGCGGATTCCACGTAGGCCGTAGTAGCCACCAGGGTTTCATTCTGTCGGGGGATTTCTACGTCGGCAGGAACGACCTCTCGCCCAACGCCTACTTCTACAACCCCGCCGGTAGCCCGTTTGCCGCGATCGGCTCGCGCGGCGGCTGCCGCCTCCTCATGATCTACAGCAACCCGCCGCACTATGATGCTGTCACGCCGGGACCGGTGAAGGTGTCGGAGGACGCCTTCATCCTGGCCGATGTCATGGAGATCGACCCTATTACGCCGGTGATCAAGGGCGCCAAGCTCGAGGGATTCGAGCGCCGCGTGTTGTTCAAGGACCACCGCACGGGGGCAGACACCCGCCTCCTCAAGGTCCCCGCGGGTTTCGAGGGCAAGGGACCCAACTGGCATCCCGTTCATGAAGAGATTTATTGCCTCGCGGGCGAAATCGGCCCGGACGATAAACGGCTGCTGAAGCCGGGCTGGTATCTACACAACCCGAAATACGGCATACACGGCTACCACGAACATTCGATCGGCGGCGCCACGATTCTCGAATGGCACGACGGCGAATGGGCCATCAACTTCGTTTGAGAGCGATAGGCGGATGACACGGGTCGAGGAAGAGATATCCAACATCATCAAGGGTGTGTTCCGCGCCTTTGAGGACCACAATCCGGATGGAATCGAAACCTATATGCATCCCGATGTGACGGTATGGGATGTGTTCACGCCGCAGCTGATTATGGGCCAGGAGGAACGCGACAAATTCCACCAGGACGATCAGGCCCAGATGCAGGCGCGCGGCCCGCTGACCTTGCGAATCGACGAGCCCGTGGTCGATGCATGGGGCGACGCGGCGATCGCCCGCTACTATCTCGAATACGACTATCAGCCTCCGAATGCCGCGAGCGGGAAGGTCCGCATCACCGACGTGTTCCGAAAGGTCGACGGCAAATGGTTGATCGTCCATCACCATGAAGGCCTGGTACCCACCGGCATTCCCCCGATCACAGAGTAGAGACAGTCATCATCGTATCTTTTCTGGACCTCGGCGGTCTGACGCTGGCGCTCGGCATCCTGACTTTTCTCGTCGCGGGAACCGTCAAGGGAACCCTTGGAATCGGCCTTCCGCTGGTGGCCGTCCCGCTGCTTGCGACGGTGCTCGACCTGCCCACGGCCATCGCGCTGATGATCGTTCCGGTGCTCACGTCGAACGTCATCCAGGCCCTTCAGGGCAAGAAGAAGGCTGCAACCTTGCGGCGGTTCTGGCCCCTGCTGTTGACGCTCATTCCCTGTACCGTCGTTGCCGCGCAATACCTCTCGACGGTGGACCTGCACACCGGTTCGCTCGTCCTCGGCGTTATCGTCGTGCTGTTTTCGCTCTCCCAGCTGATCCGCTTCCGCTTCTCGATCAGCACCACCCAGGAGCGCTTGCTGAACCCGGCAATCGGCATCGTCGCCGGGCTACTTGGCGGCCTCTCGAATCTCTTTGGCCCGCCTTTGATCATGTACCTCGTCGCCCTCAAGCTCGAGAAGGACGACTTCGTGACGACGATCGGCCTTCTGTTCATCGTGGCATCGGCCACGCTGTACACGACACTGGCCTTCGAAGGCGTGGTCACGTTCGAGAATGCGACGGCATCGCTGATCGCGGCCCTGCCGGTCATGGCGGGCGTCTTCCTCGGCACCCGGTTGCGCGGCCGCATCGATCAGAGATCTTTCGAACGTGTCTTGCTGGTGGTTCTGGTTCTCATTGGCCTCAACCTCGTCCGCCGCGGCTGGCCTTTCTGAAGCCCCGCACCCAGACGGCTAGGCCCAGAACGTCGTCAGTTCGTCGGCAAGCAACGGGCCGATTGCGGGTGGAATGTTGTGACCCCATCCGTCAAGAACATGCAGCTCAGCCCCGCGGATGTTAGCCGCCGTGTCCTCGCCGGCCGCGGGCAGCACCAGCGGGTCGTCCTTCCCGTGCAGGACCAGCGTCGGCGCAATAATCCGGCGCAGACTTTCCCGGCGGTCCCCGGCCCCGACTGACGCGGCCCACTGCCGCATCGCGCCTTCGGGGTTGTTGCCGCGGCGAAAATTGAGCGCAACGATCTGGCGCACGTAGTCATCGGCCATGGGGTAACGCGGACTGCCGATCACACGCTGCTGCATGATGGCGAGTTGCGTGACGGACTCGACGTCGAGGGGATCCTTCGGCGGCGTGATGAGCGCCGCCAGCGCCTCGGCGCGCGGTGGGGGCAGCGCCGGATTCCCCGACGTCGACATCATCGAAACGAGACTGGTGGTGCGCGTCGGCCATCCTGCGGCAACCGCCTGGGCCATGCGGCCGCCGAGCGACATGCCGACGACGTGCGCCCGCTCGATCTGCAGCGCATCCAGAAGACCGACGACGTCCTGCGCCATGTCGTCGATCGTATAAGGCAAGACGGATGCCGCCCGGAGCGGCTGCCGGATCAGTTTCGCCAGCGCGTCGCCGGATGGCGCCTTCCACCAGGTGGATTCGCCCATGTCTCGATTGTCGAACCGGATGACGCGGAAGCCGCGCCCAACGAGGGCGTCGCATAACGTGTCGGGCCACACCGTCCGCTGTGTAGCCAAACCGCCAATGAACACCGCCGCCGGCGACGCCGGATCGCCCATGTCGTCGTAGCCCAGGTCTATTCCGTGCTTGGTCGAAGTAATCACTTTCTTGCCGCCCGCTTCGCTGCGTCATGTCGTAGCTTCGCCATCCCCTTCTCACCGCCGCAGTTCTCGCGCACGAACGTCTCGAGGGCATCGCGGTCCGGCAAGACGCGGATGTCGCGGTCGCGCGGCATGTAAACGAAGTAGTCGCCTTCGCGACTCGCGAAGACGTAGACGATGTGGCGTCCGCCAAGCACACCGTTGATCAGATAGGTCGAGGTCCCACTGGCAAAGTGTCGGCCGTCCTGCTCCACGGAAAAGCGCGGCGGCTTGTGAGCGCCGAAAAAGCCGACCCTGCGAAGAATGACCCAGGCGATCCCGAGCCAAAGCACTGCCAGTACAAAAAGTAGTGATAGCTCGCTCAAACCGGCCACCTCGTTGCGCGTGCGCAGTACCTTAGGGTCGTGCTGCGACGTGTTCGAGATCATTTTTTCGCTGCGGCGGTTGCGGTTGTTGTCATGCTGCCGCTGACGGCGGCCCATGCCGACGAAGCATCCGACTGCGCGCGCGGTTTTGCCGCCGTCGCACGGGGCTTCGATGACCTCGCGATCCACTACTGCTCGCAGGTGTTGCGCTCGCCCCGTTTTTCGCCGTCCCAGAAGCGTGCCGCTTTGAACTTCCGCGCGCTCGCCTACGAACGCAGTTCGAGAACTGCCGTTTCGGACATCGAGGCCGCCGCACTTCTCCTGCCACCGACTTTCGAGAACCTCGTCGTTCGCGCTCTGGTACAGGTTCGCAGCGGCAATCTCGAAGCCGCAGCCGATAGCTTCACCGGAGCGATCGCCGAGAACCCGAACGACGCCCGGGTCTACTACAACCGCGGCCTCGCATTCCACCTCTTGCAGCGTTTCGGCGACGCCGTTCAGGACTATCGCCGCAGCATCGAAATCGATCCGTCGGAAAGTAACGCCTACTACAACCTAGGGCTTGCGCACTTCGAACTCGGTAACATGCAGGCCGCCGTCGAGGCCTACAGCCAGGCGATCGAGTTATCCCCAAGTTATGCACAAGCAATTCACAATCGGGCACACGCATACGAACGCCTGGGACAAACATCGAGTGCTTTGAAAGATTTCCGCGTCGCAGTTGAACTGTCGCCTGAGGACCCGATCATCATGCGATCGGCGAGGGCGCGTGGCATTCGCTAGCCGGCTCATCAATCCTTGCGGGTCGTAACCACCGCCCCACATCGCCACATTGGACTTGAGGCGGCGCACAGGTTCCAAGCGACCGCTGACGGGGACGCGAAAGCGAGCGACGCGAAAAACTTGAGAGGCCGGGACGGTCCCCCCAGACGTCCCGGCCTCTTTCTATTCGGTCAAATGTTCTGGATCGATCGGTCGCGATCGAGCGACAATTAGTAGACGAGTTCGTCGCCGCCGCCGTCGTCGGCGATCACGATCTCGCCCTTGT
>JAYQVF010000146.1:6639-8285 GCA_038148335.1 Alphaproteobacteria bacterium | reverse complement strand
CTCGAATTCACGGCAAAATTCGCCCGCGTCATTGAGGAAGGTGGACACCGGTTTCAATTCGGCGTCGTCCCCGCTCGCAAACATGATCGACAGTGACTTGCCGTTTTGCAGTCCCTCGAGGGCGCGGTCGACCGCCGCCTGATAGACGCCGCGCTGCGAGTCGACGTCTGCAACGCCGGACGAGGACGGCAGCCACGACGCACCCCAGCCGCCCACGAGACCGCCGATCACTGCGGCGGCGAGGAAGCCGGCCGCGATCCGCCAGGTCGCGGCAGGTTGACGGGGACGCCGCCGGGCCAAGTTCCGGTCGCCGCCCGCGCTGCGTACTGCAGCGATGAGGCGATCGGGAGCGGCCTCCCCGGCAATGTGCTGATAAGCCGCGCGCAGCCGATGCGCTGAGCGCACAAAACCGAGAACCTTGCGCCGAACTTCGGGGTCGCTTTCCATGGCGGCCTCGATCGCATCGACGACCCCGTCCTCGGCATGGCCATCGGCGTAGGCCATCAGTGCATCGTCATCGAATCCCGTGGTCATTTTCTGCGACCTCTCATTCCACAATCTTGTCCCGGTCGAGCCCGACACGGTCCGCCAGGATCGTGCGCGCCCTGTTCAGGCGGCTCATAACGGTGCCGATCGGCACACCGGTCACCTCGGCCGCTTCGCGGTAGCTGAGTCCTTCGACGCAGACCAGCATCAGAAGCGACCGCAACTCAGGCTCCAGCGCCGACATCTCGGCATCGACCCGCCGCAGGGTCATGCGGCCCTCCAGTTCGCGCGGCAGGTTCCCGACCTGCTGTTGGTCGGCCACCAGATGGGCCTTGTCCCGCCGCGTCTTGGCGCGACGTGCCTCGTCGATCCGCATCCGGTGGACGATCGCGAACATCCAACTGTCGAGCCGCGTGCCGCGCTGCCACTTGTCGAGATTCTCGAAGGCCCGGACGCAGGCCGCCTGTACGAGATCATCGGCGTCTTCCATCGTTGCGCTCAGGCCCCTGGCGAACCGCCGCAAACGGGGCAGCAGGGCAATGACGGCAGCTTCTATGTCCTGATCTCGATCAGCCAAGAAACTACCCCCCTGCTATGGGGAAAACGCGCGAACATCCGGTCTATTCTTGCAAAAATGGCGTATGGGCATGCGAATAATATCTGCGGTGGCGCGTTGTCGGATTGCTGACACCCGTCGGCAACCGACCAGAGAGGGACTCTTGGACCAATGATCAACGGAAAGAATGCCGAACGGTCGTTGGTCCTGTGCCCTTCTCGAAGGATTACCGCCGCTGCGGCTCTGCTCGCTGGCGTCGCGCTCGCCGTACTCCCCGTCTGTTCGAAACATACCCCCCTCGAGCTGGGCGGGGTTGCGTGGGCTCAGGGCAACAGCGCCAACGCGCCGGGCCAAGGCGGCGGTAACGCCGGTGGCAATGGCGGCGGGAATGCGGGCGGCAACGCCAGTGGCAATGCCGGTGGCAACGCGGACGGCAATGCCGGTGGCAACGCGGGCGGCAATGCCGGTGGCAACGCGGGCGGCAATGCCGGTGGCAACGCGGGCGGCAATGCCGGTGGCAACGCGGGCGGCAATGCCGGTGGCAACGCGGGCGGCAATGCCGGTGGCAACGCGGGCGGCAATGCCGGTGGCAACGCGGGCGGCA
>JAYQVF010000146.1:0-6539 GCA_038148335.1 Alphaproteobacteria bacterium | reverse complement strand
CGGGCGGCAATGCCGGTGGCAACGCGGGCGGCAATGCCGGTGGCAACGCGGGCGGTAACGGCGGCGGCAACGCTGGTGGCGTCTCCGCCGACCCCGGAAACTCCGGCAACAGCAACGCCGGCGGTCGCGGACAGGGCCTGACCAACGGCCAGGCAGCCGCGGTTGAAAGCGCGCGCGGTCGCTATACAGCACAGCAGAACACAGCGCGAAACGAAACGGCAGAGACGCAGGTCTCGTCACCGGGCTTCGGCCGCGGCGTCGGACGGCCCGCCATTCAATTGAACGACGACGAAACCAATACGCTGATCTCCCAGGGTTGGTCGCGTCCCGACCTGCAGGGCAACTTCGAGAGCCACGGCGCCCGCGTCTCGACAATGGTGCAGATCGCGGTGCAGCAGGGCTATCCGGCATCGGTCGGCGCGATGCAGGCGAATTTCGGCACGCCGCAGGAAAACGGCATCGTCGGCCTGTCGCAGCAGCTCGACGCCGCGCGCGCCGCGCTCGAAACGGCGAACGACGAGGACCGCGGCGCAATCGAGCAGCAGATCGAGACACTCGAAACGCAGATCGGCAAGGTCGTCGACGCCGCCAGGCCTGGCCGCGGGCCGGACAACGGCTGGGCGACGGTCAATCTCGACGTCAACGGCGACGGCACGGTCGACGCCAACGACCTGAACGCCACCGACGACGGCGACGGCGACGACACTGGTGACGGCGACGACACCGGCGATGACGACACCACGGGGGGTAATACGACGGGTGACGGTACCGAGGAGGACGACACGACGGGCGGCTAAGACGTCATTCGCCGAACGTGTCGTCCACCTCGTAGACGTGTGGCGACGGCGACGGCGGTTCGTCGAGACGGCGGCACTCCTGCTGCCGATGCTGCTTCTGGTCGTTGGAGGATGTGCAGATGGATTCCGACAGGACTCGCACTATGCACGGATGGTTGACAGCGACGTGGCACAGGCCGTGAGCACGATGCAAGCCGTCCTCATGGACGGCCGCGACGGCGAATCGGCCGAATGGCGCAACGAGGCGACGGCGATGCGCGGCGCGATCACGCCGCTCAGGACGTTTCTCACCTCGAACGGCTATTTCTGCCGTGCGTACAGGGAAGACCTGTGGGTCGCCGGCACACGGCAGTCCTACACGAATACGGCATGCCTGAACGACGAGGGGCAGTGGGTTTGGGCCGAGGGGCTGGATGACGATTAACGGCGACCGGGTTCTACGACGGGACGACGCCGTGCGGTTTCTGATGGCGAGCCTCGAGGTGCTGCGCGGCGCCGAGGATTGCAGCGACGAACCGACCTTTCCCTCGACGTTGGAATGGCTGTGGGAACACACCAATCTCTACATCACACAGCTGTTCCGCAGCGATGCGCTGAAGCTGCACGCGTTGCGGCTGCCCCGCTTCGCCAAGGAAATGAAGCGGCTGACCGGCGGACGGCCCGCCGACGACGAAGACCTGGATGCGCTGCGCGGACATCTGATGACGACCATCGAGTCCGCACTGACCGAAGCGATCGGCAAGACCGGGAACGACCACACACAACATCAACGAAACCCGGCAGTCCTGCGATACCGACATGGCTAGAAGACCGAAGGGGCGCAGGACCCGGTAGCAGGTACCACGAAGGGGGGTATCCGATGACGACACGGCAAACCGACATCATGCCGCGCGCCGATGCGCAGCGGTTCCTCGCCGCCTGTCTTGAGGTTCTCAGGGGCGGCGACGTTCACGGCGACGATCCGGCCTTCGGGCCCATGATCGAGTGGCTGTGGGACCAGGCCAACAACGGCATCGGCCAGGTCTTCGCAACGGAACCGGTCAAGCTGCGCGTCTTGCGCCAGCAGCCCTTCGCGACCGAGATCGTGCGGCGGACGGGCGGCAGCCATCCGTCGGGCGACGACTATCTCGCCATGCGGGAGCGCCTGATTGCCGTGATCGAAGAGGCCCTGGACGCAGCGCCGGTTGGCGACAAGCCCGCATCCAGCGGGATTTCCATGGGCAGCTTCCTCGCTGAGCGCAGCAAGCAGGCCTGACCGCCGGACCGGGAGGTCCGCTGCGCCCAATCGTGCTATGAGAACCTCCCCGAGGGAGGGTTTCGGACACGCATGGGATGAGCGACGCGTCGTGGCGGCCGGCAGGCGACCCGCCAGCCAAGGTCAGTTTTCAGCACAAGTTCTTTTCGTCCATGGACAACCCGTATTTCCGGATTTCGCCGGAGACGGGCAAGCCCGGCATGTACTTCCGCCTGGCCGAGGACGCGGTGGTGCTTAACCTGCCCGGCATCCGGCGCGAGTTCAAACTCGACAAGCATCCCGACGGCGCGATGCTCGACTGGATCGCGGCCGGCCTGCGCTACGTCAAGGCGCTGATGATCGGCGACGCGATCCCGGCCGAGCTGCGCACCGGCGAGGCCTCGTGGCAGGTCGAGGGCCGCCACCGCCAGATCGCTTACACCCGGATGGCCGGACACCTGATGGGCTAGATCACCGGCGCCGGCTTCGACGTGACCGACGCCCGAATGCTCGAGGACATGGCGGCCGACGACGGCTTCAAGGAGCAGGTCACCGACGCCTTCGACCGCGCCGCCGAGGAACTCGGCCTCGACGGGCCCGAGGGCCGCGAGCAGGTCGTCAGACAGATCGAGAAACTGGCCGGCGAATGGGCCTATGTTGAGGCGGTGCGCGAGCGCTTCGCCAAGATCGTCAAGCTCAAGGCCAAGCTCACCGAACTCGAGGGCAAGTACAAGAACGACCGCATGGAGGCTGAAAGGGTCCAGCGCTGCCGCGCGCTGCTCGAAACCGGGGTCGAGGAATGGCACGCGCGTTTCCAGGGCGTCGATGCCGACTTCGCCGACGTGATGGGTGCACTGCGCGACCTCGACGCCCAGGTGAAGAAGCTGCGCCAGACCCGCGACGACCTGTGGCAACGCATGCTGGTGTGGGACGACCTGTTACGCGAGTGGGACTTCGCGGTGATCAAGCGCTCGGCCGAGTCGCTCAAGCTGATCGACAAGACCTACCGCTTCCTCGCGCCGCGCTACATGGACGTCGACGAATGGGTGCTCAACAACACCGTCGTCCCGGACACCGGCGGGAAATCGGCGGTGGAGTGGTAGGGATGGCCGTATCTAATCGGTTGCCCCGCTACCCCGAAAGAAAAAGCGAGCTAAGCGCTACATAGGGTGGTTAGGACGGGTCGCTGAGCATCGCGCTCAGCCCTTTGGAAGCAGCAAGTGTAAGGAGGGTGCTGTGGGCGTTAGCAATCCTGCCGAGACCGTTGTTGGCATACTGACACTGATCGACCAGGTGCGAGGGGTCGTCTCTGGCCACAGTTCCGTGGCGACCAAACTCAGAGGATTCGCTTCGGTTCTTGGCTCGCCAAAGTCTTGGAGCGCTGGAGCGTTGCGAGGACTATACGGACGCGGTTGTTGTCGTAACGGTCGCCGCGGTGTTGGCCGGGCTACGGGAGAACTCTGACAGACCTTGCTAACGATCAGGCCACGAGCGGCTCCTAACCTACCACCGTCTTGTCGTACTCGACCAATTCGTAGACCGTGCCTTCCTTGTCGCCCTTTTCGACGAGTTCGCGGACCAGGAAGCGTTCGGGGCCGTGGGACCAGACGATCAGCACCTTGTCGAACGGGGTGTGCCAGGTGAAGCGTTCGCAGGCGAAGACGCCGGCCGGCACCTCGACCTTTTCGATCCCGTCGTAGCGCACCGAACTGTTGAGCTTCATGCCGTGGCCGAGCGAACGGCCGTTCCAGGTGTTGGAGACGGTGTGGGTGAGGAGCGGCTGGAATTCTTTCGAGTCGTTGCGTTCGATGAAGTTCATCTTCCAGGCTTCGTGCTGGATCGGATGCAGGCCGACGGTCATTTTCGGCGGCGCGTCGAACACGGCGTAGTCCATGTCGTCGTCGCCGTTCCACACCCAGGAATGCAGCTTGTCGCCAATGACGCGGCGCACGATGGAGCCCGCACGGCCCTCCTTGAAGAACAGGCGGCCGAACGCCTCGATCGGGCGCCAGTCCGGCGCATCGAGATGGTTCACGTCGCGCAGCAGATCGCCCCTGGGCGAACGGGTCAGCGTGCGCATCGTGGCGCTGCCGTCGACGTTGCGCGAAATGGTCCAGCGCTCGTAGTCGCTTCGCGTGCCGTCGGGCTCGACGATGTCCATCAAGCCGGAATGGATGGTGAGGTTCATGCTGGTGCTCCCAAGGGTTTGCGCGAGCCTAGCCTCCGGCGCAGAACCGGGGAAGGCGGGACGTCACGCGACCGTTGCGTGACACGCGGACGCCACCCGGATATGAAGCCTCTTTTCCCCCGGCAATCCCGAGGCGGCGGCATGGACGCGATCAAGGTGGAGAACCTGACCAAGACCTACAAGGGCGGGGTCAAGGCGCTGCAGGGGGTGTCGTTCAACGTGGCCCAGGGCGAGATTTTCGGCCTCCTGGGCCCGAACGGCGCCGGCAAGAGCACGACGGTGCGCATCCTCACCACCCTGACCCGCCCCGACGGCGGCAGCGCATTCGTCGCCGGCCATGACGTGTTCAAGGACGCGGCCGGCGTGCGCCGGTCGATCGGCTACGTCGCCCAGTCCTCGGGCGTCGACCGCTGGGCGACGGGATCGGAGAACCTGACGCTGCAGGCGCAGATGTTGCGGGTGCCCTCGCACGAGATCAGGAAACGCGTCGCCGACCTGCTGGCCTGGGTGAACCTCACCGACGTCGGCAACAAGATGGTCAACACCTACTCCGGCGGTATGAAACGACGCCTCGAAATCGCGATGGGGCTGGTGCACGAACCCAAAGTGCTGTTCCTCGACGAGCCGACAACGGGCCTCGATCCGGAAACCCGGCGCGCGCTGTGGCGCGACCTCGAACGGCTGCGCAAGGAACGCGACGTATCGGTGCTGTTGACGACGCACTACCTCGAAGAGGCCGACGCGCTGTGCGACCGGTTGTCGATCGTCGACCACGGCCGTGTGGTCGTCACCGGGACACCGGCGGCGCTCAAGGCCGACATCGGCGGCGACACCGTCACCATCGACGTCGGCGAGGCGACCTCCGCCGCAGAAGGCGTGCTGAAGAAAGTCGCCGGTGTGCTCGACGTCATCGCCAACGACCCGCTCGTCACGGTCCGCGTGCGCGACGGCGCGGCCGCGGTGCCGGCCGTCGCCACGGCGTTGAGCCAAGCGCAGATTGCAGTCTCTACCATGACGCTGGGGCGGGCCTCGCTCGACGACGTCTATCTCAAACACACCGGACATCACTACGATGCCGGCGCGGCGCCGAAGGGCGTGCCGGCGGGGCCGGGAGGCTGACCATGCTGTTGTTCGTCGCCGATACCTATCACCTGATGCTGCGCCACCTGCGCGCGACCATCCGCCTGCCGATCTGGATCGCCATGGCGTTGATCCAGCCGGTCATCTGGCTGACGCTGTTCGGGCAGCTGTTCCGCCGCGTCGTCGACTTGCCGGGGTTCGAAACCGGCAGCTACATCGAGTTTCTGGCGCCCGGCGTTTTGATCATGACGGCGATGTTCGGCGGCGCTTGGTCGGGCATGGGACTGATCGACGACCTCCACCACAACGTCGTCGACCGCATGCTGGCGACGCCGGTGCATCGCGCGGCGGTCATTGCCGCGCGCGTCATTCACGCCGCCATCACCGTCATCGTGCAGTCGATCATCGTGCTCCTGCTTGCACTGGCCTTGGGCGCCGGCTGGCCGAGCCTGGGCGGGACGATCGGCATTCTGGTCGCCGCCGCGCTGGTGACGGCGGGCTTCTCCGCGATGTCGACCGGGATCGCATTGTTGACCCGGCGCGAGGAGACGATGATCGCAGTGGTCAACTTCTTCGGCCTGCCGCTGGCCTTCCTGTCGGCCACCTTCATGTCGGCGCAGTTGATGCCCGAGTGGATGCAGACGGCATCGAAGTTCAACCCTGTCAACTGGGCGGTCAGCGCCGCGCGGCATGCCGTGCTCGGCACCGACACGAGCGCGATCTGGCTCAACGCCGGCCTGCTGCTGATTTTCACCGTGGTGATGGTGATGTTCGCGACCCAGGCGTTCCGGGTCTACCGGCGGACGGCCTAGCCCTCCGACCCGATGCAATCGATCGGCTCTGGATGACGGAGGCTAGCTCCGGCGCTCGTACTGCTTGTTGCCGAAATAAGTTTCGAGGTGCTCTTTCGAGGGGCTGTCGCGCTGATCTGAGTCCTGCAGCCAGGTCATGCCGCGTTGTACGGCTTCGCGCGAACCGACGGCGTCGAGCCAGCGCGCAACATGGGGGTATTCGGCGATATCGATGTCGCGGCGTTCCCAGGTGACCGCCCAGGGATAGAGCGCGATATCGGCGATGGTGTAGTCGTCGCCGGCCACATACTCGACCTCCTTGAGCCGGCCGTTGACGACGTCGAGGAGGCGCAGCGCCTCGCGCGTATAGCGCTCGATCGCGTAGGACACCTTTTCGGGCGCGTAGTGGGTGAAGTGGCCGTGCTGGCCCCACATCGGGCCGAAGTTCG
>JAYQVF010000145.1:0-8428 GCA_038148335.1 Alphaproteobacteria bacterium | reverse complement strand
CCTGCAGGTTGGCTCGTAGAGGCCGTCATGGTCGGACCGTCTGCTTCATGTTCCACGAGATTCCGCCGGGCCCGACTCCCGGAATCCTGGCCGAGATCCGCCGCGTCCTGAAACCGGGCGGCATCTTCGCCGGCATCGAGTTCCTGCCCCGCGAGAACAGCCCGTTCCAGGAAGCGATGATGCTGACCACCGCCTACACCAACAACGAACCCTTCGCGCCCGCCTCCTACAACTACCCCTATACCGCGAAGGCCAAGGAAGCGGGTTTCTCCAAGGCCAACATCGTGTGGTTCGACAAGATCATGGCGCCCGCCACCGACAATCCAGCAGTACCGCCGCGGACCCGGTATCCGATCTATATGTTCGAGAAGTAGGTGAAAGTAACATCCTATCTTATTGATAATAAAATATTTCTGAAAGACATCGCGGTCCCCACTGAGTTTGTGCGTCGTCGACCGCAAACCACGCGAACTGACCGCTCATCAGAAACAGGTTCTGACCGACCTCGCCGACCTCGTGATGTACTGGAAGTCAGAAAGTCGCCTGCAGGCAGGCGCCTAGCTCCGCCGTCGGCCACGCCCAATCACACGATTTGCCCGCCCATCCTTTTGACCATCGGAAGACCTATCGCGATAACATATTGCTCTTAATATATTTTCTTTCTCTCGGGACGCCCGCATATGGCTAAGTAGCCGCCCCAATTGAGGATGTATCGCAAACGCAATAGTTCTGGCCTCTACCGTCCAAGGAGAGAATGGCCGACATGGCCAGCGCCGACGCCGCATCCAATCGCACCGTAGATACCCGGAGTCACACTTCGGGATCCGGAGCCGTCCCCCCACTGCGGTGGCTCGGCCTGCGCCCCACGTTGTGGACCGTTGTCGTGCCGGCATTCGTTCTGTTCCTCACCACCGCCTACTTCTTGATCGCCCGCGACGAACGCCAAAAGGCGGCAGACTTGCGCTTCGAGCGCCGGATCGCCGAGATTGAACTTGCTATCTCAGCGCGGATGGATGCCTACATAGAAGTTCTCCGGGGCGGGCTTGGCCTGCTCAACGCAACAGATTCGATATCCCGCGACGAATGGCGCGCCTATGTCGCAACCCTCGATATCGAGAGGGTACTGCCAGGCATCCAGGGCATCGGCTTTACGGAGTTCGTAAAGCCCGAAAACAAGCAAGCCTATGAGCAGCGGATCCGCGACGAGTGGTTTCCCGATTTCCGGATCAGGCCCGAGGGCGAACGGCCAATCTACTCGTCCATTACCTATCTCGAACCGTTCGACGAACGGAACCGGCAGGCGTTCGGTTTCGACATGTACCAGCAAGAAACCCGTAGAGACGCCATGAACCGCGCGCGAGACCGCGGCGAGGTTGCCATCTCCGGCCGGGTCACCCTCGTCCAGGAGATTACTGAAGACGTGCAGGCAGGGTTCCTCATGTATCTGCCTTACTACGGCCAGCGTAGCGTGCCGGAGTCGCTCGACGAGCGCCAACACCGGATCGCCGGCTTCGTCTACAGCCCTTTCCGGATGGGCAACCTCATGAACGGCATTCTCGGCGTGGGCCTGCCGGACGTCCGTATTGAGGTATTCGATGGCCGTGCGACTTTGCCCGAGGCACTGATGTTCGATAGCGCGACCGGAGACGCGAAGGACTTTGAGCCAAACCATGTTGCCACAAGGGTCCTCAATTTCGGCCAACGCGACTGGACGCTACGCATCTGCAGCCTGCTCCCGTTCGAAGTTCAGGACAGCCGCCAGACTGAGCCACTGATCCTCGCAAGCGGCGTACTCGTCAGCTTTCTGATCTTTGTCATCCTCCGCGCCTTCGCCACGACGCGGGAGCGCGCCCAAGCGCTGGCCGACCACATGACCGCCAGGTTGCAGCAGAACGCCCGTGAGCTCGAACGGTCCAATAGCGAGCTCGAGTTGTTCGCCTATGTCGCATCCCACGACCTAAAGGCACCGTTGCGCGGTATCGACCACTTGGCAAACTGGATCGAGACTGATCTCGGCGACGGTTTGCAGGGCGAACCGAAAAGAAACATGCAGCTTCTAAGGGCTCGGATCAGGCGCCTCGACAAACTGCTCGACGACCTCCTGGGCTATTCGCGGGCAGGGCGCATCGACGCGCCTATCGAACGGGTCGATACCGAGCAAACCCTCAAGGAGTGGTTCGAGGCCATCAATGCCGAGGAGCGGCTGGTGCTTCACATAGATATTTCGGCCCCGGAACTGCTCGTACGTCGCGTTGCACTAGAACAGGTGTTGACCAACCTCTACTCGAATACCATGAAGCATCACGACCGAGAGCGCGGCAGTATCGACGTGAAGGTTTCAGATTCCGGCCGTTTCTACGAAATCCTGTACCAGGACGACGGTCCGGGCATCCCGGCCGACCAGCGTGAGCGGGCCTTCCAGATGTTCCAGACTCTCAAGCCGCGCGACAGCGTTGAAGGCAGCGGTATGGGCATGGCCATCATCAAGAAGATCGTCGAGCGTGAAGGCGGAAGCATTACCTGCGAGGATCGGCCCGACGGCAGCCGAGGTGTGTTCTTCCGGATTCTGTGGGGAAAGGCCGACACATGAAGTACGGCCGGCACCTTGGTATTTTCCTGATCGAGGATGACGAGGTCGACCGAATGGCCGTCCGCCGCGCGCTGCGCGATGTCGGTATCCAGCCCATTGTGATCGAGGCAAACGACGGTGTCGAGGCGCTGGAAATTATTGATGGAAAATCGGAAACGCCGCGGCCCGATTCACCCTTCGTGATCCTCCTCGACGTCAACATGCCGCGCATGAACGGCCACGAATTTCTGAAGGCGTTGCGCGCCCGCGATCACGATCCGATTTACCGTGATGCGATCGTGTTCATGCTCACGACGTCTCACGCCGAATCGGACATCAGGAAGGCGTACGCGATGCACGTCGCCGGGTATCTGGTCAAGGAAGACTATGACAAGGGCCTCGTCCCCGTCGTCAATCTGCTCAAGACCTATGCGGAATCGGTTGAACTGCCATGAGGATGCCGCTTCAAGTTCTCCTGATTGAAGACGACGATGTCGATCGCCAGATGGTGCGTCGGCTTCTCGACGTTTCCGACCTGCGCTTGGACCTGATCGAAGCCTGTACGGCTGCGGAAGCTAACGAGTACCTCGCCGACCGGTCGATCGACTGTATGATCGTCGACTACCATCTGCCCGATGCGGACGGGATGGCGTTTATCGCCGACGTCCGCGCCCGGATGGCGGAGGCGGCGCCGCCTGCGATCATGCTGACCGGCGCCGGCAACGAGCGGATCGCCGTTCAGGCGCTCAAGAACGGTGTCTACAACTATCTCGCCAAGAACTACACGACCTCCAAGGAAATCGAAGGTGCCGTCCGCGGCGCCATCCGGGAGCGGGTCGAATCGGTGCGCGCTCGGGAAAACGTGGAGCGCCTGACCCGCGAGGCGATGACCGACCAATTGACCGGTCTCGGCAACCGCCGCTTCCTCGAGGCCAATATCGAGGATGCACTGGCCGACGGGCCCGCGCGGGCACGTTTTGCCCTCATGTTGCTAGACCTCAACGGCTTCAAATCGGTCAACGACACCTTGGGACATTCGGCGGGCGATCAGCTTCTTGCGCGTATCGCCGAGCGCCTTGCCGATACAGTGCGCGCGGACGACGTGGTAACTCGCTATGGCGGCGACGAATTCGCCATCATCGTCCGCGCCGACACCCATCCGGCGGAACTGAAGGGATTTGCCCGGCGGCTTGCCGACGTCGTGTCGGCGCCGGTTGTGATCGGACCCGAAGAGGAGGTGTCCGTCGGGGTCAGCGTCGGCTATGCGACCGCGCCGACAGACGGCACTACCTTTGCGGACCTTGTCCGCATCGCCGATCAGCGCATGTACGACAACAAGTCGCTGCGGCGATCGTTCCCCGTACCGGCCGACGAAGAGCAGCGACTGGAGGAATTGCGCCGCTACCGCGTCCTCGATACCGCGCCTGATGAGACCATCGACAATCTCACGCGCCTGGCCCAAAGCGCTCTCGAGGTGCCCATCGCGCTGGTTTCGTTGGTCGACGAGAACCGGCAATGGTTCAAATCGCGGCAAGGCCTCGTCCCCGAGGAGACACCCCGCGACGAGGCGTTTTGCGCCCATACGATCTGCGGCAACGACATTATGGTTGTCAGTGACGCGCTAGAGGATGCTCGTTTCTGCGACAACCCGTTGGTGCGCGAAAATCCGAATATCCGTTTCTACGCCGGGGCGCCGCTCACGACCCCGTCGGGACACAATCTCGGCACCCTGTGCGTCATCGACACCAAGCCGCGCAACTTGAGCGAACAGCAGCGCAAGACGCTCGAAGGACTTGCCGAACTGGTGATGCGGGAAATGGACAAGCGCCGAACGGTCACGCATGGCCGCTGAGAGGCCGTCCGGGCGTTGACAAGCGATCCCCGCCACCCTACCTAGAGCCACGGGTGAGGACCCCGGCCGCTCGCAGGCGCAAGCCCTTGGTTAAGTTCCTCATGACGATCCCGATCCGCTTCCTGTGTCATGCGGACCGATGGCAACGCGGGCACCATCCACCAGCCGCATGCGGACACGAAGAGGCATGTCATGGTCGGACCATCGTCCCTCCCCTCGCTTGACGATCTCAAGGCCCAGGCCAGGCGCCTGCGCGCGACACTCGAAGACTCGGGGTCCGCAGTCGGCCACGCTAGGTCGCTCGAGCTTCTCGCCCATCAGTACGGATACAAGGACTGGAACACGTTGCACGCCGCCCTCGGCAATCGGCCGCCGCCAGCGCCGATCCAGCTCGGCATGCGGGTGACCGGCCGCTATCTTGGCCAGGCCTTTACGGGCGAGGTCATTTCCGTGCGCGCCCTGGGCGAAGGCGAACGCTACCGGGTTACGCTCGATTTCGACGAGCCTGTCGATGTTGTCACCTTCGACAGCTTTTCGGCATTTCGCCGCCGGGTCTCGGCCACGGTGGACCGCCACGGGACGACCGCGGAGAAAACCTCCAACGGCCAGCCGCACATGGTGCTCGACCTCTAGCCTGGTAGCGAGTGCCGGCAAACCGCCGGCACCTCGCTACCCCGATTCGCAGATTTCTGCGGAAATTGGCTTTGTTTCGTCGTGCGTCAGCCGCGATTGGCTTTGTTTCGTAGTGCCGGGTCTGACGGAAATTGGCTTTGTTTCGTCGTCAGTCCTCGATCAGCACGACATGGAGCCGCCGCGGTCCATGCGCACCCAGGTACAGCGTCAGTTCGATGTCTGCGGTCGAGGACGGGCCGGACACGAACATTGCTGTCCGCGGCATCGCCCCCTTGGCGCGCAGCGCATCCCAGGCGTCCTCGAGCGTTCCGGTGATCTGGCTGCGCCGCAGGACGACGATGTGATTATCGGGCAGCAAGTTCAGGGTGATCGGGCTGCCTTCACCCGAGGTGAGCATCAGGGTGCCGCTTTCGGCGATCGCGGCAAACGCGGCGGTCACGCCCACCTGGTCGGCCTCGACCGGCGTCCCCGCCCGTGTCCGCAGCAGCGGTTGACTGCCCCAAGCGAGGTCCCCGACATCCGGTGCAAGGACGGCCTCGGCGGGCAAGTTGTGCTGGGCGAGATAGGCCGCCACCGCGCCGGGCACCGCCGCGGCGTCGGCCACCGCCTCGACGGTCGCGTGGGTAGCGCTGATCTGCTTCACGAACATTCGGACCTGGGAATCCCGGTCGACCCGGCTGCGGGACGGCACCACGTTGCGCGGGTGTCCGCGCAGGCGTTCGGCAACCTCGGCACGCGCCGTTTCGTCATTGCGCGCACTGCGCGCGGCCCGGATGTTGGCAAGGATGGCGTCGCGGGAAGACATTCCGGCGGACTCTATCGTCCGCCGGACCGAATGTCGCGCGTGCGCTCCTTCACGCCGCGCGCTTGCGCCGCGGGGCGCCGCGCCCGCCACTCTGAATCGAGCCGGCATGTGCGAGCTTGACCAGCTTCCTGCTGTCTGTAGGAGATCGTTTCGAGGCTCTGCCGACAAGCCACATGGCAACGACCCAGACAATCACGATGGCGCCGATCAGTGCCCAGTTCTCGGCCCGCAACGAGGACAGACCGCCCTCGAAAAAGTGGCGCCCGATCAGCGCAACCCCGATCACGAAGCCGCCCATGAGAACAGCAATCAGGTTGGGCGCAAATAGGTCGCCACCTAGCCACGCCGGCGGCGGCAGGCGGCGCGACTGCCGGTACATCAGGTAGAAAACGAACGTACTCAGGGCGACGACGAAGACGCCGATCTCGATCAACATAGGGGCCTCCTGCCCGCTCGGATCGACGCCGAACCACCCTTAAGATGACGTGCAGCAAGCCCGCCAGCAAGGGGCCCTAGCCGCGTTCCGCGCGCCAGCGGTCCATGAAGGTCGCGCCCTGCGGCGCGGGCAGATCCCGGGTGGCGGTCCACCCTTCGGCATAGGGCAGGTAATTCAGCCGGCCAAGCGGCCGACCGCGCCACGCCAGGTAGCGCACCGCGAGACGGGTCGCCGTCCGGTAGATCCCCGGATGACGCGCCATCCACGCCCACACCATCAGCGCCCAGCGCTGACGCGGCGGATCGAGCCGTTTCTCGAAGGCTTGCTCGCGCCAATAGCGCAGCATCCGGGGCAAGGGAATGCGCATCGGGCACACAGCCTCGCAACGGCCGCAGAATGGCGTCGCCGCCGGCAGGTGGTGTGTGGCCTCGATCCCGACCATCGCAGGAGTCAGAACCGCGCCCATGGGTCCGGAATAGACCCAACCATAGGCGTGTCCGCCGATCGTGGCGTAGACCGGGCAATGATTGAAACACGCGCCGCAGCGAATGCAGCGCAGGATATCCTGCAACTCGGTACCGAGCAGCTTGCTCCGGCCGTTGTCGAGCAGGACGACGTGATAGGCATCCGGCCCATCGGGATCGTCCTTGCGCCGCGGACCGGTCGAGAACGTCGTATAGACCGACATCTGCTGTCCCGTCGCTGAACGCGCCAGGACGCGCAGGATCGTGGAGGCGTCCTCCAGCGTCGGGACGATCTTCTCCAGGCTCGCGACGACGATATGGGTGCGCGGCAGCTGCTGCGTCAGATCGCCGTTGCCCTCGTTGGTGACGATCACCGAGGTTCCGGTTTCCGCGACGAGAAAGTTGGCGCCGGTAATGCCGACATCGGCGGCGAGATAGCGCGGTCGTAGAATTTCGCGCGCCTCGGCGACGAGATCGACGCCTTCGGTCAGGCGCCGGGTCTTGCCGAATTTTCTGTGGTGTTCGAGAAACAGGTCGGAGACCTGTTCCTTGGTCTTGTGTACCGCCGGGCCGATGATGTGGGACGGCGGCTCGTCGGCCAACTGGATGATGTACTCGCCAAGATCGGTCTCGACGGGCGTGATGCCGTTCGCCTCGAGATAGGGGTTGAGAGCGATCTCCTCGGCAATCATCGACTTGCCCTTGGTGACGGTGCGGGCCCCCGCCGCGCGGCAGAGATCGAAGATGATGGCGCGCGCCTCTTCCGGCGTACTTGCCCAGTGCACGTGACCGCCATTCGCGGTCACGTTGCGTTCGAACGCCTCGAGATACAGATCGAGGTTCTCGATCGTATGGTTCTTGATCCGCACCGCGTCGTCGCGCAACGCTTCGAATTCGGGCAAGGCCGTGACCGCTGCTGTCCGCCGCGCAGTGAAGTTCTTGTCGACGCGATGCAGCGCCGTCTGCAGGTCGGCATCGACCAGCGCCGCGGCGACGTTCTCCTTGAAGCGATGGCTGGTGGGCTGCACGGCTAGGCCTCGCCGATCGGCGGATCGTCGGTCAACCCGGCCAGGATTTCCGCAACGTGTCGCACCTTGATCGGCGCGCCGTCGCGTTTGAGCTTGCCGGCGATGTTCATCAGACAACCAAGATCTCCGGCGACCAGCGTGTCGGCCCCCGTTGCCGTCACCTGGTCGGCCTTCTTGCGCACGATCTCGCCCGAGATATCGCCATACTTGACGGCAAAGGTGCCCCCGAAGCCGCAACACACCTCTGGCGCCGCCAGATCGACCACTGTCGTTCCTTCAACCATCGCGAGCAGTGCACGCGGCTGCGTCCGCACCCCCATCTCCCGCAACGAGGAGCAGGAGTCGTGATAAGCGACCGTGCCGGTGTACTGCGCTGAAAGGGACCGTACCTTCAGCACATCGGTGAGGAACGAGGTCAGTTCCCAGGTCCGGTCGGCGAGCGCGTTCGCAGCCGCTAGACGCACAGGATCGTCGTCGAAGAGGATCGGGTAGTGCACCTTGATCATGCCAGCGCAGGATCCGGAAGGTGCCACGACGTAGTCATAGCCAGCAAAAGCATCGATGACGCTAGCGGCGATGGCTCGCGCGTCGCGGCGATCGCCGGACTTGTAGGCCGGTTGGCCGCAGCACGTCTGTGTGGT
>JAYQVF010000144.1:0-8461 GCA_038148335.1 Alphaproteobacteria bacterium | reverse complement strand
GCTGTCGCTCGGCCGCGGCGGCCCGCGCGACCTCGCGGCCATCCGCGACGGTCTCCTCGCCGCCGGGGAACTGCACGGGTTGCTGGCGGCCGACGCGGACCTTGCGCCGCTCGATGCCCTGCGCGCGCCGCTCACCGGTCATCGCGCGCTGACCGACGATCTCGCCCGCGCGCTCGCCGAAGAGCTGCCACATCTGGCGCGCGACGGCGGATTCATCGCGCGCGGCTACGACGCCGATCTCGACGAGGTGAAGACGCTGCGCGACGAGAGCCGGCGGCACACCGCCGGCCTGCAGGGACGCTACGTCGAGGACACCGGCATTACCGGCCTCAAGATCAAGCACAACAACGTGCTCGGCTATTTCATCGAGGTGACGCCGACGCATGCCGACAAGCTCACGAAGGATCTGCCCGAGGAGATTCGCCGCCAGTTCATCCACCGTCAGACCCTGGCAAGCGCCGTGCGTTTCACCACAACGGAACTGGGCGAACTCGAAGGCAGGATTTCGAGCGCCGCGGATCGCGCGCTGGCGATCGAGCAGAAGCTGTTCGAGCGGCTTTCGGAAAACGTCCTGGCACGGGCAGGAGAAATCTCGGCCGCCGCGGCTGCGCTCGCCGCGCTCGACGTCGCCGCCGCGCTGGCCGATCTCGCCGTCGCCCAGGGCCTGGTTCGCCCCAGTGTCGACGACAGCCGGACATTCGCCATCGCCGGCGGCCGCCATCCGGTGGTCGAGGACGCGCTGCGCCGCGCCAACGAATCCGGCTTCGTCGCCAACGACTGCGATCTTGGCGACGACGGCCGGGTATGGCTCGTCACCGGTCCCAACATGGCGGGCAAGAGCACCTTCCTGCGGCAGAACGCGCTGATCGTCGTTCTTGCCCAGATGGGCGCCTTCGTTCCGGCGACTTCGGCCCATATCGGCATCGTCGATCGCCTGTTCAGCCGCGTCGGCGCCGCCGACGATCTTGCCCGCGGGCGCTCGACGTTCATGGTCGAAATGGTCGAGACCGCGGCGATCCTCAATCGCGCCACCGAACGCTCGCTCGTCATCCTGGACGAGATCGGGCGCGGCACGGCGACGTTCGACGGCCTGTCGATCGCCTGGGCGGCGATCGAACACCTGCACGACGTGAACCTGTGCCGTGCGCTGTTCGCCACCCACTATCACGAGCTCACCGTCCTCGCGAGCAAGCTGCCGCGGCTGTCGACGCACACGATGCGCATCAAGGAATGGGAAGGCGACATCGTCTTCCTGCACGAGGTCATCGCCGGCGCCGCGGACCGCTCCTACGGCATCGCGGTGGCGAAACTGGCCGGCCTGCCGCCCGCGGTCATCAAGCGCGCCGGCGAAATTCTCAAGGCCTTGGAAGCGAGCGAGCAGGGCAGCGCCGTGACCCGGCTGGTCAACGATTTGCCGTTGTTCGCGGCCGCGATGAACCAGCCCGCCGCCGCAGCGCCGGCGGAAGCGGCTGACCCGCTGGCCGACGCGGTCGCCGCCCTGGCGCCCGACGAGATGTCGCCGCGCGACGCGCTCGATGCGCTCTATCGGCTGAAGGCGCTGCTCAACGCACGTTAGCCGCCTTGCCGGGTGGGGCCGGCAACGCCTAGAGTCGCCGGACCTTCCTGTCGGAGATCTCCCGAGACCACGCAATGACGGAGCGGGCAGCGCTGACGCGCCCATGGGCGTTTCTCGTCCTGACGGTGGCCATGGCCATTGCCGCCGGGAATCCGGTCGTCGGCCGGGCGGTGATCGCCGACATCCCGCCGATGGCCCTGACTTTCTGGCGGTTCGTCGCCGCGGTGACGGTGCTTGCGGTGTTCGGCGGCGCGCCGCTGTGGCGCCAGCGCCACCTCTTTGCCCGGCACTGGAAGATGATGCTGGCGATGGGCGCGCCCGGCATCGCCGTCTATAACGGCTTCCTTTATCTCGGCGTCCAGACGACGACGGCCATCAACGCGTCGCTCATCCTCGCCACCGCGCCGGTTGCCGTTGTCGGCCTCACCGCCATCGTGCATCGCGAGCGCATCGGCCCGGCGCTGGTGGTCGGCATGGCCATTGGCCTGGTCGGGGTGGTGGTCACGGTGCTGCGCGGCCAGCTTTCGGTGCTGCTCGACCTGGCCTTTTTCCCGGGCGACCTTCTGATGCTCATCGCGGTGTTCGGGTTCGCGCTCTATTCGCTCCTGCTGCGCAGCCAGCCCAAGGGCATGCACCCGATCGCGTTCATGCTTGTCATTCACGCCATCGCCCTGCTGGCGACGGCGCCGTTCTATGCCTGGGAGGTTGGGACGGGCCTCAGTTTCACGCCCTCGCTCGGGGTCGTCGCCGCGATTCTCTATGTCGGCGTGATGTCCACCGCCGTTTCCTTCTCGATGTACAACTGGGGCGTCGCCGCGGTCGGCGTCCGCGCCGCGTCGCAGTTCGTTTACCTCGCGCCGATCTTCGCCAGCCTGATGGCCGTCGCCTTTCTCGGCGAGCAGTTTCATCTCTATCACGCCGCCGGCATGGCGTTGATCTCGGGCGGCATCTTCGTCGCCACGCGGCGCTGGCGCCGGCCCGCCGAGGGTGGCACCGCATGAAGCCTGCCGCTCTCTGGAAGATCGTCTTCAACCCGTACGTCCTGCTCACGCTGGTGATGCTGGCCGGAGCGGGTAACGTCGTCGTCGCGCGCGCGACCGTAGGCGAGGTGCCGCCGGTGGCGTTGTCCTTCTGGCGCTGGGTCAGCGCCTTCGTCATCCTCCTGCCGATCGGCCTGCGCCCCATGCTGCAGCAGCGCCGTTTGCTGCTGGCGCAATGGAAGATCGTGCTGCCGCTCGGTGCGATTGCCGTCGCCGCCTTCAACACCCTGATCTACGTCGGCGTGCAAAGCACCGAGGCGCTCAACGCTTCGCTCATCCTGTCGGTGATTCCCGTGGTCACCGTGACGCTGTCGTGGCTGTTCGTCCGCGAGCGGGCGAATGCGCGGATGATCGCAGGCCTCGTCGGCGGCTTTCTCGGCGTGCTGATCATCATCGCGCGCGGCGAGTTCGGCGTCCTCACGTCGCTCCAGTTCAACAACGGCGATCTTCTCGTGTTCGGCGCCGTCTTCTGCTGGGCGGGCTATTCGATCCTGCTCGCGCAGCTGCCGCCGGGCGTCAAGCCTGAAGGGCTGCTGCTGGCGATGGTCGCGATCGGCCTCGTGCTCATCGCGCCGTTCTATGGCTGGGAAATGGCGCGCGGCGCCCATATGACGGTGACGCTGCCGAACGTCATCGGCATCCTCTACCTCGGCGCCTTTTCGTCGGTGTTCTCCTACGTCATGTGGAACCGCGGCGTGACCATGGTCGGCGCCAACGTCGCCAGCCAGTTCACCTATCTCAATCCGGTGTTTGGCGGTTCCCTGGCGATCCTGCTCCTGGGCGAGGCGCTGCAGCCGTTCCACGCCGGGATCGTGCTGATCTTCCTCGGCATCTATCTCGCGACGACGTCGCGCCGCCGCGCGGCCGCGACCGGAGAGCCCTCATGACGGCCCCGGCCTGGCGCGCGTTCATCGCCTCCCCGTATGTGCTCCTGACGCTGTGCTTCGTCTTCTGGTCGGGCAATTCGGTATTTGCGCGCGGTGCGGCCGAGGTCATGCCGCCGATGAATCTCGCCTTCTGGCGCTGGCTGGTCGGCATTCTTGTTCTGGCGCCGTTCGCTCTGCCGGCGCTGTGGCGCGACCGGCAGGTCTACCGGCGGCACTGGCGAATGTTCCTCGTGGTTTCGGTGGCCGGCGTCACCGCGTTCAACTCGTTCGTCTACCACGCGGTCCAGCACACGACCGCCATCCACGCAACGCTGATCATCTCGGCGATTCCGGCCGTAAGCGCCGTCGCCGCCTGGCTCGCCTTTCGCGACACGATTTCGTGGCGCGCGCTGCTCGGCATGCTTGTAGCCTCGCTCGGCGTCGTCGTCGTCATTTCCAACGGCGATCCCGCCGTGATCGCGAACCTCGCCTTCAACGAGGGCGATCTCATCGCCCTGCTCGCCGTCGTCGCCTGGGTGATCTATTCGGTCGGCCTGCGGGCGATGCCGCGGGGCGTCGACCCGATGGGCCTGCTGCTTGGCGTGATGATCGTCGGCTGGATCGGCCTCGCGCCGTTCTATGCCTGGGAGGTCGGCCACGGCCAGCGCGCGGTGCTGAGCTGGGGCAATGTCGCCGGCGTCGTCTATCTCGGCGTGTTTGCGTCCGTCGTCGCTTTCGCCTTCTTCAACTACGGCGTTTCGCGGATCGGCCCCACCCGCGCCAACGTCTTCAACTATCTGTCGCCGATCTTTTCCGGCGTGCTCGCTGTTGCGTTCCTCGGCGAAACGCTCGAGTGGTTCCACGCCGTCAGCATCGCCCTGATCTTCGGCGGCATCTATCTCGCCCAGAACCTGCGCCGTCCCCCGCCCGCCGAGGCCAGCCGATGAACAAGCCCGCCAACAGCCTGCTCGTACCCTACGTCATGCTCCTGCTGGCGACGGTGTTCTGGTCGGGCAACAACATCGTCGCCCGCGTCACGGTGCAGGAGGTGCCGCCGTTCTCGCTCACCTTCTGGCGGGTCACGATCGCGCTGCTCGTGGTGACGCCGTTCGCGCTGCCCGGCCTGATCCGGCAATGGCCGGTCGTGCGCCAGAACTGGAAGATCGTGACGTTCCTCGCGCTGCTCGGGGTGCCGACCTTCAATCTGTTCCTCAACTCGGCGGTGCAGTTCACCACCGCGGTCAACGCCTCGCTGATCAACGGCGGCACGCCGGTGCTCACCGTCCTGCTGGCCTGGATCATCTACCGCGAAGGCTTCGGCCTGCGCACCTTCGCGGGCATGCTCATCGCCTTCGCCGGGATTACCGCGATCGTCGTGCAAGGCGATCTCGCGGTGCTGCGGCACCTTTCCTTCAATCCCGGCGACCTGCTGATGCTGCCAGCGATCGGCTCCTGGGCGCTCTACACCCTGACCCTGCGCCACAAGCCGCAGGGCCTCGACGGCCTGCCGTTCCTGATGATCATGATGGTCATCTCGATGCCGCTGCTGGTCGCGTTCTACGCGCTCGACCTCAGCGCAGGGCGCACCTTCACGCTGACCGCGGACAACGCGGTGTCGATCGCCTACATCGCGATCTTTCCCGCGCTCATCGCCTATGCGTTCTGGAATGCCGGCATCGCCGCTGTCGGCGCGGCGCGCGGCGTCCAGCTGCAATACCTGATGCCGGTATGGGGGGCGCTCGGCGGCGTCGTGTTCCTCAGCGAGCCGTTCGAGATCTATCACCTCGTCGGCATCGCCCTGATCTTCGCCGGTGTCTGGCTGGCGACCCGGCGCCGCCAGAGACCCTAGTTGTCGTAGAGCACCACGCTGCGGATCGACTTGCCGGCGTGCATCAGGTCGAACGCGTCGTTGATCTTGTCGAGCGGCATGGTGTGGGTGATCAGCGGATCGATCTCGATCTTGCCGTCCATGTACCAGTCGACGATCTTCGGCACGTCGGTGCGGCCCCTGGCTCCGCCGAAGGCGCTGCCGCGCCACACGCGCCCCGTCACCAGCTGGAAAGGCCGCGTCGCGATCTCGGCGCCGGCCGGCGCGACGCCGATGATGACGCTCTCGCCCCAGCCCTTGTGGCAGCATTCCAGCGCGTCGCGCATCACCGCCGTGTTGCCGATGCATTCGAACGAATAGTCCGCGCCGCCCTTGGTCAGGCCCACGAGATAGGAAACGAGGCTGCCCTCGACTTCCTTCGGGTTGACGAAGTGCGTCATGCCGAACCGCTCGGCCATCTCCTTGCGCGCGGGATTGATGTCGACGCCCACGATCATGTCGGCGCCGACCATGCGGCAGCCCTGGATCACGTTGAGGCCGATACCGCCAAGGCCGAATACGACGACGTTCGATCCCGGTTCGACCTTCGCGGTGTTAACGACGGCACCGATGCCGGTCGTCACGCCGCAGCCGATGTAGCAGACCTTGTCGAAGGGCGCGTCCTCGCGAATCTTGGCCACCGCGATCTCGGGCAACACCGTGTAGTTCGCGAAGGTCGACGTCCCCATGTAGTGGTAGATCGTGTCCTTGCCGAGCCTGAAGCGGCTGGAGCCGTCCGGCATGACGCCGCGCCCCTGGGTTTCGCGGATCGCCTGGCACAGGTTGGTCCGGCCCGACAGGCAGTATTCGCACTGGCGGCATTCCGGCGTGTAGAGCGGAATCACGTGATCGCCCTTCTTTACGCTGGTGACGCCGGGGCCGACGTCGACCACGACGCCTGCGCCTTCATGGCCCAGGATGGCCGGGAACAGGCCCTCGGGATCGGCCCCCGACAGCGTGAACTCGTCGGTGTGGCAGATGCCGGTCGCCTTGACCTCGACCAGAACCTCGCCGGCGCGCGGGCCGTCGAGTTGCACGGTTTCGATCGACAACGGCTTTCCGGCCTCGAATGCGACGGCGGCTTTGACGTCCATGAAGTCCTCCCTGTTCTGTCCGTTCAGTGTAGCGGCACGCGATGTCGCATCAACCCGCGTCGACGCGCGCGGGCTGGCGGTTCACGACCGTGTTGGCGAGGGCAAGACCGGCGGTCATCAGCGCCACCGCGCCCCACACCCACGGGCTCGGTCGTTCGGCGAACAGCAGGTAGCCCCAGGCAATGCCGCAAGCGACGATCACATAGGACACCTGTGAAAAGAACACCGGTCCGGCACGTCGCACGACTTCATAGAGACAATAGAATCCCCAGGCCTGAACGCCTGCCGCCCACAAAACGCCGGTGACCGCCTCAGGAACGTGCCAGAACGCGACGAGGTCTCCCGAGATCAGCACCACCGGCAGCATCACGACCGTGCCGCCGGCCAGCACCGCGCCCGCCATCGTGAACGAATCGGACTCGGGCGGCCGCAGCGTCGCGACGATCAGGTTGTTGGTCGCGGCCGCCACGGGCGCGATCAGCGCCGGCAGCATCCAGATGGCGGCCGCGGCATCGGGCAGGCTGCTGTCCGGCAGCACGATCAGCAGGACGCCGCCGAGCCCCAGCGCCAGCGCCGCGATCTTCAGCCAGCGCAGCTGTTCGACCCGCAGGACGTAGGCGAAGAGAAAGGTCAGCGACGGGATCAGGGTCATCGTCAGCGTCAGCACCGAGGCCGGCAGTTCGTCGGCGACGAGCGCCAGCACGCCGGTCGGCACCAGCATGCCGAAACAGGCAGATGCGCCGTAGTGCATCACCGCGGCGCGATTGGTCTGCGGCCGCTTCCATGAAATCGCGCGCAGGCCGAACACAATGACCGCGCCCAGCGCCGACTGCCAGAACAGGTAGGCCATCACCGGGAAACCGGCATCGGCGATGACTTTGTTGGCGGCGAACAGGCTGCCGTAGGCGGCGCCGGCGAGCAGCACCAGCACCGTCGCAATGGCGACATTGAGGTTCATCGGGGGTGCGCGTCCCGAACGCTACGGCGCAGGTTCATGGTGTTCAGCGCTGGCCGACCGCTTCCTGCATCGCGTGCTTGGCGCCGGCATTGGCAAAGAAGAGACCCGCGATCATCACCGCCAGCGCGACCCAGAACCACGAACTCAGCGCCTCGTTGAAGATTGCCTGCGACCACAGCAGGCCCGCGATGACGATCACGTAGTTGTACTGCCCGAAGAAGACCGGTCCGGCGCGGCGAATGATCTCGAACATGCAGAAAAACGTGACGCTGTTGATCGCCCCGGCCCACAGCACGCTCCAGGTTCCCATGCCGGGCGCTTCCCAGAAGCCGTAGAAGCCGTCCGTCAGGATCATCAGCACGAACGAAATGACGGCGGCGCCGACGACGAGGCCGGTGGCGCGCATCACCGAGGTCGCCTCCGGCGGCTGCACCACGGCGACGAAGACATTGTTGGCGGCGAAAAGGATCGGCACGATCATCAGCAGCAGCACCCACCAGGCCGCTTCGCTCGACGGCAGGCTGCCCTCGGGCACCACGAGAATCACGACGCCGAGCAGTCCGAGGCCGAGACCCAGGAGACTGAGCGCCCGCCAGCGGTCGACCCGCGCGAGCACGGCGAAGAAATAGGTCATGCCGGGTGTCAGCGTGATGGCCAGGGTGACGACGCCGGCCTGCAGCTTGTTGGCAACGAAGGCGAGCACGATCACCGACAGCACGACGCCGAGCAGCGACGTCACGGCGTAGGACAGAAGGTGATCGCGGCGCATCTTCGGCAGGTTGCCAGTCGCCGCCGCGATCACCAGAAGGACCGCGCCGCCGATGGCGGACTGCCAGAACGTGAAGGCGATGAAGGGTACGCCGGCCTCGGCGGCGAACTTGCTGGCGCTGAAGAAGCTGCCGTAGATCGACGCGCCGCCGATCAGCAGCAACCAGGGAACGACAAGCGACGGGGTCGACCGTGTACCGGCGACTGTGGGTTCAGCCACGGGCCGCCTCCGCATAGTCGCGCATCGACTGCGCCGTGCCGCGGTTCGCGAGGTAGAGACCGACCGCCATCA
>JAYQVF010000143.1:0-8468 GCA_038148335.1 Alphaproteobacteria bacterium | reverse complement strand
ACGACACGCCAGGCTACGTCGACAGCATGCTGTGGCTGGCCGAGATGCAGGCCGAAGGCAAGATCCGCCACCTCGGCGTCACCAATTTCGACTGTCCCCGGCTCGAGGAGATTCTCGCCGCCGGCGTGCCCGTCGTCAGCCACCAGGTTCAGTATTCCGCGATGGACCGGCGCCCCGAGCGCGGCATGGCCGAGCTCTGCCGCCGCCACGGCATCGGGCTGCAATGCTACGGCTCGATTGCCGGCGGCTTTCTGTCGGACCGCTGGCTGGGCAAGCCGCCGCCGGAGGCGGCCGCCGACCGCTCGCAACAGAAATACCGCCTGATCGTCGACGAGTTCGGCGGCTGGGCCGCCTACCAGGCACTGCTCGCCGTGCTGTCGGACGTTGCCCGCCGGCACGGGGTCAGCCTTGCGGCCGCCGCCATTCGCTACATTCTCGACAAGCCCGCCGTTGCCACCGCCATCGTCGGCGCGCGCACGGACGCGCATCTCGCCGACCTGCTGACGATCACCGATGTGCGCCTGACGGCGGAAGACATCGCCGCCATCGACGCCGTCGGCAACGCGGCGCCCGGTCCCGCCGGCGACTGCTACGCGCTGGAGCGCGACCCCGCGGGTCCGCACACTGCGATGAACTGGAAGAACCAGAACCTGAAGGGCGCCGGCGCGCGCTAGAGGAGGACCCGGTGTCGGACGCGTTCGAACTCTACGATCTCGCGGTCGAGGTCGTGCACCACGATCCGGCCAAGCCGCTGATCTGCAAGCACGAACTAGGCGAGGTTTTCTACGTCCGCGGCAGCCAAGTCGAGTTTCCGCCCGGCCAGGGCTTCGGCCTCTATGCGCTGCTCGCCGTGCTGCCGTTCGTGCCGGCCAAGCAACGGCCGAGCCAGGACGCCGACTGGATGAACACCGACGCCGTGATCGGCTGCACCGATCCGAACTGCGGCGCCGGCTTCAGAATGACGCGCCTCGAACCGAAGACCTATCGCCACGCCGATCACAGCGCGGAGAAGCTGACCTAGCGGCATCTTCACCTGCCACCGGCGCCTGCCTAGGATGGGCGCACAGGCGTTTGGGGCATTACCGTGACGAAGACATGTGAAGCGTGCCGCGACGGCACGGCGCTCGACTTTGATTTCTCGATGGCCTTCCACCCGCTCGTCGATGTCTCGACGGGCGACATCCTGGGTCACGAGGCGCTCGTGCGGGGCCTCGGCGGCGAGCCCGCGGGAACGGTGTTCGCGCAGGTAAACGACGGCAATCGCTATGCCTTCGATCAGCGGTGCCGCAAGGTCGCCATCGAGCTCGCATCGCGGCTGTCGCTCGACAGTCTCCTCAGCATCAATTTCCTGCCCGGCGCCGTCTACAATGCGGAGGCCTGCCTCCGCCTGACGCTGGAGACCGCCTAGGCGAACGACTTTCCGTTGCAGCGGATCATGTTCGAGGTGTCGGAAGGCGAACGCGTCATCGACGTGCCGCACCTGATCGACATTTTCTCGACCTATCGCGCCCGCGGTCTGCTGACGGCGCTTGACGATTTCTGCGCGGGCTTTTCCGGGCTCAACCTTCTGGCGCAGTTCCAGCCCGACTTCATCAAGATCGACATGGCGGTCGTGCGGGGCGTCGACGTCGACAAGCCGCGCCGGGCCATTGTCCGTCACTTGGCCGGGCTATGTGATGAACTCGGTATCCGCGTCATCGCCGAGGGCGTCGAGACGCCCGACGAACTCGCGGCGCTGCGCGATCTTGGCGTCACGCTGTTCCAGGGATTCTACTTCGCGAAGCCCGCCTTCCAGAGGCTGGTGGCGCCGTCGGAACTGCCGGCTTTCGCGTAGCCTCGCTGCCGCCTACGCCGGCCCGTAGTTGACGTAGACCAGGGCGCGCCGCGCCTCGACGAAGTTGGGACGGCGCTTGCCCGGCGGCACGAACGAATAGGCGCCGCGGCCGTAAACCTTGCCGCTCTTGGTCGTCAGCGAGCCGCCCAGCACGAAGAACTCCTGGTAGAAGTCCTTGGGCACGTCGAGATCGACGGCCTTGCCGTTGAACTTCATGAAGCGCGAACCCTCGTGCGTCTTCGGGTCCTCGCTCAGGGTCCGGACGCCGTCGTCCCAGCCGGTCTCGGCGGCGCCGGCGATCGACTCCCAGCCGCGGCGCGGCGGCTTGCCGTTCAGCGCGTAGTACTTCCGGAGCTTGGGCTTGGGCACTTCGTGCGTGCACATCTTCTTCGAATGGCGCGACAGGAACCATGTCTCGACCGGCACGTCGCTCTTGAACCCGTGCACCGTCAGCGGCGGGTGATAGCAATAATCCTTGGCGCCGAGATAGTTCTTGCTGTCGAACGACAGGCGGCCCTTCACCACCAGGATCTCTTCCGCCGAATGGTGATAGTGCGGCACCGACGGCGCCTGGTAGCCCTTGCTCGGCACCAGCCGCTGCAGCGCCGTACGCGCGCCGTTCTCGGGATCGACGCTCAGGACCTTCGAATAGACCGAGGGCACCGGATGAGCCCATTCCATGGCGTTGGTGTCGAGATAGGGGATGTACGGGCGCATGGCGATCCTCCGCTGCCGTTCGTCCCGATCATAGCGAACGTCGGTTCGACTGTCCGGATCGCCTCGGGCGCGTCCGCGGGCCGGTCAGGCCGGATGCCGCCCGCGCACGAACCAGGCGAACACGATCGTCGCCAGGGCCGCGCCCGCCAGTTGCGCCACGATGAAGCCGGGCGCGTCCACGGGCCGGATGCCGGAGAACGTGTCGGTGAACAGCCGCCCGATTGTCACTGCCGGATTGGCGAACGAGGTCGATGCCGTGAACCAGTAGCCGGCCGTGATGTAGAGGGCGACCGCCGCCGCGACGGCGCGCGGCCGGAACCGGATGCAGCCGTAGATCGTCAGCAGCAGGCCGAAGGTCGCGACGCCCTCCGCCAGCCACTGGCTCCACCCGGTCCGCACGTGGGCCGATTCCTGGAAGATCGCGAGATCGAACATCGCATGGGCGAGAACCGTGCCGGCGACGGCGCCCGCCACCTGGACCGCGACATAGGCGGCGGCATGCGGCAGGCGCAGTTCGCGCCGCAGGACGAAGCCCATCGTCACCGCCGGGTTGAAGTGCGCGCCCGACAGGTCGGCGAAGATCGTGATCAGCACGAACAGGATGGCGCCCGTCGCCACCGTGTTGCCCAGCAGGGCGACGGCGTCGTTGCCCTGGGACAGGGTCTCCGCCATGACGCCCGAGCCGACCACCGTCGCGACCAGCAGGCAGGTGCCGAGGGCCTCGGCGGCGAGGCGGCGGGACAGGGAAAACGGGCGGACGGTCATTGGCGAGGATGCTCTACGACAAGGGTGTGACAGGCTGGTGACAACTCAGACAATTATCCCCGGGCGCAGCCGATGCACAGCGTCGCGGCCGGATCGGCGGCAAGGCGCCTGTCCTCGATGGGCTCGCCGCAGCGCAGGCAGTCGCCAAAGCTGCCGTCGTCGATCCGGGCGAGCGCGGCGCGCACCTGGTGCAGGCGGCGTTCGCGCCGGGCCTGTTCCGCCTTGGCCATCGCCTGCACCTGCATCGCGTCCATCCGCGACAGCCGTCCGACGCTCTGCTGGTCGAGCTGCACCGGCGCCCGTTCGTCGGCCGAGCGCGCGCCGGCCTCCTCCAGGTCGTGCGCCTCCTGGTGCAAACGCGTGCGGCATGCCTCAATATCGGGGCTCATGAAGTGCTGCCCATGGCAGGCAGCGCGCGGTAACGGGGAGGAAACATGGCCGACGCACTGGGATGGCGCGCGAAGTGGGGACTGATCATTCCCTCGAAGAATACCGTCTGCGAGACCGAGATGCACCGCATCGTGCCGCCGGGCATCACCATCAACACGGCGCGCGCGGTGCGCAAGGGGCCCGCGGTCTGGGGCAGCGACGATGCGATGAAACAGATGGCGCGGGCCATCCGCGACGCCGAGCCCGACGCGATCCGCGCCGTCCTGACCTGCGAGCCCGACTACATCCTGATGGGCGAGGGCGGCTTCTCCTTTCCCAAGGACGAGCTCGAGGCCTACGACCGCAAGTACGAGGAGATTTCCGGCTTGCGGGTCGCCTCCTCGGCGCGATCATTCCTGCGCGCCCTTGAGGTCATGAAGGTGAAGAAGGTCGCGGTGCTGACGCCGCGCCTGCCCGACAGCGGCATCGTGTCGGGCGGCCTGTGGGAGGCCTGCGGCTACGAGGTCGCGGCGGCCAAGGGGCTCGGCTGCACCTCGATCCACGACATCGCCAACCTGACCGAGGAAACCCTGCGCGACGCCTTGCGCGAACTCGCGCAAAGCGAGGCCGAGGTCATCATGGCCACCGGCAGCGAAATTGCGCTCATGCACATGGTCGAGGAGGCCGAACGCTGGATCGGGAAACCGGTGCTCCACCTCAACACCGTGCTGGCCTGGTACGCCCTGCGCGACTCCGGCTTCGACGACCGCCTCAAAGGCTTCGGCACCCTGATGCGTGACTACTAAGGCCGAACCTGTCCCGACCGCCCGAGGACCCGGGCTCCAGCGCGAGGCAGAGGCGCCTCCTCCCCCTCACCGAGGGGGAGGACAGAGGAGGGGGTCGTCCGATAGAGGAGGGGGTCGTTCGATCATGGACGGGGTCGTCCGTCCGTTCCGCAGACCCGCTAGGCCACCAGCATCTTGGCGAAGTCGCGCACGTTGCCGATCGTCTCCAGCGCATCGATCGCCTGCAGCACTTCTTCCGCGCGCTTGTCGTCGAGCAGGGTGCCCGCCAGTTCGCGGAATTTCTTTTCGATCTCGGGCTTGCCCATCGGCGGCTGGTCGCGCGGCCACTCGACGTCGCGCTTGGCCGTCTTGCCGCCCTTGAGCGCGATCTCGACGCCGAAGCGCATTTTCTGCTCGGTGAAGAAGTCGCCGTCGGCGTCCTTGTCGTGGTGCATCTCGACCTTGGACAGCAGGCTGCGCAGCACCGGATCGGCCAGCTTTTCGTCCGAATACATCGCCGGCAGCAGCGGCTCGCGCATGATCGTCGTCACCACCGTGTAGGGCAGCGAGAACTGGGCATCGACGGCGCCCTGCGGATTGACGTCGCCGATCAGCGGCATGTTCATGCCGGAAATGCGGATCTTCTCCACCTGGTCGGGCGTGATCTTGTGCTCGGCGACCAGGCCCTTGGTCGCGTCGTGCAGCGGATGGTTCCACGCGATCGACGGATGGATCTTGTATTCGGTGTTGTCGATCGCCCAGGTCTTGCCGAGGTCGCGCGTCATGCGCTCCCAGTCGCACTGGTCCGAACCCGCCATCACGTAGAAGCCCTGTTCGCCGTCGAGCACGCCGTGCCCGCCCTTGAACCCGCGCTGCGCCGATTGCGCCGCGACGGTGCCGGCCATGCTCATCCAGCCCCAGCCCAGCTTGACCTCGCGCATCGGCCGCGTCTCCGCGACGATGCCGAAATACTTGTAGGCCGAAGGCACCGTCGCATAGGTGCCGGCGATGCCGAACGCGACGTCCAGCGCCTCGGCGTCGAGGCCGTACAGCTTGCCCGCCGTCGTCGCCGAGGCGAACGGGTGGTACTGCTCGCCCCACACCAGCGCGCCGCGTTCCGGCGTCGGCTGCATCGAGGCGCCGAGCCGCGACACGATCTCGAAGCCGAGCGCGATGGAAAGGATCAGGTCCTTGCCCGACGACCCCAGCACCTCGCCGATGGCGAGGCCCGACGACGTCGTGATGTAGCCGGGATGCGCGATGTAGAGGACGGTGTCCTCGTAATCCAGCGCGAAGCCGAAATTGCCGTTGGCGTAGGCGGCCAAGGGCGCGGACACCTTCGTGCCGTCGCCGATGATCGTCGCCTGCTCGCGGCCGCCGCCCATGTCCTTCGCCATCTCGGTGTGCAACTGGCCGATGCGCGTCTGATAGCCCGCCAGCATGCAGCCGATGATGTTGAGCACCGCCAGCTTGGTTGCCGCCACCGTGGCGGGCGGCAGGTCGGCATAGGACGTGCGGGCGACGAAGTCGGTCAGTTGGCGGGTGGCTCCCATGGTCTCCTCGTTTCTTGTCTGGGGTGTCGGCTCGGGTGAGGCGGCGTGCGCGGCGGCCGCGCAGGCTGGCTCAGGGATCGTCGGAGTGCAGCTTGGCGAGTTCCGCGGTGGCATCGCGCAGCCGCGTCACCAGGATCGTCACCATCCGGCGCAGCACCGGGTCGGTGCCGGCGACGCGCTTCTCGAAATCCGCGCGGCTCAGCCGGTAGGCCTTGGTCGGCTCGACCGCGACCGCGTGCGCGGTCCGCGTCGTGGCGCCGAACAGCGCCATCTCGCCGACGGCGTCGCCGTTGCCCAGGGTGGCGACGACCTTGTCCCCGCCCGGGGTCTGCTTGCGCACCTCGACCTTGCCCTCGAGCACGAGGAACGCGGCGTCCGCATCCTCGCCCTCGCGGAAAATCTCGGTCCCGGCCTCGAACTCGACCCGGTTCTGCGGCGTAAATCCGCCGTTCGACATCGGCGCGCCTCCCCTGCGAAAACCCGAAGGGTAGGCGGCAAGGAAGGCCCGGACAAGCGCAGGTTTCCGCGCGCCGCGCCAATCGTTGCGTGCGTTCTTCGATTGATGCGGCTTACAATCGCTCAACCGCCGGGTGCGGCCCGGCATGGAGGAGGGGAGGTCTCGCCATGAACGAGCCGTTGGTCGACGCATCGGATTTTTCGATCGGGCGAGTGCTGTCCCTGTCGTTCGGCGTCCTGGGAAGGAACCTTCCCGCATTTCTGTTCCTGGCCGTCGTCGTGCACGTCGCCGCCTTCCTCGCGTCGATGGCTTTGATTGTGATCGCCGCCAAGACTTCGCCGTTCGTCGCCGTGCTCGCCAATCTTTTCCAGTCTTTGGCGACGTCGCTGCTGACCGCCATTATCGCTTACGGCACCTATCGGGACCTGCATGGCAACCGTGCGAGCCTGGGTCAGGTCGTCGGACGCGGAATCGCTCTCGTGCTTCCGATCTTCTTCGTCGGCCTGCTCGTGGCCATCATCATCGGGATCGGGTTCGCGCTGGTTTTCGTGCCGGGAATCTTTTTCGCCACCATCCTGTGGGTGGCGATCCCGGCGGCCGTCGTCGAGCGCCCCGGCATCTTTGCCTCGTTGGGGCGTTCGAGCGATCTGACGAAAGGCTCGCGCTGGAGGATCTTCGGGCTTGCCGTCGTCATCTACGTCCCGATGTATGTGGTGATCACCCTGCTCACGCCGCTGGAGCAAGATGGTCAGCTTCTTGTCATTGTCCCGACCGTGCTCTACGGGCTCATCTCGCTATTCGCCGCCGTCGCCGCGGCGGTGAGCTACTTCGAACTGCGCCGGATCAAGGAAGGCATCGGCGTCGGCGACCTCGCCGCGGTTTTCGACTAGCCCGCCTTCAGCGCTTCCCCGTCAGCAACGCCAGTGCGTTGCCGATCAGGCGGTGGCCCGCGTCCTCGCGCATCGACAGGATCGACTCGGGGTGGAATTGCACGGCCGCCGCCGGCAGGCTCGCGTGCTGCACCGCCATGACGATGCCGTCCTCGGTCCATGCCGTCTTGCGCAGGACTTGCGGAAAGGTCTCGTTGACCGCCGCCAGCGAGTGATAGGCGCCCACCGTGCACGGGTTGGCCAGGCCGGCGAACAGCGCGCCGCCGTCGTGCGTCACGTTCCAGCGCTTGCCGTGGCGCGGCAGGTCCATCACGCGCAAGCTCCCGCCGAACGCCTCGACCATGCCCTGCAGGCCGAGGCACACGCCGAACTGCGGCACGCCCTTGTCCGCCAACACGCGCACCAGGTCCGGCACGCCGTATTCGGCGGGCGTGCCCGGCCCCGGCGAATGCACGACCAGCTGCGGCGCATCGCGCAACAGCACGTCCACCGGCGTGCCGGCGCGCAGCGTGCGCACGCTCGCGCCCTGCTGGCGGATATAGTCGGCCAGCGTGTGGACGAACGAATCCTCGTTGTCGACCATCACCACCGGCAGCCCGTCGAACCCGTGGCGCGCCGTGGTCGCCGCGGCCGCGGTCGCGGGCCGGGCGCCGCCCTCGAGAATGCGGAAGAACGACGTCGCCTTGGTCTTGGTCTCCTCGGCCTCCTCGTGGCCGACCGAATCGAACACCAGCGTCGCCCCGGCGCGGTAGTCGGCGCGGCCGCCCTTGAGGTGCACGGTGCGGATGGTGATGCCGGTGTTGACCGCGCCGTTCATCAGCAGGCCGCCGATCGCGCCGCCGTACCAGCGCCGCGCGCTCGTCTCCATGTCCTCGACCAGCTGTACCGCGCGCTTCTTCGGCGCGCCGGTCAGCGTCACCGCCCACATGTGCGACAGGAACGCGTCGATCCCGGTAAAGCCCTGGCGCAGCGTACCCTCGACGTGATCGACGGTATGGAACAGCCCGGCATAGCGTTCGATCATCCGCCGCCCGAGCAGCTTGACCGAGCCCGGCTCGCAGATCCGCGCCTTGTCGTTGCGGTCGACGTCGGTGCACA
>JAYQVF010000142.1:0-8523 GCA_038148335.1 Alphaproteobacteria bacterium | reverse complement strand
CGTCGCGGTCCCACAGCCGGCGGTCCTGCACGTCGAGCGGCACCGTGGCGCCGGTCGCATCGCGGCGCGTCGCCCGCCGCGAATCGTGAAACAGCATCAGCGCCAGCAATCCGGCGATCTCGGGCTCGTCCGGCGCCAGCGGCACCAGTGCCTCGGTGAGGCGGATCGCCTCACGCGCCAGGTCGGCGCGGCCCGCCGCTTCGCCCGCGGTCGCGCCATAGCCTTCGTTGAAGATCAGATAGAGCACCGCCAAGACCGAGCCCAGCCGTTCGCCCCAGGTTTCGCGCGGCGGCACGCGGTAGGGGATGCCGGCGGCCTTGATCTTCTTTTGCGCGCGCACCAGGCGCTGCGCCATCGTTGTTTCGGGGACGAGAAAGGCGCGGGCGATCTCGCCGGTCGCCAGGCCGCCCAGGGTGCGCAGGGTCAGCGCGACATGCGCCTCTTCAGGCAGCGCCGGGTGGCAGCAGGTGAAGATCAGCCGCAGGCGCTCGTCGGGAATGTCCTCGTCGATTTCGGGCGTCACCGTGGCTGCGTCCAGTTCGGCCAGGACCTGCATCTCGTCCTGCTTGGTGCGCAGGCGCGCGTTGCGCCGCAGGCGGTCGATCGCCTTGTTGCGCGCGGTCCGGATCAGCTAGGCACGCGGGTTGTCCGGAATGCCGTCCGCCGCCCAGCGGTCCATCGCCACGATGACCGCGTCCTGCAGGGCGTCCTCGGCCAGCGCGAAGTCGCGCACCATCCCGACCAGCGTGGCCAGCACGCGGCCCCATTCCTCGCGGATGAAGGTCTCGACGGCGCGGTGCGCCGCGGGTGTCCCGGCCATGGCCGGGACACGGTAGCACGCGGCGGGAGCGGCGACTCCGGACAGGCTCAGCCCTGCGGCGGGATATCCATCAGCGGCCGCACCTCGATGGTGCCGTGTTCCGCCGTCGGCAGTTGCGCCGCCCACGAAATCGCCTCGTCCAGATCGTCGGCCTCGATCAGGTAATAGCCGCCGAGCTGTTCCTTGGTCTCGGCGAACGGACCGTCGGTGGTCATGGTCTTGCCGCCGCGCACTCGTACCGAGGTGGCGGTCGAGACGCCCTGCAGCGGGTCGCCCGCGATCAACTTGCCGGCCTTCACCAGGTTCTCGGTAAAGGTGAAATAGCGTTGCATGTAGGCCGCCTGCTCCTGCGGGTCGACGTTGCCCTGGTCGGATTCGGCGGCGTAGATCAACAGCATGTACTTCATGTCGGTGTCTCCCTGTTGGCTGGGTTGGTTGTGACACCCATGGGACGAACGGGCAGCCCCGGAATCGACAGCGGCGCCGAAAAAATTATCCCGATTGCGTGAGCGGGCAGGGGAAGGCCTCGGCCAGCGCGGCCGCCACGCCGGCCGCCGCCGGGCTGGCGTGGAACTCGGCGTGCACCGTGGCCCAGACGATGAACCGCGCCCGGGCGTCGCCCAGCACGGTGCCGGGCGTCGGGCAGAACGCGGGCTCGGCCGCCTCGCGGTTGGCTTGCAGCGCCTTCAGGATGAACGTGGCGCAGGCCTCGCGCGCGCCGGCCGCCTCGCCGGTGCACTGTTCCAGCAGCGTGCCCACGGTGAGGCTGCTGGCGGCGGGCGGGTTGGCGTTTTGCGCCGCCGCCGGGGCGGCGAGCGTCAGGGCGAGCGCAAGGGCGGCTACGCGCTTCACCGCCGCCGCGCGACCAGCCGCGTCAGCACGGCCTCGCCCTTCTGGAACGAATCGCGCGGCACGAACGAGCGCGCCTCCTCAAGCAGAAGGATCTCGGCGGCGGCAAAATCGTCGCGCAGCATCGCCGCGTCGTAGAGCATCTCGCGCTCCGGCGGCCCGCCCGGCAGGCCGAGATGATCCGGGTGGAACACCTCCATCAGGATCAGCCCGCCCGGTTTCAGTGCCGCCAGCATGTGGCGGTGCACCGCCACCCGCCGTTCGGGCCGGAAATGGACGAACACGCAGACCACGCCGTCGAACCTGTCCTTGGGCCAGTCCCAGGTCGTCAGGTCCGAGAACACCGTGTCCAGCGGCACGCCGCGTTCGGCCGCCATGCGCTTCGCCTTGTCCTGCGCCACCGCCGAGCCGTCCTGCGAGGTCGTGGCGAAACCCTGCTCGGCCAGCCACACGCCGTTGCGCCCTTCGCCGTCGCCGATCGACAGCACCTTGCCGCCCGGCGCGATTAGGTGCGCCTGGTCGGCGACGAACGGGTTGGGCAGTTGCCCATATCGGTAACCCTCGCCGGCGAAACGCTCGTCCCAGAAGGTCAGTGTCATTGCAGCCCGCGCCTCAGGTCGTAGATCAACAGCGGCAGGTCGCGCCCCGGAATGCTGGCCGAGGGCGCGGTCCCGGTGCGCACCGCGCCCATCCGCCGGTAGAAGCCTTCGGCCTGCGGGTCGGATTCGATGCGCAGGATCACCGCGTCCAGCGCCGCTTCCGCCACCAGGTCGCGCCACAGCGCCGCGCCGACGCCGCGCCCGATCGCCGGCGGGTCGACGAAGAACAGCTCGACATTCGCTTCGCCCGACGCGCGCGACAAACTATAGAACCCGTCCGCCGCGCCGTCCGCTTCGTGCACCCGCGTGGTCTCGGCGGCTATCCGCGCCGGCGTCACCGTCAGCTCGCCGCGGCACGCCGCCATGAACGCATCGTCATAGCCCCAGTGCGCCTTCGAGCGCAGCGCGATGTCGGTGAGCCGCATCGCATCCGCCGGGATGGCGTCGCGGATCATTCCGCCGCCTCCTTCATGTCGCCGAGCCACGCCGCGAGGTCGGCGCGCGCGCGCATCGTGTAGGCCGACTTGCGGTCCTTGCGCTTGGTCTTTTCTTCGAGCGGCGGGAACAGCCCGAAGTTCACGTTCATCGGCTGGAACGTCTCGGCATCCGCGCCCTGCGTGATGTGATTGAGCAACGCGCCCAGCGCCGTCGTCGCCGGCGGTCCGGCTATGTCCCCGCGCCCATGTCTGGCTGCTGGCTCGTCGACCTCCTCCCCCTGCGCGAAGCGGAGGGGGAGGGAAGGGAGGGGGTCGTTGCGGTCTTGCGCACTGCCACTGTCCCTGCGGGAACCACACCCTCCTTGATCCTCCCCCTCGTCGAGGGGGAGGAGGTCGGGCACCCCGCCTACGGAAACCCGCGCAGCAGCGCCCGACTTGGCAAGTTGTTCCGCGGCCGCGAACCGTCCCGCCAGCAGGCCGATCGCCGCGCTCTCGACATAGCCCTCGACGCCCGTGACCTGGCCCGCGAAGCGCAGCCGCGGCATCGCGCGCAGGCGCAATTGCGAGTCCAGCAGCCGCGGCGAATTGAGAAACGTATTGCGATGAATACCGCCGAGCCGCACGAACGTCGCGTTCTCCAGCCCCGGAATGGTCGCGAAGATGCGCTTCTGTTCGCCGTGCTTCAGCTTGGTCTGGAATCCGACCATGTTGTAGAGCGTGCCCAGCGCGTTGTCCTGGCGCAGCTGCACCACCGCGTAGGCCTTGACGCTCGGGTTGTGCGGATTGGTCAACCCGACCGGCTTCATCGGGCCATAACGAAGGGTCTCCGGCCCGCGTTCGGCCATCACCTCGATCGGCAGGCAGCCCTCGAAATAGGGCGTGTCTTTCTCCCAGTCCTTGAACTCGGTCTTCTCGCCTGCGACCAGCGCGTCGACGAAGGCGAGATACTGCTCCTTGGTCATCGGGCAGTTGAGATAGTCCTTGCCGTCGCCGCCCGGCGCCGACTTGTCGTAGCGCGACTGGAACCACGCGACATCCAGGTTCACCGAGTCCTTGGCCACGATCGGCGCGATGGCATCGAAGAACGCGAGCGAGTCCTCGCCGGTCAGACCGCGGACGGCGTCCGCCAGCGCGGGCGAGGTGAGGGGGCCGGTGGCGACGATGACGCTCTGCCAGTCGTCCGGCGGCAGGCCCGCGACCTCGCCGCGCTCGATCGTGACCAGCGGGTGTTCTTCAAGCGCCCTTTGCACCGCCGCCGAAAACCCGTGCCGGTCGACCGCCATCGCGGAACCGGCCGGCACCCGGTGCGCGTCGCCGCACGCCATGATGATGGAATTGCAGCGCCGCATCTCTTCGTGCAGCAGCCCGACGGCGTTCTTCTCCGCATCGTCCGAGCGGAACGAGTTGGAACACACCAGCTCGGCCAGCGAATCCGTGACATGCGCCTCGGTGCCGTGCACTCCGCGCATTTCGTGGATCACCACCGGCACGCCGGCCTGCGCCGCCTGCCAGGCCGCCTCCGACCCAGCCAGCCCGCCGCCGATGATATGTATGGGAGCAAGGTCCGCCATTCCGATATCCTTAGCGCATGACGCGGGTGCGGGAAAACGGTGGGTGAGGTCGCTGGCGCATATGACCGGCACGGCGGTTCTTTTTTGTGTGATCGCCTTTGATCTCCTCAACGGGGCCGTACCGGCTGTTTCACCCTACGGAAACCTGGCTCTCACGAGCGTGTACGTCGCGCTTTTTGTCTTGATTCTCCAGGTCGGTCTGCTGGTGCGATGGTTGACCAATCCCGCCGACCGCCCGTTCCCGAGGTACGTTCACGACACCCTGAGCGGGCTCCTGCCATTCGATCCGGGGCGGCAGCTTCTTCCGGCGCGGCTGGTCGGCGGTGCGTTCGATCGGGCGATCGTCCTGGCACGAACGAAGGAAAGAAGGTGGCTGACGTTGGTGATAGCGCTCGCCCTCGTAACCATCGTTGTCTGGGAGGGGCGCTCTGGTCTGGGAAACTGGCTGTACTTCGTTCCGGCCGGCAGTGTCCTGGCGGGTCTCGCCTGGATCGTGGGGCGCGTCTTTCGGCGCTCCAGTCGGCTGAATATCTGGCCCGACGCGGGGCTGCGTCTACTCGTCTACGTTGCCGCCGCCGGCGGCGTGGCGGCATACGACCTTGATGGGGGATGGATTTCGTCGCGCTGGTGGGTGGTGTTCCTGCCGTGCTTTGCGGTGCTCATGGCAACGCTTTGGCTCAAGGCGGCCCCGGAGGCGCGCGCCGCGCAATTTGCGAGCGTCTTTGACTAGCCTGTCGCATCGCCGGACGTCCTTAGAGACGCGGCCCCGGCGGTGATCGCCGCGGTTCTCCTGATCGGCGGCTGTGTCTGCTGCTTTGGCTGAAGGCTGGGCCCGCCAACAACGCCATCCCATCGCCGACGTCTTCTGACTAGGCGTTGTGCGCCGGCTTGAATGGCGACAGCGCGACGTTGCTGCCCTTCGAGGTAATCAGCGTTGCTTCCGGTACTTCGGCCCAGCGGTCCTCCGCGCCGTCCAGCGGCTCGGACAGGATCAGCAGGGTGTCCTCGCCGTCGGCCAGGTGGATGCGGCGGTCGCGCATGTAGAGGTCGCCGCCCGCGAGATAGCACAGCGTCGGCGACTGCTTGTCGGTCGAATAGCGCAGGGCGGTGATCGTCTTGCCGTCGCTGAACGCCATCGCCGCGCGCAGCGGTTCCTTGACCTCGGCCGCCGCCATGACGTCCTCAACCAGCGCCAGCGTGCGCGCCAATGCCGGCCCCGGCTCCTCGAGCAGACCGTGCCCCAGCGCGAGCAGGAAGAACGCCTCGGTGTCGGTCGTGCCCTGGCGCACCGCGTAGAGCTCGGACGGGATCAGGTGCTCGAGGTCGCGGCGGATCTTGTGATAGCCGCCGATCTGCCCGTTGTGCATGAACATCGTATGGCGATAGGTGAACGGGTGGCAGTTGTCGCGGCTGGTCGAGGTGCCGGTGGAGGCGCGGACGTGCGCGAAGAACATGCCGGAACGAATGTGCCGCGCGATGTTCTTGAGGTTGGAATCGTTCCACGCCGGCAGCGTGTCGCGGAACAGGCCGGGCTCAGGATACTCGTCGTACCAGCCTAGGCCGAAACCGTCGCCGTTGGTCGGCACCACCGAGCGGCGCGCCGCGAGCGACTGGCGGATCAGCGAATTCTCCGGCTCGAACAGCAGCATGTTGAGCGAAAGACGCGGCCCGGAATAGGCAAGCCAACGGCACATGTACGAAGTTCCTCCGCACGGAAACTGGCGCGGAGCCTAGCGGTGCGCCTGCGCCCTGTCGATGGGCTATCGTGGAGCCGCCGCCCCGTGAACCGCTGCAGCCCTCGGAGTGACAACGCGTGAGCGACCCGGCTATTCACCGGCCCGACTGGAGAACGATGACGCGCGACCGCCGCTGGTGGCTCGCCGCGACGCCGCTGCTCGTGCTCGGTCTGGTGGTGGCGGAGTTCTCGCTCGACCGCGACGACCGCGTCGCGTTCCTGTTCATCAACCTTGCGCTGGTGTTGGGACCGGGCGCGTTGATCGCGGGCTTCGGCGAAGCGATCGGCCTGAACATCGCCGTGCCTCTCGAACGCCGCCTTTTCCGTCTCGCGCTTGCCGCGCTCGCCATTGGCGGCGGCGCTTTTCTGGTCGTCGGCGACGCGTTCCTCCCGTGGTGGGCCGCGATGCTGCCCGCCACGATATGCTACTGGCTCTACGCCTGGCTCAAGGCCGGCCCCGATCTGACGGTCGATCACATCGCCAGCGTGTTCGACTGATACTGGTGGGCGCCACTCGGTACTCACCGGGTCGGCAGTTGCGTCGTTCTGGTATCTTTCGATTCGTGAGGGCACCGGCGCGGTTGCTCGACGGTCTCAAAGGGAGGCTTTGATGGGCGGCATCTCAACGCCGAGCGGCAAGGTCGCGTTCGCCCTGCCGCTCATCCTGATCGGCATTTGGCTCGGTGCGTTCGATGAGGCAGCAGGGGATCGCAACGAGGTGCTCCTGTTGGCGGCGGGCATCGCGCTGGTGATCTGGGGGCGTCTGCAGGCGCGCCGCAGCCGCTATCGCCCCTCGACTGACTGGCGCGACTGGGCTCCTTGGGTCGCAGTCGCCGCTTCGGGGGTTCTCTTGTGGCTGGACTCGTCGATGGGGACCGACATGCTTCGGTCCGGCGTCAGCGGCGCGCCGCACGACGGCGGTCCTACCATCGCGGGCCGGGTTCTCATCTCGCTCGTTGCGGCGGCGCTCTGGTACGGGTCGTATCGCCGGGTCAGACCGCCGCCGGGCATGCATCCGCGGGACTGAATGCCCCTTGCCCGACCGAGGCTAACCGACAGGTTCGCAGCGCTACGCGGTCGGTGCGGCGCGATATGAAGAGTTGCCGCGCTGCCGTGCTCTGCTAGCTTCGCGGCCATGACCGACGGACCGACGCCGCAAAAGCCGACCGACCTGCCGCCGCCGCCCGAGACGCCGCCCATTCCCGGCCCGTCGCGGCTGGTGCGCATGCTGCGCTGGGTGGGTCTCGCGCTGTTCGGTCTCGGTCTCGTCATCGCCGTCGTCTCCGGCCAGGTCAGCGACAACGAAGCGGTGCGCCTCGCCGGTCCGGCGCTCGGCATGCTCGGCATGGCGCTCTATTTCATCGCGACGCTGATCCGCGCCTTCCAGTGGCGGCGCTAGCGGCGCGCATCACACGAAGGCGCGAGGGGCAGGGGCCGGGGTTGCGCGCCGCGGCACCGCGGCCCATATCTACCGCTCTTCGCATCCGTTCCGATGAGGTCTCCCGGTGAGTCAGAAGATCCTCGACGTTTCGCCGCTGACGACGCCTTGGCAGACGCTCGACCCTTTCCTGTTCTGCATGCATCACGATGACGCCTATCCGGCGGGCAACGACGTCATGGGCCCGGCGGCGCCGCTCCAGGGCCGCCACATCGGCCAGGACTTCAGCGGCAAGGACGGCTGGAGCATGTATCACGGCGCCATCGTGCCGGGCTTTCCGCAGCATCCCCACCGCGGGTTCGAGACCGTGACGGTGGCGCGGCGCGGCTTCATCGATCATTCCGATTCGCTCGGCGCCGCCGCGCGCTTCGGCGAGGGCGACCTGCAATGGATGACCGCGGGCCGCGGCATCGTGCATTCGGAGATGTTTCCGCTGCGCAACCGCGACGCCGGCAACCATACCGAGCTGTTCCAGATCTGGCTGAACCTGCCGTCGCAGCGCAAGATGGTCGCGCCGCACTTCAAGATGATCTGGGGCGACACCATCCCGTCCGAAACGACGGCCGACGCCAAGGGCAACGCAACGACGGTGACGAGCTACGCCGGCGCCCTGCCGGGTGGCGCGCTGCCGCCGGCCCCGCCGCCCGATTCGTGGGCCGCCGATTCGGCCAACGGCGTCACCGTGTGGACGATCCGCATGGCGCCCGGCGCGGCCTGGACCCTGCCGGCGGCCGCCGCCGACCGCACGCGGCGCCTCTACTTCTTCCGCGGCGCGTCGATTGCCATCGACGGCCATGACATCCCGACGCGCCAGGCGATCACGCTGTCGCCCGATGCAGCGGTCGATCTCGTCAACGGCGGCGAGGAGAGCGAGTTGCTGTTGCTCCAGGGCCGGCCGATCGGCGAGCCGGTCGCCCAGTACGGGCCGTTCGTGATGAATACGCCGGAGGAGATCCATCAGGCGTTCGCCGACTATCGCCGCGATCAGTTTGGCGGCTGGACCTGGCCGAGCGACGATCCCGAGCGAGCGCAGCATCATTTCGGCGACCTCGCGCAGGTCCGGATTGTCCTCGA
>JAYQVF010000141.1:0-8528 GCA_038148335.1 Alphaproteobacteria bacterium | reverse complement strand
CCGTAGTTCAGCGTGCACTGCCTTCCGGCGCGAGGACGAATGATTTGGGTGCGGAAGCCTGAAACGGCGGCGCGCGACATCGTGTTGCGCGCCCCGTTGACCTAGATCACGGCAACATTGCGAGGGACGGAACAGATTGCAGGCATGACCGCCTGGCACATGTTTGCGGGTAGACGCCATGCCTGAAAAGGCGACCCGATCGTCCAATCAGGACGTCCGCTTCATCGCCATCGCCCTCGAGATTGCCGCGGGGCTCAAGCGGGTCCTTTCCCGCGCCGCGGAAATCGATCTCGAGGCGATGAACGCCAAGACCATCGTCGCGCGCGCCGGCGAACGCGCCCACGCCATCCGCCCGATCGCCGACGAAGCCGAAACGCTGTCGCGCACCATCGTCGACCTGGTGCACCGGATGAGCGCCCAGTCGATGCGCATCACGCGCGGCTCCATCGCGGAATTCAGCGAAGAAATCATGGTCAGCTATTTCGATCGCGCCAACGAGATGGGGCGCGATTCGCAGCACATCCGCAGCGTTCAGCCCGCGACCCAGGCGGCGCGCGGGCGGCTGGCGCAGGCCCGCAAGGCCGCCAGCGACGAGGCGCGGCGGCTGTCGCGACTGCTCGGCGAGATCGACCATACCCTGCTCGCCGCCACCATCGTGACATCGAAATTCCGAATCGAGGCGAGTCTCAGCGGCTCGGCCTATCGCGCCAACTTCGAGGCGCTGGTGAAGAAGTTCGAGGCCGCCGTCGCGGACATCCAGAAATTCACCCGCGAGAGCCGACGGGCGCTCGCCACCGGCCTGGGAGGCCAGGACCGATGATGAAGGCGACGTCGCTCTACAAGGGCAAGGACCACCAGTGGGTGATGTTCGCGCGCGACCCGGAAAAGCCCGCGGCGATCATCGACACCAACCAGTACATGGTGTGCTCCGAACGGGAGGGCATTCTGCTCGACCCCGGCGGCAGCGAGCTGTTCGCGCCGATGCTGGCGGCGGTCGTCGACTACATTCCGGCCGACCGCATCAAGCACCTGTTCGCTTCGCACCAGGATCCGGACATCATCTCGTCGCTCGGCATGTGGGACCGCACGCTGTCGGGCGCCACGCTGCACGCGCCTTGGATGTGGGAGGGCTTCATCCGGCACTTCGGCTGCGAATCGATCACCTATGCGCCGCTGCCGGACGAGGGCGCGACCATCGACGTGGCGGGCACCAAGCTCACCTTCATCCCGGCGCATTACGTCCACTCATCGGGCAACTACAGCGTCTACGACGCGGAATCCCGAATTCTCATAAGCGGCGACATCGGCGCCGCCCTGCTCAAACCCGGGGCGCCGATCTTCGTCGAGGACTTCGACGCGCACATCCCGACGATGCGGTACTTTCACCAGCGCTGGATGCCTTCCACTTCGGCGAAGAATGACTGGGTCCGCCGCGTGCGCAAGCTCGACATCGCGATGCTCGCGCCCCAGCACGGCGCGATCTACAAGGGCGACAACATCGCGCGGTTCCTCGACTGGTTCGAAGCGCTGGAAGTCGGCATCGCGGTCGAGAAGGAAGCGGCCCAGGCCTGACCAGCGGCGCCTGCCCGCCTGTCGTGCTACAACACGCAGGCCCATGAATGTTCCCACGACCGCAGGCCCGGACCGGGTGCTGCACGACATCTTCGGCTTCACGGCGTTCCGCCCCGGCCAGCGCGACATCGTCGACAAGCTGATGGCCGGGCGCCACGTGCTGGCGGTCATGCCGACCGGCGCCGGCAAGTCGCTGTGCTACCAGATCCCAGCGCTGCTGCGCGACGGCCTGACCGTCGTGATTTCGCCGCTGGTCGCCCTGATCGACGACCAGGTCGCCGGTCTCGCCGCCAACGGCGTGGCAGCGGCGCGCATCCACTCCGGCCGGACCCGCGCGGACAACGTCGCCGACTGGCGCCGCGTCGAGACCGGCGAGGCCAGGCTTCTTTACCTGTCGCCCGAGCGGCTGATGACGGAACGGATGCTGGCCGCGCTCGACCGCCTCGGCCCCACCCTGTTCGTGATCGACGAGGCGCACTGCATCTCGAAATGGGGCGTCAGCTTCCGGCCCGAATACGGCGCCCTGTCGGCGCTCAAGACGCGGTTCCCCTCGGCGACGATCGCCGGTTTCACGGCCACGGCCGACAAGGCGACCCAGCGCGACATCGCCGAACAGCTTTTCGCCGGCAAGGGTGACGTCCTCGTCCAGGGTTTCGACCGGCCGAACCTGTGGCTCGGCGTCGAGCCGAAGACGAAGTGGCGCGACCAGCTTCTCGGCTTCCTCAAGTTGCGGGGCGGCCAGTCGGGCATCGTCTATTGCCTGTCGCGCAAGCTGACCGACGAAGTCGCCGCCCTGTTGCAGAAGGAAGGCTACCGCGCCCTGCCCTATCACGCCGGGCTCGACGCCGGCCTCCGCGCCGAGAACCAGGAAATCTTCATGGCCGAGGACGGCGTGATCATGGTCGCGACGATCGCGTTCGGCATGGGTATCGACAAGCCGGACATCCGCTTCGTCTTTCACCTCAACCTGCCGGGCAGCATGGAGGCCTATTACCAGGAGATCGGACGCGCGGGCCGCGACGGCGCACCTTCAGAAGTGTTCATGGTCTACGGCCTCGACGATATCCGCATGCGCCGCCAGTTCATCGCGCAGGACGGCGAGGATGGCGACCACCAGCGGCGCGAACACAAGCGGCTCGACGCCCTGCTCGCCTATTGCGAGGCGTCGCAGTGCCGCCGCGTGTCGCTGCTGTCCTATTTCGGCGACGCGACCGAGCCGTGCGGCAACTGCGACATCTGCCAGGACCCGCCGCGCCTGACCGACGGCACCACCGAGGCGCAGATGCTGTTCTCGGCCGTGGTGCGTACCGGCAACCGGTTCGGCACCGCGCACATCATCGACGTGCTCACGGGCAAGACCAACGAACGGCTGCTGAGCCTCGGCCACGACAAGCTGCCGACCTTCGGCGTCGGCAGCGGCCATCCCAAGGAATACTGGCAGGCGTTCATCCGCCAGGCGGTGGCCGGCGGCTATCTCGTCTTGGACATCGACCGCTTCGGCGGCCTGCGCCTCGGCGAGCGCGGCCAGCGCGTGATCAGGGGCGAGGAAGAGTTCCCCTATCGCGAAACGCCCGGCCATGCGCTCGCCCAGCGCGCCAAGCGGCGCAAGGCGCCCCCGCCCGACCTGGACACCGGCGACCACGAGCTCTACGCCCGGCTCAAGGAGGTGCGCCGCGAACTGGCCAAGCAGCGCGGCGTACCGGCCTACGTCGTCTTCGCCGACAAGACGCTGCAGCACATGAGCGCGCTCAAGCCCAAGACGCTGGAGGAAATGGCGGAGGTCAGCGGGGTCGGACCGAAAAAGCTGCAGGACTTCGGCGAGACGTTTCTCGCCGCGATCGCAGGCCGCGCGCTCTAGACCTGCCGGGTGACCCCTGCCCCAAGTTCACCTAGACTTCGGGCACGGGGGGGAGAGAGGAAGAGTTACATGCGCAAGGGTCTTATCTATGGTGGCGGCGCCGTCGCGGTCGTCGTCGTCGTTGTCGTCGTCATCCTGCTGGTCGCGCTGGCCTCGGTCGATTCGATCGTCAAGGAAGCCATCGAGCGGGTTGGCAGCGACGTCACCAAGACGGAGGTCACGGTCGACGACGTCGACATCTCCATCAAGTCCGGCCAGGGCACAATCAAGGGTCTGACGATCGGCAATCCGCAGGGCTTCAACGAACGCGTGATGCGCATCGGCGAGGCGCGCATCGTGCTCGACATCGGCACGCTGACCTCGGACACCATCGTCATCAAGGAAATTGCCGTCACGGCGCCGCAGGTCACCGTCGAGGTCAACCAGGGCGGCACCAACGTGTCCAAGCTGCAGGAAACCCTGTCCCAGGGCGGCGCCGGCGGCGGCAGCGCGGGCGGCGGATCGGGCGGCAATCCTGAAGATCAGAAGAAGATCGTCATCGACCGCATCACCATCGCCGACGGCCGGGTCGAACTGAAGGCGGCCCAGCTCGACAAGGGCATCGGCGCCGACCTGCCGTCGATCACGCTGCGCGACATCGGCAAGGACAAGGGCGGCGCCAGCGCCGACGAGGTGGCGAAGGTCATCCTCGCCGCGGTGAGCAGCGCGGCAGGCCAGGCCGCGGTGAAGTCGGGCGTGCTGCAGCAACTCGGCGGCGATGCCGGCGACAAGGCCAAGTCGCTGCTGGAAAAAGGCGCCGGCGGGCTGAAGAACATCCTCAACAGGAACTAGGCAGCGCCAATTGGCGGGCGGCGTCGCGACGATGCCGCCCGCCTACGCCAGCGGCAGCACGACCGTGAAGCGGCTGCCCGTGTTCTCCGGTGCGTAGTCGATGGTGCCGCCGCGGGCGGCGACGAGCTGGCGGCAGATGTAGAGCCCCAGCCCCGAGCCCCGCGACTGCGAGTCCCTGCCACGCCCGAACCGGGTAAAGAGCCGCTCGCGCAGGTCCTCGGGAACGCCCGGTCCGTTGTCGGCAACCGACAACACGACCCGGCCGTCATCGACCACGGCCGCAACGTCGACGTCGGTACCGGACGCATGCCGGGCGGCATTCGAGAGCAGATTTGTGAGGATGCGGATCAGGACCTCGCGTTCGATCCGTACCGCCGCGCCGCCGCTTTCGTCGCGGATGGCGATCCGCAGGCCGCCCTGCGCCAGCACCGGCTGGTTCATGCGCAGGGTTTCGGCAATCACTTCGCCGACCGATTGCGCCTCCGAAGGCGCGGGCGACCGCGCGGCGATTTGCGTGTCGAGGATGTCGTTGATCAGCCGCGTCAGGCGTTCGGCGTTCGAGCGCGCGATCTCCAGCATTCTGTCCTGTTTCGGCGTGGTCGGCCCCGACATGCCGGACGCGAGAATGGACAGCGCGCCGCTGATCGCGGTCAGAGGCGTGCGCAACTCGTGGCTCACCGTGGAAACGAATTCGTCCTTCAGCATCTCGAGCCGGTGACGTTCGGTGATGTCAGAGAGCGCAACCTGCACGGCGGGTTCGCCCTCCCAGTCGACGACGGCGAGCCGGCTTTCGATCCAGATCGTGCGGCCGTCGTGCGTCTTCATCGGGTGATTGAAGACGTTCGCCATGTTTTCGCCCTCAAGCCGCCGCGCATGCATCCCGGCGGCCCGCTCGCGCGCGTCGGGGCTGAAGTAGTCGAACACCGACGGGATCGCCATCACCTCGGTGACGGTCGCGAAGCCGAGCAGGTCCGCGAGGGCCTGGTTGGCATAGAGCGGCGGGCCCTGCCGATGCACCAGGACGCCCTGGGCGGATCGGTCGAGAATCTGGCGGAAAAGGGCGTCCGACTGGCTCACGCGGCCGCCCGGCGCAACCCTTCGAGGACGACGTACATGGTGACCCCGGTCGAATGCTGGCCGCGCCGTTATAGAACACCGCCTCGGCAGGCACACCCACTATCGGGGTGACAAGACCGGCATGGCCGCCTATAAACCCGCCATGGTTCAGGCTCTCGCGACCTATTTCTACTTTAGCTATCCGGCGCCGATGGCGGCGGAAGGGGTTCGCGCGGACTAGAGACGACGAGAACCGAATTCCAAGCCGCCAGCGACCTGGCGGCTTTTTTGTTGCCGGGCCCGCGGACAACACGAGGAACACGACAATGACGACTGCCACCGACGACCTGCGCATCCGCGACATCATGGCGCTGTCGACCCCCGATGCGGTGATGCGCGAGGTGCCCGCGCCGGCCAATGCGCTCGACACCGTGGCCCAAGGCCGCAAGGCAGTGCAGGACATCCTGCATGGCCGCGACGACCGCCTGGCCGTGGTGATCGGCCCCTGCTCCATTCACGACCCCAAGTCTGCGATGGAATACGCCGATCGTCTGATGAAGGTACGCGAGCGCCTGAAGGACCGGCTCGAGGTGATCATGCGCGTCTATTTCGAGAAGCCGCGTACGACCGTGGGCTGGAAGGGCCTGATCAACGATCCCGATCTCGACGACAGCTTCCAGATCAACAAGGGCCTCAGGCTTGCGCGAAAGCTGCTGGCCGACATCAACGCGCTGGGCCTGCCGGCGGGCTGCGAGTTCCTCGATACGACGACGCCGCAATATTTCGCCGACCTCGTCGCGTGGGGCGCGATCGGTGCCCGCACGACGGAGAGCCAGATCCACCGCGAACTGGCGTCGGGCCTCTCCTGCCCGGTCGGCTTCAAGAACGGCACCTCGGGCGACGTGAAGATCGCGATCGACGCGGTGCAGTCGGCCTCGCACCCGCATCATTTCCTGGCCGTCACCAAGAACGGCGAGTGCGCCATCGCGGCGACCACCGGCAACGAGGACTGTCACGTGATCCTGCGCGGCGGCAAGGCGCCGAACTACGACGCCGCCGCGGTCGCGGATGCCTGCGCCCAGGCGGAGAAGGCCGGGGTCAACACCTCGCTGATGATCGACGCGAGCCACGCCAATTCGGCCAAGAAGCCGGAGAACCAGCCCGCGGTGATCGACGACATCGCAGGCCAGATCGCCGGCGGCGAGCGCCGCATCTTCGGGGTGATGATCGAGAGCCACCTTGTCGGCGGCCGCCAGGACCAGAAGCTCGGCCAGCCCCTGACCTACGGCCAGAGCATCACCGACGGCTGTCTCGCATGGGACGCCTCGGTCGCGTGCCTCGACGTGCTGGCCGACGCGGTGGCGAAGCGGCGCGGCTAGGCGTGCGCGCGTATCTGCAAGAGCGGATCGATCAGTCTGCCCAACGGCCCGAGCAACCGCAGCGGCGCGTTGGTCACCGCGAGGCAGTAACAGACGGCGTCCCCCGTCGCGACCGGACTATGGCGCACGGCCGGGTCGGCGACGGCAAAGTCGCCCGCCCCGTACATCGCGTCGGCGTCGCGGAAGCCGCCCTTGAGCACCACCGTCAACTCTTCGCCACGGTGGGTGTGGAACGGGACTTTCGCGCCGGGCTGGATTCGCAGCAGCTTGGCGGCATAGCCGGACTCGGCGGTGCCGACCGCATACTCCGCCACGCCCCGTGCCACCCGCCGCCATGGCAAGGCGGCGAGATCGGAGGGCAGACGCGCTACCAGGGCCGAGGGAAGATCGTCGGCGCCGTGCGTGCGCGTTTTGGCAGGGACGTCGTCGTCGAGGGCCGTCAATGCGCGCTCAAGCGCGGCATCGGCGTCGAACTCGACGGGCGGCACCACGCTAAGCGCTGCACCACCGATCGCCTCGAGCCGCGTCACGGCAGCATGACAGGCGGCACAGCGCGACAAATGGACCGCCAGCGCCAGCGCCACCGGTTCAGGCGCACTGCCTGCGGCGTATTCTTCCAGCGCTTCGAGACTCGGATGATGGGTCATGGTCATGGCCTATTGCTCCATTCGCCGCCGTAGGGAGGCCAGCGCGAGGCGGATACGCGACTTGACGGTCCCCAAGGGATAACCCGTCGCGGCGGCAATCTCGCCGTGCGACTTGTCCTCGAGGAACGACATCCGCAGGACCTCGGCCTGCTCGGGCGGCAACTCGTTCATGTACTCACGGGTCCGACGAAAGGTGGCGGTAATCTCGGTTTCCAGTTCCTGCGTCGGTCCGACAACCCAGTCGTCTTCGGCCGGCGGATCGGCTTCGGGCCGCGTCCGGCGACGATAGAGGTCGATCCGGCGGTTGCGGCAGATGGTGAAGATCCAGGTGGTCGCCGAAGCCCGCGCGGGATCGTAGGTGTGGGCCGACCGCCAGACGGCAAGCATGGTCTCCTGGACCAGTTCCTCCGCGAGGGCGGCATCGCGATCCGACTTGAGACCGAAGCCCTTGATGCGCGGCGCGAAGTGGCGGAACAACGCCGCAAAGGCCGCCTTGTCCCGCTCCCCGGCAATGCGCCCGATCAGGCCCGAGAGACCTTCCTCATCAAGAACCGCTTCGGCTTGCGTCACGGATACCTTTCCCGATCGCCGCCGGTCGTGCCGGACGGCCTGCGTTTCAATCGTCGCGAGCACCGTCATCGGCCTACATCGCCATGCGGAAATCGCCCGCGGCAAGCTGTCTTGTAGCGTCCTTGACGAAGAAGATCGACAATTGTCCGAGTTCGATGCCGAACTTCGTAACGCGCGCCCGGTTGATCAGGACGCCATCCTCCTGGAGCCAGAGCCAGTCGTCGAGCCGGACACGGAGGGTTCGCTCGCCGACCGGCAAGTCCATGACATAGGTCCAGTTGAAGGCATTGCCCGACGCGGCGCCGACCGCCGTGCCCACGACGTCGTCGGCCCTTCCCTCGTAGCTTCCGTCCTCGCGCTTGGCGATCGTCCATACGCGGCGGTCGGTGCGTCCGCTCGAATAGAGGAAATCTTCCTCGAGCGTGAGCGTGGAACCCGACCAGGTGCCGACGATATCGACCGAGAACTGCGCCCGCAGGTTGCCGAACCGGTCTTCGAACACGCCCCAGGCCCGCGTTTCGCCGGTGAAGAATTCCTCCAGCACGAAGCGGGGTTCGGCGTTTTCGAACGACTTCAGCGACATCGATTCACACGAAGCAAGCGAGAGGACAAGAA
>JAYQVF010000140.1:0-8532 GCA_038148335.1 Alphaproteobacteria bacterium | reverse complement strand
GTCCCTATCACGGCTGGGCCTATGACCTGAAAGGCCGGCTGACGGGTGCGTCGTTGATGGAGAAGACTGCCGGCTTCGACAAGGCGAAGGTGCGGTTGCACGGGCTGCAGGTCGATACCTGGGCCGGCTGGGTCTTCGTGACCTTCGATCCCGATCCGCCGGCGCTTGAGGACTTCGTCGCGCCGCTTGAAGGCGATGTCGGTTTCCTGCAGCAGGGCCGCTGCCGGCTCGGCGGCAAACTCATTACGACCTGGGACTGCAACTGGAAGCTGGTGACCGAAAACCTCTGCGACCCGTATCATTTCCGGGCACTGCATGCGAAGAGCTTCGGGCCGCGCATCCCGGTCGAGACCTACAAGTTCGAACTGCGCGAGCGGGGCGGGATTTCCGCGACCTACGACGCGGCGTCGCAAACCCCGGAGGGAGACACGCCGCTCGGACCGATGCCGTGGCTGTCCAACTACTCCCGCGGTCTGTCGGTGTTCGGATTCATGGCGCCCAACATGACGGTCATCGGGCGAATCGACGAAATCCACGTTTACACGGTATGGCCCGAGTCGGTCGACCGAACACGGGTCGTTCTCTACCACCTGTTTGCCGACGAGCATTTCGCGCGGCCGGACTTCAAGGAGAAGTCGCGGATCTACTCCGACTATCTGGCGCGGGTCGTTGACGAGGATGCCTCCGTTGCGCCCCAGTTACAGCAGGCTGCGGCGTCTAGGAACTACGCGCCGGGACGTTTGTCATGGCTTGAGGAGGCTGTGCACCACCAGATGCGCTACAACGCGCAACGAATCTTTTCGTGAGGCGTCTACGGCAGTAACGCCTTCTCGATGGCGGCGATGTTCTCGGACTCGCTGCGCGTCAGGCCGACGAATGGTCTGCCGGTGTCGTTCGCGAGCGTCTCGGTCGTTTGCGCAAATACATCGTCTTCCCCTGCCATCAGGGTGACCTTGTCGCTGACTGCGGCAGCGGTTTCGGACGACGGGCGTCCAAGGACGGCACGATACACAGACGCATAGGACTGGGGCTGGCGCATATAGGCGAGCACCTTCTCCGTCAGCCGTGCCGGGTTCAGCAGGGGATCGATGGCGCGGATACCGGATTCCCGCTGGTCGTACCACGGCCAGAACAGCTGTTCGCTGCGCACCGCGTGCCACATCTTGATCCAGTGCGTGCCGTCGGCTTGCAGTTCGATCGGTGGCGCATAGCGCTCAAGGTCGGGCGCCGCAACGCTGGCGAAGTAGGGAACGCCCTCGGCAACTGCCTTGTTCCCGCTTCCGCGCCGCAGGAGCTCAAGCGCCATCAGAGCGCCGCCGTTGACGCCGTAGAGATCGACATCCTTTCCGAAACCCATTTGCGTGAGGGCCGCTTCGACGGGATCGGTCAGCGCCACCACGGACCTCTCGTGATTGGCGAAACGGTCCGATCCACCGCATGACGGGAGGTCGATCGCCAGCACTCTGCGGTGTCGTGCCAGGAGCAACAGCCGGTTCAGCATAAGGGTGGCCGATCCCGGGGCCGGCGGCAGGACAACGATGGGACGGTCCTCGCTGCTTCCCACCTCGAAGAGCATGAGCTGACCGCCGTCGACATCGAGATAGCGTCGGGTAATGCCCCCGGTTTTGGCAACAGTACCGGGCAGGTGTGGCGCCGCTCCGGGGGACGGTGCCGAACGCAGCATCTCGATTTCCTTGCCGACGCCGACGGTCCGGTCGTCGGGCATCGGCACGATCTCGCAGCACGACGGCAGGCCTTCAAGAAGGGCATGCGCCCGTGCCAGGGAGTCGTCGCGATAGACCATGAACCGGACCGGCACGGTCACCTCACGGATACGCTGCGGCGCGTCGTAGGTATAGGCCGCGCTGTAAACCCGCGTGTAGTCGGGTCCCGCGGTCAGCAGATCGACTGCACCGTCGTGAATGAACTCGACCGACGGCACATCGCAGTCGGCCCGCGTGCCACGTCCCGGCGCGTTCCACGGGTAGAAGAGGTACTGCTCGCGAAACCGCGCCCATAGCCACAGCAAATGGCCGCCGTCCCACCGTGGACCGACCCAGTCGAAATAGGTCGCCAGCCGGCGCGCCTGTTCCCCAGTTGTGTAGATGGGATAGCCGTCAAGGAGCACCTGAACGGTACGTTCCGGAAAGCGCCTGGCAAACTCGACGCAGATCGTCGCGCCCGTATGCGACCCGAACAAAGCTGTCCGTCCGATGCCGAGAGCATCGAGGGTTTCCGCCAGCGCGATCGCGAAGTCCTCGGCCGTGGGCGCCCGGCACAGCAGAGGATCGCTCAGGCCGAGACCCGGAATATCAACGGCGATGGCGGTAAAATGCTCGCCGTAGGCCGCCGTTTGCATTTCCAGCGACTTGGACGAGATCGGCGACTGGTGAACGAGGACGACCGGCGGCCCGCTTCCGGCGGTGCGATAGTGCACCTGACGGCCGTTGACGGTGACAAATCCACGCCGGATCCGCTGCATGAGGAATTCCTTGTCTGACGGTCGTCCTGTCGTTCCGCTATCGCTTGATGGCGCCGAACAGCGGGTAGGGGATTCCGTCGGCTAACTCGAAGACGACATCCCGTTCGGCGAAGCCCGCCTTCATCATCAGTTCACGCCGGTCGAGATCGCCCAGTTTGCCGATGAACGGTTCGGCATTGTTGAGGGTGTCCCAGTCCGCCTCGGCAGCTTTGAACAGGGACACCGTGTCCCATTGCGGCAAGTCGAGATAGAGCAGCACGCCGCCCGGCGCGAGTATGCGATGGGCTTCTCTGATGACCGCGCTGCACGCTTTCGTCGACGTCTCATGCAGCAACGCGAACGAGAAGATGAAATCGAAGTGGTTATCCGGGAAGTCTGTCTTCTCGGCGTTCTGTTGCGAGAAATGAACCCGGCGCTGAAGGGACTCGGCACGTGCATGCGCATAGCGCAGCATCGGCGCCGCGACATCGATGGCATGGATCTCGGCCGTCGGGAAGCTCTGCGACAGTCCGAGCGTCGTTCCGCCGACGGCGCACCCCTGGTCGAGAATTCGCTTGGGCTTCAGGCTCGGGAAGCGCTTTCGCAGGTACGGTGCAATTCTGAGCCCGAAGTCCTCGTTGAAGGCGCCGCGACGCCCCATGACGCGCAGGAATACGCCGCGGTCGTACAACGCGCCCGAGAAGATGTCGTCCGCGCACAGCTCGGTGTCGTAGTTGCCGGGCATGATGTGGATGTCGACGGCGTTGAGATAGCGAGGCACCTGTACCGCCGGATCGAGACGCAGCGTTGCATAGCGGTGCCGCTTGGCGAGCCGCTGTGCGTTGGCGTGCATGCCGTCGTACTGGCGTTCGATGCTTTCGCCGACGCACTCCCACAGCATTTCCTGCTGGGTCAGCTTGAGGGCGCTTGCCGCCTGCCAGTAGGGGTCCTCGTCGAGCGCGCGGCGCGCTTCGTGGCGATTGGCAGGAGCACGTCCATGGGCCCGCTGATAGGCCGGGGCGACCCGCTTGTCGTAGACCAGGGCGCCTCCGGTCCCGGTCATGTCGCCGACCTGCTGCCGAAACGTGACGTTGAAATCCTGCCGTGCCGATTCGTCGTGGTTGGGCAGGGGAAGAACTTCGTGGAATCCTTGCTGCATGGCACCCTCCGTTGACCGCCGCAAAGCAGCCAATTATTTATCAAAAGCTAAACTAGTTCCAGAGACCGAGGGGCGCTCAAGGCAAACAGCCGCCCTTCCAGATTGGGGAGCGAGCCATGACGGACCTGTTCGACGTTTCAGGCAAACATATCCACGTCACCGGAGCCTCGTCCGGTCTCGGCAAGCACTTCGCGACGGTGCTGGCGCAGCGTGGCGCGCGGGTGTCTTTCGGTGCGCGCCGAATCGAACGGATCGAAGCGCTTGCCAAGGAGCTTGCGGGAACCGGAGGTGAGGCCTTTGCGGTCGCCTGTGACGTAACGTCCAAGGACAGCCTGATCGCGGCGCTCGACGCGTCCGAGGAAACCTTCGGTCCGATCGACGCCCTGGTCAACAATGCCGGCACGTCGTTGCCGGCGCCGGTTCTCGATCTTGCACTTGAGGACTTCCAGTCGGTGGTCAAGACCAATCTCGATTCCGTCTGGATCTCGTCGCAGGAAATGGCGCGCCGGTCGATCGAACGCAAACGCCCCTGTTCGATCGTCAACATCGCTTCGATTGCGGCAATCCGGACCTACATGAACGTGTCCCCCTATGTCGCATCAAAAGCCGGGGTCATCGCCCTGACCCGCAACATGGCGGTCGAGCTTTCGCGCACAGGGGTTCGCATCAACGCCATCGCACCCGGGTTCTTCGATACCGAACTGGGTGCCGAGTTCCGGGCCAAACATCCCGAAAGGCGCGCGGCGCAGATCGAACGCATTCCGATGGGCCGGGTCGGCGAGCACAGCGAACTCGACGGCGCCCTGATCCTTCTCGTATCCGATGCCTCGACTTATATGACCGGTACCGTCATCGTTGTGGATGGCGGTATGTCGCAGAGCGCGATCTAGTCGGATCCTGCGGGGCGCTTCCTTGGGCGTGCCGCGTCGAGGGCCGCGTTCAGCTCGGGAAGAACGCCGCGGAGGAAGATGTCGATCTGCGCCCGGATGATGCGCCTCCGAGCGACCTTGGGCGCAAATCCGAATACGAATTCGCGGATGCCGAGGTACATGATACTGCCCTGCAGACCCCAGACGAGTTCCTCTTCCATTCTGGTGATGGGTAGCGTCGCGGGTCCCGGCAGATCAAAGGCAATGCGAAGCTCTTCGGCGATGACCCGAAACAGGCGACTGTTTGGCGCGCCGGCGAACTTTTTTTGCAGGTCGTTGGATGCGAGCCACATGAACATGAACGTGCGCATGCGCTCGTACGAGAAAAGCGGTTCGGTATATGAAACGTAGAAGTCGGTAAGGCGTTCCGCGATGTCGCTGCTGCGGTCGAGGAGGCGCCGTTCCCATTCCGGATTCCACCGCTCGGATACCAGCTCCTCGAACATGCGCTCGATTAGCTTCCCCTTGTTGGGGAAATAGCGATACAGAAGCGGCTGGGTGATGCCGATCCGCCGTGCGAGATCGCGGGTGGGTGCGCTGAACCCGAATTCGCCGAAGTAGCGAATGGCCTCCTGCATGATCATCTCCTCGCGTTCCTTGGGTGCGAGGCGCTTTCGTCTGTTGGCGCCGCTGCCTTTGCTCGAGGTGCGGGTCACAGGGGGCCGTCCCATCTTCTATGCGTGCCGTTGATGTGGCCGGTTCGCGCACCGTAGCGCATGTCGGTGCGATGTGGCCAATCAGCGCCCGGGAAGCTGGACTTCCGTTTCGCCGATCAGGCGGTCGGGCCACGGCTTGATCCAGGACAGCTCATGCCAGCGTCCGCCGAGAACCGTGGCATCGCGCAGGAACGCGAGTTCGGGGGCGCTCACCTCAACATGACCCCGGCCTGACCAGACCTTTGTCACCTCCACGTTTTCCATCGAACTGCAAACCAGCCTTTGGGTCACCAGCCGTTCCACCGGGTCGGCAAGGACGGTCTGAGTGAAGTGATTGTTCGCCTTGGCCGCGTCCGGCGCGACCTTGAGTCCGTCGATCGTTTCGGGCAGATCGCCCGGTCCGTCGAGCGAGATCGACAGGGAAAAGACGTGCCGGCGCCCGCGCGACACCATCGCGACCACCGAATCGCCGGCGCGCCAGTCGCGGCGGAGCGGCGGCCGGGTCATCGACATCTCGCCGAGACGCTGCTGCCAGCCATAGAGTTCGCGGCCCACGGCCAGTTCGGCGTCGGTCGTACACCAGAGGTAGGGAGCCCAGTGTCCGATGATGCCGTCGTATTCGACCATGACGCCGAACACCGCTTCGCAGAACTGGGCCTGGTCCGGTTCGGCGAGCATGAAGCGTTCGCCAAGACCGTAGTCGCAGACCATGTCGTGCACACTGAGGCGACAGACGGGGTCGCCGTACAGCTTCAGAGGCGCCGGGATCAGACGCCGGAGCGACTCGGCATCGGCCTTGAGCACGATCGACGCGCTGTACCCCTCGAAGTACCAGGGCGGGGGACCGTAGGGGACGTAGGTGCCGTTTTCTGCGCTAGGGATCGTGATCATTTGCGAGACGTTCTCATCACTCATGGGTTCGGCCGTCTGGGTTGAGATTTCGGAGCACGCAGCATTGAACTCTCGCGACGGATTGGCAACCATGCCGCGGCCGTCGGGTCCCCGGCAGCGGTCCACAGCATGGAGCCATCGAGATGATCGAGATCGAAGTCGAACACCGTGACGGAAAGGTGGAAGGCCGGACCCTGGCGCTTGACCGCCTCTACAATTTCGGGTCCGCGACGCGGAACGCCGCAGATGCGGTGGCCCATCAGGAGGAGGTCGCCAAGGCGGGGATCGGCATTGCCTTCGACATTCCGGCCCCCCGGGTCTACCCGATTTCGCCCCACAATCTCACGACGGCCGACGAGGTCATGATCCATAACGACAAGACGTCGGGCGAGGTCGAACTCGTGCTCTTGCAAGATGGTCCGGAACTCCTGGTCGGGGTCGGCAGCGACCATACCGACCGGCTCCTCGAGCGCACCAGTATCGTCTGGAGCAAACAGGCCTATCCCAACGTCCTAGCGAAGCGCTTTTGGCCTGTCGCCGACGTGCGTGACCACTGGGACGACATGGTGTTGCGGAGCTGGGTCGACGGGCATGCCTATCAGGACTGCGCCACGGCGATCTTCATGGAGCCGGAAGAGATGCTGGCCCGTCTTCGTGAGCGCGTCCCGAATCTCCCCAGGTGCTACATGCTGTTCTCGGGGACATATGTGAGCGTCGACAAGTCCCTTGGCTATGGGTCGCGTTGGGCTTTCGAGATGGAAGACCCGAAGCTCGGCAGAAAGATTCGCCACGAGTACCGGCTGACGAACATCCTGGAAGAGATTGCCGAGCCGTTCCGCGTCCCGCTCGCGCGCTAGCCGTCCCCCGCCGTTCCAGCATCGAGATCCGCCAATGACAAAGCACCCTTACTACCCGCATCTCCTGGCTCCGGGCCGGATCGGCAAGCACGACATCAAGAACAGAGTCTGGATGTCGGCTCACGCCACGCTTCTGGTCAAGGACCATCTCTTCACCGATGAGCACGTGGCCTACTACGTGGAACGCGCCAAGGGTGGTGTTGGCGTTATCACGATGGAGGCGATGGCGGTTCACCCGACGACGCAGCCTTACAAGGGCAAGGCCTTTGCCTTCGATGCCCGAATGGTGCCGCAGTACCGAAAGATCGCCGACGCCGTTCACCCCTACGGTGTCAAGATACTGGCCCAGCCGTGGCATCGCGGGCGCCAGACCAACTCCGTCACGAGTGGCGAGCCCGTCTGGGCACCATCGGCGATTCCCTGCTCGGTGTACCGCGAGATGCCGCACGTCATGACCGCGGCGGACATCAACGCCATCATCGAAGGCTACAGGCTGTCAGCGCGTTATGCCCGCGAGGGCGGGCTGGACGGGATCGAAGTTCACGGGATGTCGCACGGCTATCTCCTGAACCAGTTTCTGTCGCCGGCGACGAACCACCGCGGCGACAACTATGGCGGCAGCCTGGAGAACCGCCTGCGGATCGTCCTCGAGATACTCGACGCGACGCGACAGGAGGCGGGTGACGACTTGATCGTCGGTGTACGGATGAACAGCGACGACGGCCATCCCGGCGGGCTGCGCCCCGACGATTGGGCCGAGATCGCCCGTCGTTTTGAGGCGAGCGGCAAGATCGACTACATCGGTACATCGCAAGGAACCTATCTCAACCGGATGCTGATCTATCCGACGGCGCCGGTCGACCATGGCTATCAGCTGGCGGCCACGCGCAAGATCAAGGAGGCAATCTCGCTTCCGGTGGTCGGCGCCGGCCGGATCGTCACCCCTGATGAAGCCGAAGCGCATCTCGCCGCCGGTGATTGCGACTACATCGCCATGGCGCGCGCGCTCGTGGCCGATCCCGAATGGGTGGCCAAGGCCGATCGCGGGGAGGCCAAGAGGGTGAGGCGCTGCGTTGGCGCCAACTGGTGTTTGTCGGCAATTGCAGCCCAGGCGCCGATCGCCTGCATCCACAATCCGGCCGCGGGCGCCGAGACAACCTTGGGGCTGGGCACGCTGGCGAAGGCGGCCAAACCGAAGAAGGTTGCCGTCGTCGGCGGCGGGCCGGCTGGCCTGCGCGCCGCGCTGACCGCCGCGCAGCGCGGTCACCAGGTGACCTTGTTCGAGGCCCGCGACCAACTTGGGGGGCAAGCCGCGTGGTGGTCGACGGTGCCGAGCCGTCAGGAACTGCGCGGCATCCTGGATTGGTTGATCGCCGAACTGGACCGCACCGACGCAAAGATCGTGACCGGGACGGCGGTCGATGCCGCACGGCTCAAGAGCGGTGGTTTCGAGGTTGTTGTCATGGCAACGGGCGCCGAGGGTCTGAAACACGGTTGGTCCCCGCTGCGGCCCGAACGCTGGGATGGCCCGGGGCTGCCCGGGACCGAGCGGGCGCACGTGCTTTCCTATACCGAGTAC
>JAYQVF010000139.1:0-8563 GCA_038148335.1 Alphaproteobacteria bacterium | reverse complement strand
GCGGCGTTGCCGCCCGGCTCAGGATGACGGGAGGGGGAATGCGGGTGGTGTGCCCCTCGCCCGCCGGTCGCGGGCGTGGACGGCGCCCCCTCGCTGAAGGGCGCGGGCTTCAGGCGGCGGCGCGGGTGCGGGCGGTGGCGGCGATCCAGCCGCCGCCGAGGACGCGGTCGCCGTCGTAGGCGACGCAGGCCTGGCCGGGCGAGACGCCGACGGCGGGTTCGGCGAGGCGGACGATCGCCCCGCCCTGCCCGTCCGGCGCGATGTGCGCGGCCTGCGCGTCCTGCATCGAGCGCACCTTGACCGCGCCGTCGCGGGCCGCGCCCGCGGCGAGGCCGGCGTCGAGCCAGTTGCAGTCGGCCAGGCGAATCTCGTCGACCAGCAGCGCGTCCTTCGGGCCGACCACCACCTCGCGCGCCTCGGGGCGCAGGGCGACGACGTAGAGCGGCTCGCCCGCGCCGGTGACGTCGCCGAGGCCGAGGCCCTTGCGCTGGCCCACGGTGTAGCCGGCGATGCCGGTATGACGCGCGAGTTCGCGGCCCCCCAAATCGACGATCGCGCCGTCGGCCAGCGCGTCGGGGCGGTGCTTGCGCACCACGTCGAGGTAGGAGCCGTTGGGCACGAAGCAGATGTCCTGGCTGTCGGGCTTGTCGGCGACGACGAGGCCGAGGTCGGCCGCCAGCGCCCGGGTCTCGCGCTTGCTCAGGCTGCCCAGGGGAAAGCGCAGGAAGGCGAGCTGTTCCGGCGTGGTGGCGAACAGGAAATAAGACTGGTCGCGCGTCGCATCGGCGCCGCGGTGGAGTTCGGGTCCGTGTTCGCCCGCGACGCGGCGCACGTAGTGGCCGGTGGCCATCGCGTCGGCGCCGAGATCCTGCGCCGCCCTGAGAAGGTCGGCGAACTTGACCGTCTGGTTGCAGCGCACGCAGGGGATCGGCGTGCGGCCCTGCAGGTATTCGTCGACGAAGTCGTCGATCACCGCATCGCGGAAGCGATCCTCGTAGTCGAGGACGTAGTGCGGAATATCCAGCGTATCGGCGACGCGGCGCGCATCGTAGATGTCGTGCCCGGCGCAGCAGGTGCGGCTCTTCGGCGTGGCATCGCCCCCGGCGCCGCCGAGGTCGTAGAGCTGCAGCGTGATGCCCACGACCTCGTAGCCCTCGCGCGCGAGCAGGCCCGCCACCACCGAGGAATCGACCCCGCCCGACATGGCGACGACGACGCGCGTCTCCGCCGGCGGTTTGGCGATCCCGAGGCTGTTCACGGGGCTGCTGTGGGGGGCGTTCATGGGGCGGAATATAGGGGCTTCGGGGCGGGCGGCAACACGACCTTCTTAACCCGCCGTTAACCACGACCCCGCGACACTGGCGCCCGAGTACAAAGCTTGGGCGCGCCCTGCCCACGGCGCCTGCATTCCAGTGCAGGACCGCGGGGCGGCCGCCCGTCACAGGGAAGACGACGATGACAGCCACCTCCGTCGAGGACACCGCGACCCACAAGGGCACCCCGGTCGCGACCGCGATCGACGCCCTGACCCTCGAACAGGCCGCCTTCGCCGCCGTCGAGCAGGGCAACCTCGCCCTGGCGGAACTGGCCTATCTCAAGCTGGCGACGGCGGCGCCGAGCGCGGACGCGCTCGCCAACCTGTTCGAGGTGGCGGCGGCGCGGAACAACTATCACCTCGCCCAGCGGACGCTGGAAACCCTGATCGAGATCGAACCGAACAACGTGCAGGCGTTCGAGCGCCTGGCCGAGGTCCGCGGCGCCACGGGCGACACCGCCGGCGCGGTCGAGGCGCTGCGCCGCGCCCTGCTGATCGAACCGCGCAACGCCGCGCTGGCGGCGTGGCACGCGATCTGGAGCCAGGGCGTGCTGGAGCGCTTTCACGAAGTGCCCGACCTGTTGCTCAAGGCCGCCGAACTCGACGAGGACGGCAGCCAGCTGGAACAGATCGTCGACGCGCTGATCTATCACCGGCGCTACGCCGACGCCGAGCACTTCATCGGCGTGTTCCAGGAAAAGACCGGCAGCCTGCACCCGACGATGCTGCGCCTGCTCGGCGTCGCGCTGGCCGGACAGGACCGCATCGAGGAGGCGCGCGAGGTGTTCGGCGTCGCCATCGATTCCTGCGACAGCGTGCTCGACGAAAAGGCGCCGAGCGACGACCTGTGGCGGCGGATGGACGAAGCCGAGTTCCACCGCGTGTGCGAACTCTACGCCTTCCGCGCGCGGCTCGAGCACGAGGCCGGCCGGACGTCGAGCGCGCTCGGCACCTACGCGATCCTGCGCGCGGGCGCGCGGGCGCGCGGCCTCAACTTTCCCGATTCCCTCGTCCCGGACGCCGCCGAGCGGCTGGCCGACCTGCGCCGCATCGTCGGCGGACGCGACCTGGTGCTGCTGTGTCAAGGCCACTCGGTGAAGGATTTCGCGGCGCGCATCGGCGAACTGGGCGCGCGCAATCCCGTCTTCGCCAGCCTCAACCGCTTCGGCGTGATCGAGCACGAGGTCCTCGCCCCGGCCAAGCGCGGCCTCGACGTCGTCGTCGAACTGGCGCCCGGCGGCATCCGGCGCAACCGCAACCATCTCAAGCGCTTCCTGCATCAGCCGCGACGCACGATGGCGATCGTCTCGCCGGCCGCGATCAACGCCGCCTTCGAACCGGAAGAGCGCGACGCCTTCGTCGCGATCAACCACCACCGGCTCTTGCCGGTCACGAGCAACGCGCTGCACAGCGTCACGCCCGACGACCCGCTGAGCCTGCTGCAGGAAAGCACGCTGCTGGCCGCCCTGCCCGCGCTGGTCGCGGCGCAACCGCGGCGGATCTTCGTGATCGGCGGCGAGCACCGCCTGCGCGACGGCGAAGCCGGTTCGCATTTCGGCATCCGCTCGCCCCATTTCACCGCGCGCGGCGCCGGCGACTTCGTAACCGACGGCAACGACGCGCAGGCGCGCGCCAACTTCGACCTGGCGTTGCAGCACAACGCCACCGTCACCGACCGCGACCTGGCCTTCCAGATCGCCGCCGTCGCGACCCTGCACGGCTTCGATGCGCCGCCGGTGTTCAACGTCGCGCCCGACAGCCGGCTTCAGAGATGGACCTGCCCAAGATCACGCTCGACGACTTCTTCGCGATGGTGGGGTAGCGCCCGCCCGGCGGGTCACCGCCGGACGCCTAGTCCAGAGAGGCGAACAGCCGCTTGGTGTGCAGGTCGGCCGATGGCGCCAGCGCCGCGACCCGGTCGCGCCACCAGGCCGACGCGCGCACGACGGTATGGGTCGGATCCCAGGCATTGAGCGCGGCTTCTTCTTCCGCGCTATCGGCACACTGAACGACGAGAAACGCCGGGCCGCGCGTGACGCGGGCGATCTCAGCGAGCGCGCGGTCGAGGCGCGCGGCCGGCACATGCGGCGTACGAGCGCGCAGGTCAGGGCTGCCTGGATCTGCCGCGCGGTCATCGGCTCCTCCAGCGGCGCGCCCTCGATCACCGCGAGAATGTCGGACGCCAGCGCGGCGCGGCGGCCGTTCGCGGTGACGGTGAGTGCGGCACCCGGCGGCGCGACCCTGACGACGCCGCCACGCGCCACCGATTCGGCGCCGAGCAGCACCAGATTGGTCAAAAGCCGAACCTGGTCCGGCCCGGGATCGCCGCCATCTTCGCTCCATTCGATCTGGACGCGGCCGCGGGAATAGAGCTCGCGCGCGGCCTTGCGCGCTTCGGCCAGCGTCGTCGCCGGCCCGGAATTGCCGTAGGCGATGCGATAGACGCGCAGCTTGTCGACGGCATCGGCCAGCCCCTCGGCCGTGAGATCCATCGCCTCGGCGCGCATGGCCCCGTCCTTTTCCTCGATCGCCATGGCGATGCCGTTGCGCGCGGCGCTGACCGGACTGATCAGGTCGTGGCACAGGCGCGCGCACAGCAGCGCGCTGAAATCGATTTCGTCCATTGGTTCCCCGATTGAGATCGTTCAATCCCGCGTCTGATAGAATACTCTACGATAGCAAGAGTTGATGGATCGTGACGTTTCTCCTTGAGCCCGGCGCCTTCGTGCGCCACCCCGACCGTCCCGACTGGGGCATCGGTCAGGTGCAATCCGTGATCGGGAAACGGGTGACCGTCAACTTCGAGAATGCAGGGAAACAGCTCATCAACACGGACCTCATCGACCTGACGATCCTGGACGACGACGACTTGCCATGAACGCCGACGCTCCCCGTTATCGCCACCCCGGCAAGGGCCGCCGCAAGGGCCGGCGCACCGAACGCGGCCGTCAGCCGACGGCGGAGTCGCTGCGCGAAGTTGCGGCCGCGCTCGGCCCGCCGCCCTACGACCGCCCCCTGCTGCTCGAATACCTGCATGCCATCCAGGACGCCCACCACGGGATCTCGGCGCAGCATATCGCCGCGCTGGCCCATCACATGCGGTTGTCGATGGCGGAGGTCTACGAGGTTGCGAGCTTCTACGCCCACCTCGACGTCCACCGCGAGGGCGAAGACGCCCCGCCGCCCCTGACCGTGCGGGTTTGCGATAGCCTGTCGTGCCAGCTCGCGGGCGCCGACGATTTGACGCGCGCGCTGACCGATCTCGACGGACCCAACGTGCGCGTCGTGCGCGCGCCGTGCATGGGCCGCTGCGATACCGCGCCGGTCGCCGAGGTCGGACGCTGCCATCTCGGGCATGCGACAGCGGATCGGATTCGGACGGCGGTTGCCGCCGGCGAAACCGAGCCTGCGGCGGTGACACCCCACGCGGCCGAAGACTCGACCTATGCGCAATACGATGCCTGCCTCGCCGGCGCACAGACGCCCGACTCGGTCCGCACCGCTATCGCCGACGCAGGGCTGCGCGGCATGGGCGGCGCCGGCTTTCCCGCCGCGCGCAAATGGCGGTTCGTGCTGGCCGAGGCCAAGCCGCGCGTTCTCGCCGTCAATGCCGACGAGGGCGAGCCCGGCACCTTCAAGGACCGCCACTACCTGGAGAACGAGCCGCGCCGCGTGCTCGAAGGCGCCCTCATCGCCGCCTGGGCGATCGACGCCGACGACCTCTACATATACTTGCGTGACGAATATCCCCAGGTGCACGGCGTCCTGCGGCGCGAGATCGCGAGCCTGCAGGCGTCCGGACGGCGCCTGCCCAACATCGTCCTGCGACGCGGCGCGGGTGCGTATATCTGCGGCGAGGAGTCGGCGATGCTGGAAAGCATCGAGGGCAAACGGCCGCTGCCGCGCCACCGTCCGCCGTTCCCGGCGCAGGTCGGCCTGTTCAGCCGCCCCACCCTCGCCCACAACGTCGAGACGCTGTACTGGATTCCGCACATCCTTGAGAAGGGCGCGTCATGGTTCGCCGACCAGGGCGCGAACGGCTGTGCGGGCCCGCGCAGCTATTCGGTTTCGGGCCGCGTGAAGGCCCCCGGCGTGAAACTCGCGCCCGCCGGCATCAGCGTGCGTCAGCTCATCGACGACCACTGTGGCGGCATGCAGGACGGCCACACCTTCGCGGCCTACCTGCCGGGCGGCGCATCGGGCGGCATCCTGCCCGCCAGCCTCGGCGACGTGCCGCTCGACTTCGGCAAGCTGGAGCCGCACGGCGCCTTCATCGGCTCGGCCGCGGTGATCGTGCTGTCCGACCGGGACGATCTGCGCGCGGTGGCGCGCAACCTGATGACGTTCTTCGCCGACGAAAGCTGCGGCCAGTGCACGCCCTGCCGCGTCGGCACGGAAAAGGCGCTGATTCTGATGGGCGCCGAACGTTGGGACGCCGCCCTGCTCGGCGATCTCGGCGCGGTCATGCGCGACGCCTCGATCTGCGGCCTTGGTCAGGCCGCGCCCAACGTGTTCGACACGCTCCTGCGCTATTTTCCGGAAGCCGTGCGATGAGCGTCACCTTCACACTCGACGGCAAGACCGTCACCGCCGCCGACGACGAGACGATCTGGCAGGTCGCCCAGCGCGAGGGCATCGCGATCCCGCATCTGTGCCATTCGGCCGCGCCGGACTACCGCGCCGACGGCAACTGCCGCGCCTGCATGGTCGAGATCGAGGGCGAGCGCACGCTGGCCGCCTCGTGCATCCGCAAACCGACCGACGGCATGACCGTGCACAGCGCCACCGAACGCGCCACGACCGCACGCAAGGCGGTGATGGAACTGCTGCTCGCCGACCAGCCGCCGCGCGAGCGCGCCTACGACCCGGGCAGCGCGTTCTGGGCGATGGCCGACGCCAACGGCATCGAGACAAGTCGCTATCCCGCCAGCCTGCGGCCCGATCCCGACACCTCGCATCCCGCCATGACGGTGCGGCTCGACGCCTGCATCCATTGCGGCCTGTGCGTGCGCGCCTGCCGCGAAGTCCAGGTCAACGACGTCATCGCCATGGCGCATCGCGGCCCGCACAGCCAGATCGTCTTCGACGTCGGCGACCCGATGGGCGCCAGCACCTGCGTCGGCTGCGGCGAGTGCGTCCAGGCCTGCCCGACCGGCGCTCTTGCCCCGGCGAAGGATGCTTTGCAGAAGGAGATCGACCGCACCGTCGACAGCGTGTGTCCCTATTGCGGCGTCGGCTGCCAGCTCACCTATCACATCAAGGACGATTCGCTGGTCCGTGTCAGCGGCCGCAACGGACCGGCGAACCACGGACGGCTTTGCGTCAAGGGGCGCTTCGGCTTCGACTACGTGCGCCACCCGCAACGCCTGACCAGGCCGCTGATCCGAAAAGACGACGTGCCGAAAGCGCCGCACCCCGACGTGGATCCGTCGAATCCGCTCACTCATTTCCGCGAGGCCACTTGGGAAGAGGCGCTCGACGTCGCCGCCCGGGGCTTGCGCGAGATTCGCGAACGCAAGGGCGGCAAGGGACTCGCCGGCTTCGGCAGCGCCAAGGGCTCCAACGAGGAAGCCTACCTGTTCCAGAAGCTTGTGCGTGCCGGCTTCGGCACCAACAACGTCGATCACTGCACGCGGCTATGCCACGCGTCGTCGGTTGCCGCGCTGATGGAGACCATCGGCTCGGGCGCCGTCACCGCGCCCTTCGCCGAAGTGAAGAACACCGACGTGATCGTGGTGATCGGCTCCAACACCTCCGTGAACCACCCGGTGGCGGCGACGTTCTTCAAGAACGCGGTCAGGAACGGCGCGGAGCTGATCGTGCTCGACCCGCGCGGCGAGGCACTAGGCCGCCACGCGACGCACATGGTGCGCTTCAAGCCAGGCACCGATGTCGCGCTGCTCAACGCGGTGATGAACGTGATCGTCGCGGAGGATCTGGTCGACCACAACTACATCGACGGCTACACCGATGGCTTCGAGGCGATGCGCGCGCATCTCAAGGCGTTCACGCCCGAAGCGATGTCCCCGGTCTGCGGCGTTCCGCCCGACACCATCCGCGAGATCGCCCGCATCTACGGCCGCGCGCGCGCGGCCATGATCTTCTGGGGCATGGGGATCAGCCAGCACATCCACGGCACCGACAACGCCCGCTGCCTGATCGCGCTGGCGCTGATGTGCGGCCAGGTCGGCCGCCCAGGCACCGGCCTGCACCCGCTGCGCGGCCAGAACAACGTGCAGGGCGCATCCGACGTCGGCCTGATCCCGATGTTCTATCCCGACTATGCCGGCGTCGAAAAAGAAGGCGTGCGCGAACGCTTCGAGGAATTCTGGGGCGCGCGCCTCGACCCCAAGAAGGGTCTGACGGTGGTCGAGATCACCGACGCGATCCACGACGGCGTTATCGAGGGCATGTACGTCATGGGCGAGAACCCGGCGATGTCCGACCCCAACCTCAACCACACGCGTGCCGCGCTGGCCAAACTGAAGCACCTCGTGGTGCAGGACCTGTTCCTCACCGAGACCGCGACCTTCGCCGACGTGATCCTGCCGGCGAGCGCCTTCCCGGAAAAGGACGGCACCTTCACCAACACCGACCGGCGAGTGCAGCTCGGCTGCCGCGCCCTGCCCCTGCCGGGCGACGCGCGCCAGGACCTTTGGATCATCCAGGAAATTGCCAAACGAATCGGGCTCGACTGGCACTACCCGCAGGCGCGCGACGTCTTTGCTGAAATGCGCGCCTGCATGCCCTCCATCAAGGGCATCACCTGGGAACGGCTGGAGCGCGAAAGCGCCGTGACCTATCCCTGCGACGCCGAGGATCATGCCGGCCACGAAGTGATCTTCGGCGACGGCTTCCCGACCGCGAGCAAGCGCGGCCGGTTCGTGCCGGCCGCCATCATTCCCCCCGACGAAGAGACCGACGCCAGCTATCCGTTTGTCCTGTCCACCGGGCGACTGCTCGAGCACTGGCATACCGGGGCGATGACGCGGCGCGCCGACGTGCTGGACGACCTCGAACCCGAAGCCCACGCCCACCTCGCCCCGCGCGACGTAGAGGCGCTCGGCCTCGCCGGCGGCCAGCGCATTCGGCTGTCGACCAGGCGCGGCAGCATCGAACTTGCGGTCCGCATCGATTCGGGTATTCCCGAAGGCATGGTTTTCATGCCGTTCTGCTATGCCGAAGCGGCCGCAAACCTGCTGACCAACCCGGCGCTGGACCCGTTCGGCAAGATCCCCGAGTTCAAGT
>JAYQVF010000138.1:0-8606 GCA_038148335.1 Alphaproteobacteria bacterium | reverse complement strand
GTCAATTGCCATGGTTCGGACATTGCCTGAGTAGCCGATTGCTGCGGGTGCGTTGATGGGGTCCAAGGGGGATGGCAAGATTGGCACCTGCCGACAACGGAAGCCATCGGAAGTTGCTCAACACTATGACAAACAAATTCAAATCCGCGCATCGGCAACCGTCGCGGCACAGGTGGCGAGAGTGGCTTCTCATCGTGGCCGGTGTGGTGTGTCTCGGGCCGATGCTATCGGGATGCAGCGAGATCATTCCTCGCTTCGAGCTTCGGGACGACTACATGGGCAAGCGTTTCCTTCAGCCCAGTCGTGTCGTGGGCGAGATCGAAAGAGATGAGCTTGGCAACCCGATTCTGCCCAAGAATCGCGGCCAAGACTCGGACCAATGATGCGGATCAGCCAGGTCACGATTCATGTGCGCGATTGTGACGAAGCCTATGACTGGTACGCGGAGAAGCTCGGATTCGTGAAACACCAGGACGAGACCTATGCCGATGGTACCCGCTGGCTGACGGCTGCCTCTCCCGATCAGCCGGACCTAACGCTCGTCCTCGACCAACGACCCCAGTTTCCGGACGACACCGGAATCGGCAAGTCGCCCGTGTTCGTCATCGAGACCGACGATTGTGCGGGCCACTACGAAGCCTTGCGCAGACGAGGTGTGTACTTCAACGATCCACCGGTAGACGAGCCTTGGGGAGTCACGGCGCGGTTCGTCGATCTGTATGGCAACGAGTTCCACATGTATCAGCCACCGACCAAGGAGAACTAGCGTGCACGATTTCAGCATTCCTGACGAGGTGGCCGAGCGCGTCGTCCAACGACGCGGCACCCTTCACCCCTATCACGCGCTGACGCCAAAAAAGACGGCACTGCTGGTCGTCGACATGCAGAACGCCTTCGTCAGGGAAGGCGCGGGCCACGCCTACGTGCCCGAAGCCGCGAGTACCTGTCCGAATATCAACCGTCTTGCCGAGGCAACCCGGGCCGCTGGCGGAACCGTCGTGTGGATCCTGAACACGGTGACCAGCGAGTCCTTCGACAGTTGGTCGCATTTCCATCGCGAGCTATCCACGCCCGAAGGCTTCAAGCGCCGCACGGAATCGATGTCGGAAGGGAGCTATGGGCACCAGCTCTACGAAACGCTGAAACCGGCGCCCGACGACGTGCGGGTGCGAAAATCGCGCTATAGCGCGTTCATCCAGGGATCGTCGGATCTCGACCTGGTCCTGCGCAACCGTGGTGTGGACACCGTTCTGGTCACCGGAACGGCGACGAATGTCTGCTGCGAATCGACCGCGCGCGATGCAATGATGCTGAACTACCGCACGCTGATGGTGTCCGATGCCTGTTCGACCTTTTCGGACGAACAGCACGCCGCCTCGCTGCATTCGTTCATCATGAACTTCGGCGATGTTCAGTCCACCGAGGAGGTTTGCGCGCTGCTGGCTTCGGCCCGAAACCGGGCCGAGGCCGCGGAATAGCGGTTTAGACTTCGACCACGGTGAATGGCGCGTCGCTCCTGAGGCGATCGCGGTCCAGAACCTGAAACACTTCGCGTGACGTCTTGGGACTGCCGAGGCATCGGACGAGTTGAGCCGCAACGTCGGCGCGCGTGACCGCTCCAAGAACGCCAACGTCACGCGTAAGGAAACTCTGCCCGGTCGCCGGATCGTCGCTGAGCCCTCCGGGGCGGAGGACGGTGTAGTCCAGCCCACTCTCGAAGAGATAGCATTCGGCGCGGTTTTTCGCCTCGATGGCTGGACCGAGGAAACTTTTGGCCCGTTCGTCTAGTGCCTCCCAGGTATCGCCGCAGCCGATCGCGGTGACCAGCAGGAAACGCGCGACACCCCTCTTCTTTGCGGCATCGATGCAGTTGCGAGCGCCCGGGAAGTCGATTCGTGGCTCGTCTCCCGGCTTGCCGCCGAGGGCGCAAACGACCGCCTCGATCGGTCCGGCGGCCTCGAAAGCGGCATCGACCTGCGTCGCATCAAATGCGTCGGCGACGAACGCCGTCGCACCGGTGGCTTCGACGGGTCCCCTGCCCGCCTCGCTTCGAAAGAAGCAGGTCACGTCGTACCCCTCCGATCTGAGAAGTCGGACCGTTTCGAAACCGACCCGCCGGCTGGCGCCCGCTACCAGGATGTGTTGCATGTATCACCTGCGCACCTCGCCACGGTTGCCGAAGCAAGGCTTGATGGATTACGGAAGAGACCGGAGGAAACCATGCAGCACAGAACCTACCGCTACAAGATTCAGTACCTCGGAGACCAGGGCGAGCGCGGGCGTGAATGGTGCACGGTCACCGTCCACGGCAATGGCGACAGGACGATGCGGGCGCTCTGCGAGATGGACGATAGCGAGATCCTCCGCGACGTGACGACATCCGTGGATCGACACTGGCATCCGAAGGATGCGTTCGTGCGGATATCAATTCGGGATCGGTTCGCCGGCTCGAGCTGGTTCCGTTTTGCCGGTTCAACGGTCGAGTGCGAGGGATTTACCGTTGGTGAAGGGAGAATTTCCCAGTCGATCGAATTCGCCAAACCACCGGAGTCATTCGTGACCCACCCGGTGTCGTGCGACGTATTTCATTTTGCGAATATCGATCGAGGGCGCCCGGGCGAGATTCAGGAGTCCTTGTCCGCCGCATGCTCGCCGTTGCCGAACGGCGGTTCTGGTCCAATGCTGGGAATCACTCATCACCGGTTTCGCTATCATGGGAACGAGACGGTGGAGTCCCCGGCCGGAACCTTCGAGTGCGAGCATGTGACGTTCGTCGACAAGCATGGCGTCGACCGGCTTGACGCCTGGTGCACGCTGAAGGACAGGATCCTGGTGAAGATGCGCTTCGACGTTCTGTCGACGACCTACGTCCTGCAGGAACTCCAGGGCAGTTCCGGCTAGCGGCTGTGCTCGGCACGCCAAAGCCATAGGCCCGCCACGAGGGTCTTGGCGTCAACGATCTTGCCGGCGTCGAGAGCGGCGAAGAACGTTTCGTAGTCCCACTCGATCACCCGGATATCTTCATCCTCGTCGGTCCCGCCGCCCGGACTTACCTTCGTCGCGGCGTCTGCGACATAGAGCGTCATATGCTCGGCCATGGTTCCCGCTGCAGGATAAAAACGATGGACCGGCCGGACGTTGCTGATCTCGTAGCCAGCCTCTTCGCGGGTTTCGCGACGAAATGCCTCTTCAGCCGTTTCCCCCGCGTCGACCCTGCCCGCCACGATCTCGATCAACCACCCATCGTCGTTCATGGTCGCGGGCAGGCGAAACTGCTCGATCAGGACGACCTTGCGGTCTTCTGGTTTGAGGATCAGGCCGGCCACCACTTCCCCCACGTTGAGCACGATACGGCCAACGGGGGCGCTCATGCTTCCATCAAACCGCGTATGCCGGAATTTGACCTCATCCAACGGGAAATAACCGTCGTAGACCGTCGTACGCTCGATCACTTCTGCTTTGCGGGACATGGGACTCTCCGGCACTGTACTGGGTGCCGCGGACATTCGCCCAAACAACCGCGGTGTGCAACGAGGAGACGGACATGGACCACCGTAGCTATCGCGGAAAGATCAACTACATCCACGACGAAATCGGCGAGCGCGGTCGAGAGTGGTTTACCGTCACGGTCCAACCCGATGGCATGCGGACATTGCGTTCGCATTGCGAGATGGACGACAGCCGAATTCTTCGCGATGTAGTGTACACATGCGATGAGCGCTGGCTGCCGATCGATTCCTATGTCCGGCTGACCGTGAAGGAGAAGTTCATGGGCGCGGCCTGGTTCCGCTTTGGCTCCGAGGTTGTCGAGTGCGAAGGCTATACCGAGAACGAAGGGCGCTTTTCGCAGCGTGTCCCTGTATCTGAGTGGCCGCGCTCATTCGGGCCCCACCCCGTCGTCTGCGACATATGGCATCTGGGCGCCTGGAACTGGTCGAGCGGCGAGACCGAACAGGCGTGGCGGTCGATTATGAGCTCACCGCTGTCAAACGGCGCTTCCGGTCCGATGATCGGCCGCGGCAACTTCAGAGCGCAGTACCTTGGAGAAGAGGAAGTTACCGTTCCTGCCGGGACATTCAAGACGAAGCACTTCGTCTTTCCGCTGCGCGAGTCCAAGCGTCCGCCCGAGCATGTCTGGTACCACGGCGACGATCTCCTCTTCGTGCAAATCCGTTGGGATCTCCTCAAGACGACCTACGTCCTGGCGGAGTATGAGCCCTCCTAGCCCCGGACCTTGGCCCGCTTTGCCTCGGCGGCGAGCCGTGTCTCGCGATAGAGGATATAGATACCGGCCATGACAAGGATGACCGAGCCGTACCAGACATTCCGTCCCGGGAACTCGTCCCAGACTACATAGCCAATGATGGTGGCCCACAGCAGGGTGCTGTACTCGAAGGGTCCGACCACGGCGACCGGCGCGAGGCGAAACGCCTGCGCAATTCCCAGATGGGCGATCGTCGCGAATATCCCCATTACGGCGAATAGCCCCCAGTCCATCAGAGTCGGCGTGACCCAAACGAATGGTAGCGCCACAGCACCGATCACAGTCGACGCGAGCGAGTGGTAGAACACCATACTAACGTTGCTTTCGGTGCGACTGAGCCATCGGGTCGAGATCATCATCAGCGCATAGAGGAGCGCCGACAGAACGACCAGAAGCGAAGCGGGCTGGAATGTATTCGCGCCCGGCTGGACGATGACAAGAACGCCGCAGAAACCAAACAGGATCGCGATCCAGCGGCGAAGTCCGACGCGCTCGCCAAGGAGGGGCACCGATAGCGCCGCCATGAACAGCGAACCGCCGAAGCCAATCGCCGTCGCGTCCGCGAGCTTCATCTCGCGCAGCGCCGCAAAGAAGCCGAACATCGCCCCGATCCCGAACGCCGAGCGAAGGAGTTGCCCCTTGAGATTGCTGGTTCGCATGATGCCGGTGACGCCATGATCGCGGATCAGCAACGGCATCAGAAAGACGAGTGAAAATATCCCTCGCATCGCCAGGATCTCGAAAATGGAATAGCCTGCGACCAGCCATTTTGCGACCGCATCCATCCCGCTGAACAGGGCCATAGCCAGAACGATGTAGCCGATCGCGGCTGCCGGCCGGTTGGTTGCCTGTTCCATTTTCCGCCTTTCGCGTCGCGCACAGTGTCGGGATTCACGAGCCTGGTAAAGATTCAAAAACGCGCCAGTGGCAAGATTCGGCATCGCCTGATGTAATGGCCCCGATTGGGGGATCACATGTACGCAGCAATGCGATGGGCGGCCGCTTCGCTGTTCCTGTTTTTTTTCGACGGGCGCGTTAGCGCAGGATCTTGCACGATTCGACCCTGCTCATGGAGTTGGCGGGTTTCTCGGCGACGTGAAGCCGCTAGACCGTCCGTTCGTCATCCAGTGGGGTCCGCGCAGCGGAATAGTCGGCGCGGTAGAAACCCTGACCACGCATCCCGATGGGCAATCGGAGACGATTGTCACGGTGTTTACCGGCACCATCACAGAACTTCGCGGCGGGTTTCAGCGACGGTTTGCGGTGAGCGAACTGACCGTTAATGAACGTCACATAGCTGCCCGCGAGCCTTTGGTTGTCGTCGAAAGCTGGGCCGATCCCCGGGGTGGGAGTGTTTCGGAGTTGCGAATCGCGTTTCCGGGTATGACATCCATTGGGCTTCCGGTCCCCCGCGCCGGGTCGCCTGAGTATCGGCTTTGGCAGGATATGTTCGCGGCTGACCTTGCCTACGCCGCCGGCCCGGTCGCGGCCAGTGATTCGATCTTTGACCAAGAGGGCTACAAGAAACTGATCGAGGATCAGGTCCGAACAATTTTGGGAGACGACGACGCCGATATCGTCAGAAACACCTACCTGACGAAGGCACGTGGTTTGACCACGGTCAACGGCCACCCCCATCTTGTCGCGGAGCTCTCCGGGGAGATCGAGGCCCGCGCCGGGGCAAGTACCCTCTTGATGAAAGGTGCCGGATACGGCCTGATTGACCTCGCCAGTGGCGTTTCGAGTGGCATCTCGCGAACCGAGGTCATCGCGCGCCGCGGCGGCAGGGACGCCCGCCGCACGGTCGTGGTCGGCGTAAACCTGATTCAGTAGCGGAAAGGAATCCCATGCCGTTCCTCAATCACCACGAAATGCTCCCGCAAGCGTTTCACGACGAGTCGTCCAGGCGGGATTTCACGTCCGCCCTGATCAGGCATCTCGACGCGGAGATGAGGCCACAGATTCGGGGGGTCTACGAGAAAACGGTCAAACCGAACCTGACGCGAGCCACCAAAAAGGAGCCAGATCGGCACCAGATCGCCAAGGCCATGGTGCGCCAGCCGGCGAACCAGATGTGGTCGGCTCTGAGAACGGACGCCCAGGACCAAATGTACGCGACCGCCGGGCCGATCATCATGCGGCAGCTGGACGATCTGATCGAACGGGCTGCGCGAACAAGAGGTCCGGGGTCCCTACATCTGAACCCCTCACTTCGAATTCCCGCCTACCACACGGCGGTCGATATCCATCGCAAGCCCGGCGGCTATCACACCGAGTATGCGGAGAACGACGTTCTGGCGGGCGCCGAATTCGACCAAACCATCACAATGTACGCGATGGGAACACAGGGCCCCAACAATGACGATCCGGGGAACTCGATCGCCTTGTGGATCAAACGCACCTACCCGGACCTGAAGGTCCGTCGCATCCTCGATATGGGGTGCACGATCGGACACAGCACGGTTCCTTTCAAACAGGTGTTTCCGGACGCCGAGGTGCACGGCATCGATGTCGCCGCGCCATGCCTCCGCTATGGCCACGCCCGTGCAAAGGCAATGGGGGTCCCAATCGAGTTCAGCCAGCAGAACGCAGAGAAGACTTCCTTTCCAGACGGGTACTTCGACATCGTGACATCTCGCATCATGCTTCATGAAATGTCGCGCAAAGCAGTTCTCCTGATGCTCGCCGAGAGCCACCGCCTGTTGCGCCCCGGCGGGCTGATGCTCCATTCGGACATTCCCATGTTCGACGAGATGGACGCCTATCAGGCGTCTCTTCGTTATTGGGATACTATGGCGAATCAGGAGCCGTTCATGGCGACGGTCTATGAACTGCCGCTGGAGAAAATGGCGGTCGCGGCAGGGTTTTCGAAGACCGCTGTCTTTCGGGCCTGGGCGGACAGCGAACTGCGCAGGCAGACCAATTTCGATCCCAAGTCGAATCGCGCCGGGGGGAAATTCTTCCTCATCGGCGCGGTCCGATAAGACTTCATTGAGACGGTGGGAAACGAGGAAACACGATGGGAAGTAGGCCGGGCGTTTCGGGAAGCTGCGATACAGCATTTGCGGGCGTGAAGGAGACTCTTTCGGAGCTTCTCGATGACGGCCGCGAGATCGGCTGTGCCGTATGCGTCTATGCCGATGGGAGAAAGGTGGTCGACCTCTGGGGCGGTTGGGCCGACCAAGATTCGGCGCAGCCGTGGCATCGCGACACGATTGTCTCGACCTTCTCGGTATCCAAAGCGCTGATTTCGACGATGGGCCATATGCTTGTTGACCGCGGCATCATCGACCTCGATCAGCCGGTCGCGCGCTATTGGCCGGCCTTCGGACAAAATGGCAAGGATGGAATACTGGTTCGCCACCTGCTTGATCACCGTTGCGCTGTGTCCTATGTCGATCGGAACCTCGGGCCCGGCGAATTGTACGAATGGGATCTGATGATAGACGCGGTGGAGAAGACCCGGCCGAACTGGGAGCCTGGATTGAAACCCGTCTATCTCAACATGACCTACGGGTACCTGATAGGCGGCCTGGTATACAGAATGACCGGGAAACGGATTGCTCAGTTCAACCGCGAAGAGCTTTGTGGCCCCCTTGGTCTCGACTACAACTTCGCACTGACCCCCGACGAAAAGGCGCGCTGCGCCAGAATCGTGCAGAAAGGGAATCCACGGGCCCTATTCGAAGAGGTCGCTAACAACCCCGACACTTTGTTTGCGCGAACCATGCAGGGGTTCCTCGCCGACGAGGACTTCAATTCAGACGGGTGGCGTTCGAACGAGGTCGGTTCAGGCCAGGGGCACGGGAACGCCCGAGCTATCGCTGGGCTTTTCGAGACGCTGCGAGCGGGAGGAACCTTCAACGGCACAACGATCATGAGCCAGCGTACCCGGGATCGTGCCATCAAGTTCCAGTGCGAGTCCGAGGGTGACGACCCCATTCTGGGCAAACCGGTCCGCTTCGCGCTTGGCTACGAAATCAATAACCCGACCTTCCCAATGGGCCCCAATCCCGACGCCTTCGGACATTGGGGGGCCGGTGGGGCGTTCGGATTTGGGGATATCAAGAACGGGATCGCCTTCGGCTATACGCCGAACTACATGCACGACAGCCTGGAACTGGGCCCCAGAGGGGCAGCACTCGTCGACGCCGTCTTTGCCTCCCTCTAACGCTTCGCCTGTCGGGCGCAGGAAACATAGGGGCTGCGCGCCGCCAAGCGGGCGGCCATAGTTACGCGCCGCACCTTCCCGGCGGCGATGTCCCGGCGAACATGAACTCGGCCCACTCGGATCTGACGCAACCGCTTCCGGTACGGGTCACCCTGCTGATGACGGCAACAC
>JAYQVF010000137.1:0-8884 GCA_038148335.1 Alphaproteobacteria bacterium | reverse complement strand
CGCCCGACGACGACGCGCCGGTGTCGAATTCCCAGTTGGGCTTGCCGGCGGCGTCGACCTCGAGGCGGATCACCGGGCGGTCGAGAACGAACTCGTCGACGGCGAGCTCGCCGCCGAGCAGCGGGAACAGCCCGACCTTGAGCCGCAGGGCGCCGAGCTCGACCATGTTGGGATCGGCGGCGCCGGGGGCATTGGCGATGCTGACCCGTTCGAGCGTCAGCTCGACCGAAGGAATGATCGAGACGCCGACGTCGCCCGCGATGGTCACGTCACGGCCGGTGGCCGATTCCATCTGGCTTTCGATCTGCGCCCGGAGCGTGTCCTTGGGCACGATCGAGGGCAGCACGAGCACCACGACGACGAGGATGACGACGATCGCGACGAGGCCGATCAGGACTTTTTTTACGCGGACACTCCCGTTGGAACCACAGCGGTCAATACCTGGCGGGCGGCCCCTCAGATGCGGGCGCCCCCGGGTAGCCCCCCTTCCGGCCAGTATAGTAGAGTCGGCCCCGGTTTGGGGTTCACGGGGGGAGCCGTGACACAATTTATTGTGGATTTCTGCGGCGCCCGACACGGGATGCCTGGCGACGGTCGGCGATGAGCGGACGCCGCCCCCTTTACCAGGAGATCGCGGACGAGCTGCTGGAGGACATCCGCTCCGGCAAGGTTCCGGTCGGCGGCATGATGCCGACCGAAATGGAGCTGCGCGAGCGTTTCGGCGTCAGCCGCCACACGGTGCGCGAGGCGATGCGCCAGCTCGGCGACATGGGGCTGCTGACGCGCCAGGCCGGACTCGGTACCATCGTCAAGGCGACCGAGGCGCGCGGCACCTATACCCAGTCGATCGGCTCGCTCGACCAGTTGCTGCGCTATCCGCCGGAGACGACGCTGCACGTGCGCGGCCAGGCACCGGTGACGACCGACGAAAAACTAGCGAAGGTCCTGCACTGCAAGACCGGCACGCAGTGGGTGAAGATCAGCGGCCTGCGCACCCTCGACGCCGACCAGCGCCCGATCTGCTGGAGCGACGTCTACGTCATTCCGGAATACGAACGCATCGCTGAAGAGATCGGCAAGCAGCCGGAGCCGGTCTACCGCATCGTCGAGCGCCTGTTCGGCGAACACGTCGACGAGGTTCACATGGACCTGTTCGCGAGCGGCGTGCCGGACGAGATCGCAGAAAACCTGCAGGTCGATCCGGGGACGCCGGCGCTGATCGTGGTGCGGCGCTATACCGGCCACAAGAAGCGGGTGTTCGAGGTCTCGGTCAGCGTGCATCCGCAGGACCGCTTCACCTACTCCGCCGAACTGCACCGCGAATGGTAGGCGCACCGCAATGACCTCGGCCGCCGAGACCTACGACGACGACGCGGACGCCGAGACGGCGACGCTGATCGCCGCGCGACTGGCGACGTTCGCCCGCAACCTCGATCTGGCCCGCGTGCCGCCCGAGGTGGTGGCGCGCGCCAAGCTGACGATCCTCGACAGTTTCGGCGTCGGTCTGGCGGCAACGACGTTCGATTTCGGCCACGTCATTCTCGACAGCGTGTACCGGCTGGCGGGCGACGGCCCCTCGCCGATCCTGGCGAACGCCGCGCGGCTGCCGCTGCGCGACGCGGTGCTGGTCAACGGCACGCTGATCCACGGCCTCGACTACGACGACACCCACGCCGACAGCGTCGTGCATTGTTCGGCATCGGCGCTGCCGGTCGCTTTCGCGGTCGGTCTGCAGCACGGCGCCACCGGCGGCGAGACGATGACGGCCTACCTCGCCGCGGTGGAAGCCGACGCGCGCATCGGCAAGGGCTCCAAGGGGAGCTTCTACAAGAAGGGCTATCACCCGACCGGCCTGGTCGGCGCCTTCGGCGCGGCGCTGGCGGCGGGACGGCTGATGGGCCTCGACCACGGCCAGCTCGTCAACGCGCAAGGGATCACGCTGAGCACGGCGTCGGGCTGCCTCGAATTCCTCGAGGACGGCGCCTGGACCAAGCGGATGCACCCGGCGTGGGCGGGCGTGGGCGCGATCACCGCCGCCGCCCTGGCGCAAGGCGGCTTCATCGGGCCGCACCGGCCCTATGAGGGCCGCTTCGGCCTCTACAACCTGTGCGCCTCGGACATCGCGACCGACCCGCGCGAAGCCGTGGCCGGGCTCGATACGACGTGGGAAATGATGAACGTCGCGTTCAAGCCGTTTCCCGCCTGCCACTTCAATCACGCCTTTGCCGACGCGACGCTGGCGTTGCGCGCCAAGTACGACCTGAAGCCCGCGGACGTCGCCGAGATGGTGGCGCGGTTGCACGAGAAGCAGGTGCCCGTGGTGTGCGAGCCCGAAGCCAACAAGAAGCGGCCGGCCAATTCCTACGATGCCAAGTTCTCGGTTCACTACACGATGGCGGCGGCGCTGACGCGCGGCCGTTTCACCCTCGACGAACTCGAGGACGATGCGTTGCGCGATCCGACGATCCTCGATCTGTGCGGCAAGGCGCGCTACGAGATCGATCCCAAGTCGCCTTTTCCGCGCTACTACGGCGGCGAGGTCGTGATCCGCACCACGGACGGCCGCGAACTGCGCCACCGCGAGGAACACAATCGCGGGTCCGACGCCAACCCGCTGAGCGATGCCGACATCATCGACAAGTTCCGCGACAACGCGCGGCGGGTGTTCGACGCGGCGCGCACGGAGCGCGTGATCGATGCGGTGATGACGCTGGACGAGGCGCCCGACCTGTCGGCGCTGGCTGCCAGCCTTTGCGGCTGAGGGTCGGGCGCTAGCCGGCGCTCCGCCCGCGCGCGGCGATCGCCTCGGCGAGGGCGAGGATGCGTTCCGAACGCTCGATGATCGGATAGTCGACGAAATAACCGTCGACCTGGATCGACGCCGATCCTTCGGCCTCGGCCTTTCTGAACGCCTCGATGTACTTGCGCGCCTCCGCGATCTGCGCGTCGGTCGGCGTGAACACGGCGTTGGCGGTGGCGACCTGCTTGGGGTGGATGCAAAGCTTGCCCTGATAGCCCAGGCCGCGGGCGATCCTAGCGGCGCCCTCGAAGTGTTCCATTTCGTTGAGATGGACGAAGACCGTGTCGATCGGCGGATCGAGCCGCGCTGCGCGCGACGCCACGGCGATACGCGAGCGCGGGTAGTGCAACTCGCCCTCTTCCAACGTCCACAGGTAGCCCATGTCGTGGGTGAAGTCGCCGGCGCCGAAGGACAGGCGGCGGACGCGGGTACCCGAACGGGCGATCTCCTCGACGCGTTCGAGGCCGAGGCCGTTCTCGACGATGGGCAGCAGATCGATCGCGCCTTCCTCAAGGCCGCGTTCGCGTTCGAGGGCGCGCATCATCCACTCCACGGCCTGGAGCTGCGCCGCGGATTCGACCTTGGGCAGCATAATGCCGTCGAGCCCGGGACCGACGATGGCGTGGATGTCGCCGAAGCAGTATTCGGTTTCGAAGGCATTGACGCGGACGTAGCCGAGATTGGGGCGCGGTCGCTGCAGCGCCGCGACGACCGTCGCCCGCGTTGCGACCTTTTCGCTGATGGCGACGGCGTCCTCGAGATCGAGGATCGCGGCGTCGGCCCCGGCGTCGAACACCTTTTCGACCCGGCGCGCGTGATTGCCCGGCGCGAACAGCATGGAGCGCAACGGGCCGGTCATGACGGCGTTCCTGCGGCGATGTCAGATATCATCGGTGTGTCGAGTCCCCTTTCGGCGCCTTGCACCGCCTGTGTAGACAAGGGCGCGCGGGCGGTCCAGCACCGTCCGCCATGCCGCTCACGAGAGCGGCGCAGGATCAGCGGGACGAGACGCTTTGCAGCAGCTTGACCGACAGGAGCTGGGCTTCGAGTTCCTGGCCCGATTTCAGGCACTTGGCGAGCGTGTCGCGTTCCTTCGACGCATCCGTGATGCGGCGGGCCGCCACGTTGAGCCAGGCGTAGGCGCGCACCAGATCCGGCTCCACGCCCTTGCCGTCGCGGTAAAGCTTTGCCAGTTCGAATTATGCCCGCTGATCGGCGCTGAGCGCCTGTGCCTTGGTCTGCTGGTAGATCTCGACCGCCTGCGGGGCCAGATCACTCGTCTTCGCGCCGCATTGGGCGACAGCGGGGCCGGCCGTCGCTCCGAAAAGAGCGACGGCCACCAGGACTGCGCCAAGCCGCGACATGTTCATTTTCTTCGCCGTTTTCTGCCGAACCGCGTTTGCTGAAGAGAGGAACGCATCTACCACAGGTACCACTCCGTCTTACCGACCGCCCCTATCGCTAGTGTACGAGCCTCGTGTCCCGGTCGCGATCAGGGAGGTTACGCATTGCCATGCGGCAATGGCACATCGCTGCGCCCTAGTCTTCTTCCTCCCGTTGCAGGAACGAGAAGAACTGCGCGTCGGAAAGACGAATTTCCTCGGGCGACATGCACGCCGAAACCTCACGACGCGAAACGCCGACGGGCGCGCCCTTGTAGGCGGCAAAACTCAGCCATGCGTGCGCGCGCACCAGGTTGCGTTCGACGCCGAGACCGTCACGGTACATGTAGCCGACCTCGACCATCGCATCCGTGTTGCCGGCCTGCGCGGCCGACACCAGCGTATCGAACTGTTGCGCCGATGCCGCCGCGACGGTGCCGTGCGACGTGCTGCAGCTTTGACCATTGGCGCCGAGCGCGATCTGGGTGCCCAACAGGGCGACACAGGTTGCCAGCATCGTCCCGACCAAGGCGCGGCGCAGGGCGCGCCGTTTGCGACCTCTTCTCGTCATGCCATCCCCCCAGAGATGTTGCCAACTCATGAGCGTTCCAACGCACGCCCACGACCATTCATTCCAGCATAGGGATGAATCGATCCCGGAACAACTTTTACTAGATTAGGATTGAATTAAAACAATCTATAATTTTCATGTAATTTCAACCAAAGCAACGGGAAAGGGCCGGAAAATGGCGCGAATCGGGATTATCGGGCTGGGAGCCCTCGGCAGCGCCATGGCGGGACGCCTGCTCGGCGCCCGTCACGAGGTCGTGGGCTACAACCGCACCGCCGCCAAGGCCGCGGCCCTGGAAGCGGACGGCCTCACCGTCGCGGCGAGGCCGGAAGATGCGTGCGATACCGATCTGGTGCTGAGCGTCCTGCTCAACGACGCCGCCGTCGAGGACGTGCTGCTGGCGGGCGCGCCATTTCGATCGTCCGCGGCGACCCACGTGTCGGTAAGCACGATCGGCGTGCCGCTGGTCGGGAAGCTGGCCGCGCACCATGCCGCGAACGGACAACGCTTCGTCTCGGCGCCGGTCTTCGGACGCCCGGAAGCGGCACTGGCGGGCACCATGGTGGTCGCCTGCGCCGGCAGCGACGACGCGGTCAACGCAAGCCGCGCGATCCTGGAGGCGTTCGGCCGGGTCGAAGTCATCGGCACCGACCCGGCGGCCGCCAACGTGGCCAAGATGGCAGGCAACTTCCTGATGGCCTCTGCCGTGCAGAGCCTGCGCGAGGCGCTGGCCCTGGTCGAGGCCGGCGGCGGCGACCGCAAGCAGTTCGCCGACATCGTGGCGGCGGCGCTGTTTCCGACGTCTTTCTACGAACGCTTCGGCAGCATGCTCGCGACGCAGGGCGGCGACGCCCCCGCCGTCAATCCGTTCGCCAACAGCGCGCGGCTGTCGGGCCAGACCGCCGCCGATCTCGGGGTGGCCGCGCCGCTGGCGCGGACGCTCGCCGCCGCGCTTGCCACGCCGGTGTCATGAAAAGGCTGTTGCTCGCCATCGCGCTGCTCGCCGCCGCCCCGGCGTGGGCCGCGGACCGTCCGCGCACGGACTGTGGCGCCGCAACGGCCTTCGACGCCGGCGAGACGCTGCCGCGGATCGGCATCTTTTTCGGCGGCGACTTCGCGGACTGGGTGCCGCCGTCCTGCAGCGGATGGACGCCGCGACCCTTTACCGTGATGGTCGAGACGGAGGGCGTCAGCGCCAAGGCCGAGTCGACCGACGACATCCTGAGCCGGCTGGGACGAATCTCGGCCTATGCGGACATCCGCTACTGGTCGACCACGCGCGACCGCTGGCGCGACCTGGTGCCCGAGGCCTCGGCGCTGAGCGCCGCCGACCCTGCGGCGCGGCGTCCCGATTTCACCGCGGCGGAACTGCGCGAGGGGCCACACTTCTTCTGGCAGCAGGACCATACGCCGCTCGACGAGGTGACCTACCGGCTGGACGTGGTCGAGGCGAGCGATACGGCGATCACGGTGCGGCTGAGCAACGCCCTGCCCGCCCGCGCGTCGCTGTTCGAGACGCTGCCGCCGGGCGCCCACGAGTTTGTCTATGCGCTGCGGCGGCGCGACGACGGGCGGTGGACCATCTATGGGTTGATGCGGACCGGCAACGGGCCGTCGCTGTTCGCGGCCGCCGGACGGCGGTCCTACGGCAACCGGGCGGTCGCCCTGTACCGCCACCTCGCGGGCGAGACGACGGACGGCGCGCCGCCGCTGTTCCCCTGAAACGAAAACGGCCGGGGAAAGACCCCGGCCGTTGACGCGTTCGTCAGGCTTTCAGACTAGAACGAAATCACCACGCGGCGGTTGAACACCAGCGCGATGCCGTCCTGCGTCGGCTGGGCCGGCTGGGCCTCGCCGTAGGACTCGGTCGTGATCCGGTTGGCGTTGACGCCTTCCGCCACGAGCGCGTTCTTCACCGTCTGGGCACGGCGCTCCGACAGCCGGATGTTCGAGCGGATGTCGCCGGCGCGGTCGGTGTGACCGATGACGCGGATCGCGGTCGCGTTGCGCGACTTGGCCATGTTGGCCGCACGGCGCACCGTCGCGGCATTGGCCGGCGTCAGGCTGGACGAGTTGGTCTCGAAGTAGATCGTGATCTCGGTCGGCTTCGGCGCGGGCGCCGGGGCCGGCGCGGGCGCCGGGGCCGGCGCAGGGGCCGCCTGGGCCATCTGGGCCGGACGGTTGCGGCGCTCCATGTATTCCTCCGCCGAGATCAGCGCGCCGTAGAAGTCGCCGCGGCAGGCCGCGATGTCCTTCGGCTGGAAGTTCTCTTCCTGCTCCTGCATCCAGCAGTCGAAGGCCACCTGGAGGCGGGCCATCAGCGCCGGAATGTAGTTGATCGCGCCCTGACCCTGCAGCGCCTGGAGACGCTGGCGGGCATCGACGAGCTGCGGACGGGCGGAGGGCGGCAGGTCGCGCTCGTTGATCCCTTCGGGCCCGACGTTGCCGGCGCTGGCGGCGGTCATGGCGCGCGACGCGAACTTGTCGGAGTCGGAGTAGTCGGACTCGGAATATTCGTCACGCGCCCGTGCGAGGTACTCCTTGTACAGCGAGACCTGGTAGAGGGAGCCCTGCGCCTCCATCTTCTCGGCCTTCTGCAGCTGCATTCCCGAACAAGCCGCCAAGATGAGCGGTAGCGACAAAAGAATTAGGTGGCGCGCTTTGATAGCCATGACCCCTCCCGGACAAAGAAACAAAACCGGCGACCCCTGACGGGCACCGGGGAAATTCGCCGAACTCTACCCTTTGGCCTTTCGGGGGTCCACCCGCGAATCGCTCGCATTTTCCCGAATATTCAAGGGTTTCGGCGCGTTCCTGCGCCTGCCTGGTGAACAAGCGATAGACAAGGCGCGATTCGGCGGCTAGCGTCCGGCTCGTGAAAACGCGCATGCCGAAGTCCGTTACGTTCCTCTGGCGACGCCGCTAGTCCGGCGCGCGCAGCCGACTCTGCGCATTTCACTGCTCCCCATAAGACTTTCGGCGACGCAGGCCGCGGCCTGCGAGAGGAACTCAGAAGATGACCTACCGATTTGACAGCCGCTCCGGGATCACCGTGTCCAGGACCGCCACCGACCTGCCGTTCGCGGACGGGATCGGCCAACTGGCCTCGCGTCTCGACGGCGAGCGCGGCGCCCTGTTCTCGTCGGGCTTCGAGTATCCGGACCGCTATTCGCGCTGGGAGATGGGCTTCGTCGCGCCGCCGCTGGAATTCGTCGGCCGTGGCCGGACGCTGAGCGTCAACGCCCTCAACGCGCGCGGCACGGCATTGCTGGCGCTGTTGGCGCCGGTGCTGACCGGCGGCGACGTGGCGGTGCGCGAGCAAACGCCGCAACGCCTGGTGCTGGAGATCCCGACGGCGACGACACCGTTCGCCGAAGAGGAGCGCAGCCTGCAGCCGACCGTGTTCTCGCCCCTGCGCCGGGTGATCGAGGACCTGGGCGCGATCGCGGATACCTCGCTCGGGTTCTACGGCGCGTTCGGCTACGACCTCCTGTTCCAGTTCGAACCGATCCGCCAGCGGCTGGCGCGCGACGCGGACGACGCCGACCTGCACCTGTTCCTGCCCGACCAGTTCTTCATGGTCGACCGGCGCAAGGAAACGGCGGTGCGCTACGACTACGACTTCGCCAAGGGGGCGACGTCGACCGCCGGCATCGCGCGCGCGCCGGGCAGCGTGACGGCGGCCGCGCCGGCGGCGCCGGCCGCAGCGGGCATCGCCACCGACCACAGCGACGACGCCTACGCGGCGATGGTCGACAGGGCGCGCGAGGAAATCCGCGTCGGCAACGTCTTCGAGGTGGTGCTGTCGCGCAAGTTCTCCGCCGCCTATGGCGGCAAGCCGTCAGACCTGTTCCGCAAGATGCAGGAGGTCAACCCGAGCCCCTACGAGTTCTACATCCAGATGGGCGACGAGCAGCTGGTCGGCGCGAGCCCGGAGATGTTCGTCCGCGTCGAGGGGCGGCGCGTCGAATCCTCGCCGATCTCGGGCACGGTGCGGCGCGGCAACAACCCGATGGAGGACGCCGACAACATCCGCACGCTGTACAACTCGGAGAAGGACGAGGTCGAGCTGACGATGTGCACCGACGTCGACCGCAACGACAAGGCGCGGATCTGCGAGCCGGGCTCGGT
>JAYQVF010000136.1:0-8952 GCA_038148335.1 Alphaproteobacteria bacterium | reverse complement strand
CAGCTGTTTGATCATGGCGTGATAGGGGAAGTAGAGGCGGTCGATGCGTTGTTCGGCCTCGGCAAACGTCAGCTTGCGCCGGTAGATCTCGGCGCCGTTGCTGACGACTCGCGCGATCGTTCCAAGTCCGACCGAAACGCGGGCGGACCGCGTGTTGACAAAGCTCGGCAGGGGATCAGAGAACATCTTGGGATCGAGTTCGTAGGGCTCCCGGTTCGGATCGAGATAGGCGCGCGGGAAAATGGCATGGATCAGCGGCGCGCCCAGCCGTGGCGCACCGGAAAAGAGTTCGTGAACGAAGCAGTCTTCCGACCGGCGGATGGCCATTGCGTCCAGGCGGGACTCGGCCACGAAATCCGGGGGATAGTCCGAACCCGAATGAGGCGACGCGAAGACGAATGGCAGCTTTTGGTCCTTGGGTCGGATGACCTCGTAGGCCTCGTTCCGCTGGACTTCCGCGAGGTCATTCATGGGTGGAGCTTAGCCACTTTGTCAGGTCGAGGCACCTAAATGCCCGTGTTCGCAGCACGGGACTTGAAATGCCGCGATAAATGTCGTTAAGAGTCGCCTCCCTCGGCGTCCGGGCGCGTAGCTCAGTGGGAGAGCACTACGTTGACATCGTAGGGGTCGCTGGTTCAATCCCAGCCGCGCCCACCACGCACGCCGTCTCTATCATTCCTTCGCGAACCGGTTCGTCGCCTCCAGCAGGGCGGCCAAGGTGGCGGGTTCGGAATAGGCGTGACCGGAGTCCTCGGCGACCACCAGTTCGGCGCTCGGCCACGCCTTGGCAAGTTCCCACGCGGATTTGATCGGACAAACCATATCGTAGCGCCCCTGGACGATCACCGCGGGCACCTGCCGGTAGCGGTCGACCTGCTGCAGAAGGTATCCGTCGGTTTCGAAGAACCCCCGATTGATGAAGTAGTGACACTCGATACGGGCGAATGCGTCGGCAAAGCGTTCGCCGTGGGCCTCTGCGATCCTCGCCGGACTCTGGAGCAACGATGATGTCGACGCTTCCCAGACACTCCAGGCCCGTGCGGCCTCCTGCCGCGTGTCGGCGTCTTCGCTGGTCAGTCGTGCATAGTACGCAGACACCATGTCACCGCGTTCGCCTGCCGGGATCGGCGCGAGGTAGTCCTGCCATGCCTCAGGAAAGAAGCGGCCGGCGCCGTCCTGGTAGAACCAGTCGATCTCTTCCTTGCGTAGGAGGAAGATACCCCGCAGGACCATTTCGCTGACGCGTCCCGGGTGCCGCACGGCGTAGGCAAGCGATAGCGTGCTGCCCCAGGAGCCGCCAAACAGCATCCAGCGCTCGACCCCGAGATGCGCGCGCAGCTTTTCCATGTCGTCGACCAAGTCCCAGGTCGTGTTGTCGCGAAGCTCCGCGTGTGGCGTGCTGCGTCCACAGCCCCTTTGGTCGAACAGCACGATCCGGTACCTTGCAGGATCGAACAGGCGACGGTGGCCGGCGTCGCAGCCGCCACCGGGGCCGCCGTGTACGAAAATCGCCGGCTTCCCGTCGGGATTGCCGCATTCCTCGTAATAGATACGGTGCAGATCGGAGACGTAGAGATGTCCTGTCCGGTAGGGATCGATCGGTGGAAAGAGGCGCGGTTCGGGGGCCATGACCGAGCGGTACGCAGTCGGGCGACCGCTGTCAACGGGCCGGGCCGATGACCGTGCGCCTGAGATCCGCCCTTTGGATCCAGGCCCAAGTGCGCCTTTGCGACATTCGCCTTCAGGGCATCGCAGTCGTGCGCAAGGGCGACCCCGATGCTGGCAGCATCCTGCTCAAGTTGCTTAGGCGCCAGGGCATGTGCCTTCTATTGCGTCGGGTGACGGCGGAGGATGGTGGGCAAGCCTGGATGGTCGTCGGCGGCAAGAGCGAGATTCCTGAAGAAGAGGCGGCCGCCTATGTCGAGCGCGAGGTCAAATGGGATCGCGATCTTTGGGTCGTCGAAATTGAGGACTATGATAAGCGTTACGAGCTGGACGGACCGCTGACCAGCCAGTGATGCCGGGCGCATTGCCATGCCGCAGCCAAGAGTATTCGCCGGGACCAGCGGCTACGACAAGCCGTGGAAAGGCACGTTTTACCCTGAAGACATAAAGAAGGCCGGCATGCTGGCTTACTACTCCGAGCGCCTCCCGATCGTTGAAATCAACAACACGTTCTATCGATTGCCTAAGCGCGAGGTCATTGAGAACTGGTCGGCACAGACACCCGATCATTTTCGATTCGCTATCAAGGCATCGCGGCGTATTACGCACATCAAGCGGCTGAATGACGTCGAAGAGCCGACAGCCTATCTCTTCGAGGTATCTGAACACCTTGGGTCCAAGCTCGGCCCGATCCTGTTCCAGATGCCGCCGAACGCCAAGAAGAACCTCGATCGGCTGAAGGCGTTTCTGGGAACGTTGCCTAGAGAGCGCCGTGTCACCTTCGAGTTTCGCCACCCATCGTGGTTCGAGGCGGACGTGTTCGACGCGCTGCGCGACCATGGCGCGGCGTTGTGTATTGCCGAGTCCGAGGACGATGAACAGTCGGCTCCGTTCGAAGTCACGACCGACTGGGGCTATCTGCGTCTGCGCAAGGACGCGTATGAGGTCAAGGAACTCGATGCCTGGATTGCGCGAATTCTTGAGCACAAATGGCGCGAGGTGTTCGTCTTTTGCAAGGGCGAGGAAAGTGGCCAGGGGCCCAGGCTGGCCCGTGAAATCATGGATTTGGCGGCCTCAAAGGCGGGTTTTGTGGGTGGTTGACTTGCGCGGCCGAGGTCCATATTTTGCGCGCTCCCAAAACGGGTGAGAGCCATGAAAGTCCTGAGATCGCTGAAATCCGCCAAAACCCGCGACCGCGATAACCGTGTCGTGCGGCGCAAGGGGCGCATCTATGTGATTAACAAGCGCAAGCCGCGGTTCAAAGCACGCCAAGGCTAGGCTCGGCTTACATCAGGTCGCATGAGGGCGCCTTTGGCGCCCTTTTTGTTTGGTCGCCGCTGCGTGCCGCCCTGTAACATGGCGCGATGTTGATGCCGGAGCCTGACCGCGGGTTGCTCGAATCGCGCGAGGAGATCGTGCGGGGGCTTGAGGCGCTGATCGCGCCCGACCGCGTCATTTCCGATCCTACCGGAACGAGGGTCTATGAGACCGATGGCCTTACGGCCTATCGCCAGATGCCATTGGCCGTCGTGCTCCCCGAGAACACAGCGGAGATCTCGCGTATTCTCGCGTTCTGCCATGCGCGTGGAATCAAGGTCGTGCCGCGAGGCGGTGGGACGTCGTTGTCCGGTGGGGCGCTACCGCTTGCCGATGGAATCGTCCTCTCGACCGCAAAACTCAATCGCGTGCTGGAGATCGACCTCCTGAACGAATGTGCCGTGGTTCAGCCCGGCGTTACGAACCTCGCCATCAGTGATGCGGTCGCCGACGACGGCTACTACTATGCGCCCGACCCCTCGAGTCAGATCGCCTGTACGATCGGGGGGAACGTCGCGGAGAATGCCGGTGGCGTTCATTGCCTGAAATACGGCCTGACCACGAACAACCTTCTGGGCCTGGAGGCCGTTCTGATCACGGGAGAGGTCATTCGGCTGGGTGGCAAGCACCTCGATACGGATTCTTATGATCTCATGGGGGTCATCACAGGATCGGAGGGATTGCTGTGCGTACTTACGGAAGTCACGGTCCGTTTGCTGCGCAAACCGCAAGCGGTTCGTGCGGTGCTCGCAGCGTTTCCCGACAATGTGATGGCCGGCGATTGCGTGGCTCAGGTGGTCGGGTCCGGCATCATCCCGGCCGGTATGGAAATGATGGATGGCGCCGCCATCAAGGCGGCTGAGGATTTCTGTCATGCCGGCTATCCGCTCGACGCAGGCGCTCTCCTCATCGTCGAGATCGACGGCAGTGACGCCGACGTGGAACACGGAATTGCGCGGGTTCGTGAGATCGCTGAGGCCTGTGGTGCAAACAAAATACGAGAGAGCCGCTCTGAGGAGGAACGTCTTGTCTTCTGGTCGGGCCGCAAGAATGCTTTCCCGGCGATCGGCCGGATTTCTCCGGACTACTACGTCATGGACGGGACGATCCCCCGTCGGCGCCTGCCGGAAATGCTTCGGTACATCAGCGAACTCTCTGTCCGGTATGGGCTTCGCGTTGCAAACGTGTTCCACGCCGGCGATGGGAACCTGCATCCGATGATCATGTATGACAGTAGTGTGCCGGGCGAACTCGATCGCGCCGAAGAATTTGGCGGCGAGGTTCTCAGGGCCTGCGTGCAGATGGGCGGGGTCCTGACGGGAGAGCACGGCGTTGGTGTCGAAAAGCGCGACCTGATGGGTGAGATGTTCGACGAAACCGATCTCCGACACCAGCAACGGCTCAAATGTGCGTTCGATGCCGAAGGGCTTCTCAATCCCGGGAAGGTGTTTCCCACGTTGCATCGTTGTGCCGAACTTGGGCGGCTCCATGTGCATCGCGGTCAGGTGCCGTTTCCCAATTTGCCGCGCTTCTGATGGCGCAGGTTCATGAGCCGGCCAGCGAAGCCGATATCCTCGCCCTTGTGCGGTGGGCGCTGGCCGAGCAGCAGCCTCTGGAAATCCTGGGGGCGGGAACCAAGCGGGGCATCGGCCGACCTCTAGAGACAAGGCACCAGCTGTCCATGAGGCGTTGCTCCGGTATTTGCGAGTATGAACCGACGGAACTCTATGTAACTGCGGCCGCAGGAACGCCGCTAATGGAGATCGAGGCGGCCTTAGTCGAGAAGGGACAGCATCTTGCCTTCGAGCCGCGCGACCTGGCCCACTTGTTCGGCGGCGACGGCGCACAGACCGTGGGGGGAGCTGTCGCAGCCGGATTGTCCGGTCCGCGCCGATACGTGGCTGGCGGTGTTCGAGATCACCTTCTCGGATTTCGCGCAGTTTCTGGCCGCGGCGAGGCGTTCAAGTCCGGCGGTCGGGTCGTCAAGAACGTGACCGGCTACGATCTCTCCAAGCTGATTGCCGGTTCCTTCGGCACGCTCGCAGTCCTTTCGGAAGTCACATTGCGCGTTGCGCCGCGGCCTCGACAGGCAGCAACCCTGCTTGTGACGGGGCGAGCCTACGCCAGCGCTGCGGCGATCTACGGATGCGCATCCGCAACCGGAAGCGCGACGGGCCTTGCCTATGTGTCTACGGGAGGCGATTTGGGGATTGTGGCGGACAGCGATGGGCCGGCGGCGGCCATTCGCCTAGAGGGCGATACAGCTCGCATCGCCGCCGCTACCCTCAAGAAAAAAATTGGTGCGGACTGTTCCCTTGTCGAAGGAGGCCGACACGTCCGCGTCTGGTCGGCGATCCGCGATCTGAGCCTGCTTCGTAGTAGTGCGTCAAACCTGTGGCGTGTGTCGCTGCCGAGAAGTGCAATGGAGCCTTTTGTCGCAAAGCTCGTTCCCCATTCGACCTTCATCGTCGACTGGGCCGGCCGCCAAATTTGGATGGCTAGCGACATGACGGGTGACGATCTGCGGCGAATCGTCTTCGAAACCACCGGACCGGATGGTCATGCCACTCTGATTCGCGGCCCGGCCGAACTACGACGCACCATTCCGGTATTCAATCCACAGCCCGCGGCGCTGGCTGCGCTTGCAAAAAGCGTGAAGGGGCAATTCGACCCAAAGGGCGTTCTCAATCCCGGTCGCATGACCCCTGACCTTTGATGCATCTGACCCTTCCGGAGGTGAGGCGCACCGAACCGTTTCTCCTGGCAGCGAAGGCGGCGATCGGCGCTTGCGTGCACTGTGGCTTCTGTAATGCGACCTGTCCGACCTATACGTTGCTGGGAGACGAGCGCGATGGACCTCGTGGCCGCATCTACGCCATCAAGGAGATGTTGGAATCAGCGGCAAAGCCTGCGCCCGACCTTGTCCCTCATCTCGATCGCTGCCTGTCGTGCCTTTCATGCCGCACCACCTGCCCTTCGGGGGTCGACTATGCGCGTTTGATCGACGTCGCCCGCACCGAGGTGGCCGAACGGCGCCGCTGGACCCGTGCCGGGTTGCTGCGACGATCCTTGGCGGCGCTGATGACCCGCCCGCATCTGCTTCGTCTTGCCGTTATCGCCGGACGCCTGGCCGACCAGTTCCGCTTGCCGCTGCCGCGAGTCCTACTTGCTGCGGCAAATATCGCCCGCCAGGCCAATCCGGCAAGGGGCGCCACCGACGGTCAACTGGTTCTAGCGCCCGAGGGCGTCAGGCGCGCGCGCGTCGCGCTGTTGTTGGGTTGTGTGCAACGTGCCGTCGCGCCTGAAATCAACGATGCAACTGTCAGTCTGTTGCGCCGTCTGGGGTGCGAGGTCGTCGTTATGGGACGGGCGACCTGTTGCGGTTCCCTCGACCATCACCTCGGCCACGAGGTACGCGCGCGGCGCCTTGCGGGCCAACTGGTCGAGACCTTGCGGAAGGCCCAGCAGGTGGCGCCATTCGATCACGTTGTCTCCAACCTATCGGGTTGTGGCGCTCACCTTAAGGATCTTGCTTTTCACCTCCAGGGCATCGACGCAACCGACGACGTCGGTGCAATCGCGTCGCGCATCCGGGATGTGACGGAAGTCGTCGACGCCCTAGGATTCGCGTCAACGGGGCCACGTGGTGTCCGCGTCGCATACCATGCCGCCTGCAGCCTGCAACATGGTCAGCGGGTTCGTGAAACGCCGGAGAGGCTTCTGGCCGCGGCTGGCTACGAGGTTATGAAGCCGAAAGAGGAGCATTTGTGCTGCGGGTCGGCCGGAACCTACAACATTCTTCAGTCCGATCTTGGTGAACGTCTCGGCGCCCGCAAAGCTGACAACCTGCGGCGAACCGGGGCTGAGATCGTCGCCACGGGCAACGTCGGGTGCATTCTTCAACTGCGGACACGGCTCGACCTTCCGGTAGTGCATACGGTCGAACTTCTTGATTGGGCGAGTGGAGGTGCCCGGCCACTAGCCCTTGGGCCCTGGCACATGGGCGACGCGTAAGACATTGGTGGCGCCCGGTGTGCCAAAGGGGACGCCAGCGGTAATCACCAGTTGGTCGCCCAATTTGGCGAGGCCATCCTCGACGGCAATGCGACCAGCCTTGTCGACCATGTCGGCAAAGTCGCGTGTGTCGGCTGTGTGCACGCTGTGTGCGCCCCACAGCAGGGCGAGTCGTCGGGCGGTTCCGCGCCTAGTTGTCAGGACGATCAACGGCACCGTCGGTCGCTGGCGAGCGGCACGCAGCGCCGTCGAGCCGGTCGTCGTATAGGTAACGATGGCCGCGGCGCCGACCGATTCGGCCACTTGCTTTGCCGCGGCGCTGATCGCATCGGCGGTCGAGCTCTCTGTCTCCGGGTGCCACGACGAACGCAACTGGACGTAGGTCGGCTCTGTCTCGGTCTGCCTGATGATCCGGTCCATCATGGCGACGGCTTCGCCGGGGTATGCGCCGACGGCAGATTCTGCGGACAGCATGACGGCGTCGGCTCCGTCGTAGACCGCCGTGGCGACGTCGGATACTTCGGCTCGCGTCGGCGTTGGCGATTCGATCATCGACTCGAGCATCTGGGTAGCAACGACCACAGGTTTCCCTTGGTCGCGCGCTTCCGCAACGATGCGTTTCTGCAAGCCGGGTACGAGCTCCAGGGGCAACTCTACGCCAAGGTCGCCGCGCGCCACCATGATACCGTCGGACAAGGTCGTGATCTCATCCAGTCGGTCGATGGCCGCCGGTTTCTCGATCTTGGCCATCAGCCCAGCGCGGCCGGCGATGATCTTGCGCGCCTCGGCGACGTCCTCCGGTCGCTGAACGAACGACAGCGCGACCCAATCGACGGCGCTCGCGAGCGCAAAGTCGAGATCCCGTCGGTCTTTCTCGGTCATGGCCGGAATCGGGAGTACAGTTCCAGGAACATTTACGCCCTTGTTGGCGCTGAGTTCGCCACCTTGCGTGACCTCGGTGAGGATTCGGTCAATTTCGGTCCGGGTCACGCGCAGGCGTACGCGCCCGTCGTCGAGGAGGATCTCGGTGCCCGGGCTAATCGCCGCGTACAATTCGGGGTGCGGTAAGGAAACGCGATACGCGTCCCCCGCACGTGGATCAGTGTCCAGCGTGAAGACTGCACCTTCGCGCACGGAGACGAGTTCCTCGGTGAAAGCGCCAATGCGGAGTTTTGGTCCTTGCAGGTCCGCGAGGATGCCGATCGGGCGGCCGCGGTCGGCCTCGACAGCACGAATCGTTTCAATTCTTCGGGAGTGGTCCTCTTTGGAGCCGTGGCTCATGTTAAGACGGAAGACATCGACGCCGCAGGTTACGATCTCTTCGATCATTTTGCGGTTGGAAGTGGCAGGGCCCAGCGTGGCCAGGATCTTAGTATTGCGCTCGCGAAACATGCCTCATCCTAGCCGCGGCCAGGGCTCGGCAACAACGAAAGCAAAACGGGCTTTGGACCGGCCTGCCCTTGAGTTTATCCTCCAAGCATGATCAGGGGCGTTGCGGTATGGCTTGTCGGGTTCTTGGTCGTGTTCGCCGCGGTGACGGCGAATGCGCGCCAGGACGACGTCCGTCTCGACGAACTTTTCTCGCGGCTTCAGCAGACCACGAGTGAACAAGAGGCTCGTCTAATTGAAGGCCTAATCTGGACCTTGTGGTTTGATTCTGGCGATCCGGCAATCGACCGCCTGATGGAAGCGGGAAGCGAGGCCATGAATGCGGGTCAGTATCCGGAAGCCCTGCGCCATTTCACTCGGGTGATCGATCGTGACCCGGCATTTGCCGAAGGTTGGAACCGCCGCGCCACGCTGTATTACCTGATGGGCGAATTCGATGCGTCGGTTCGCGACATCCAGGAGACCCTGACTAGGGAGCCCCGCCATTTCGGTGCCTTGTCTGGGCTCGGCCTCATCAATACTGCATTGGAGCGCTGGGACGCCGCGATCAAGGCCTATGAAGAGGCC
>JAYQVF010000135.1:0-9008 GCA_038148335.1 Alphaproteobacteria bacterium | reverse complement strand
CCGCGATTCTGGAAGGGTCGGCGGATGCGGCCAACGCGATGTTCCAGGGACGCTATACGTTCGCCGGCCATACGGTGCAGAGCGCCAAGGATGCGCCCTGGCGCCAACCCGATATGCCGCCAGGCTGGTTGGCCGCCTGTCACGAGTTCGGGTGGCTGACCGACTTCGCCGCCGCCGACGGTGCCACCGCGCGCAAGCAGGCGCGCGAGCTCGTGCGCCGCTGGATCGCCGATTTCGGCAAATGGTCGCCAACCGTGTGGCGTGCGGACACGCTTGGCACGCGACTCGTCTCGTGGCTGACGCATGCGGATTTCCTGCTTGTCGATGCCGAGCCCGAATTCGGCGGCATCTTTCTTCGCTCGATCGGCGAACAACTGCGCCACCTCGGTCGCGCCCACCGCGCCACCGACGACGCGGTGCACCGCATCGTTGCCCGTTCGTCCTACGTCATCGCAACGATCGCCGTCGGCCGCCGCGTCCCCAAGTGGGACAGGATGGTCGCGCAGTTGATCGCCGACACCCGGTCTGTCACCGACGGTGTAGCGACGCGGTGTCCCGGCGACCTGCTGCGGGTGCTGCCCGCGCTCGTCGGCCTACCCGCGGCGCTCGAAGCCAATCGCAAGCCGGCGATCGACGCGCTGGCCGATAGCATTGCAGCCGTCGCCGCCATCCTTCGCGTGGTCATGCACGGCGACGGTCGGCTTGCCGTGTTTCACGGCGGTCAGGAGGGAAGCGAGAAGGCGATCGCCGCTCTCCTCGCCCACGGTGGCAAGCGGCCGACCGCGGCCGGCGCGGCCGGCTTTGCCCGCCTGCAGCAGGGGCGTCTTCTGGCCATCGCGGAGACCGCCGCCCCGGGCCCATCCGACGGCTACGCCGCGACTTTGGCGCTCGAGGTTTCGATCGGCAAAGAGCGGCTGTTCGTGAACTGCGGACGACCCGACAATGACGATGCGGCCTGGCAGGCGGCGGCACGCGCGACGGCTGCCCATTCGACGCTGGTGGTCGACGATCGCAATCAGGATCCGACGGCATCAGCCACAGAACCCCAGGCTCTTCGCGGCGAGGAAGGCGACAGCGTCTGGCTCGACCTGTCGTCGCATGCCTATGCGCGCCGGTTCGGCGTGCGTCTGGCGCGACGCCTCCACATAGCCAAGGACGGTCATGAACTGGTGTGCGAGGAGCAGGTGTTTCCGGCCGTGACGCCGGAGGGCGCAGAGCCGCCGGGCGTACTGTGCGCCCGCTATCACCTTCACCCCAAGGTCGCCGCAACCCCTCTGGGCAGCGGGCGCCAGATTCTGTTGAAGCTCGGCAATGGAACGGGCTGGGTGTTCGAGGTCGCGGAGGGCACCGCAGGTCTGGAAGACAGCGTCTACTTTGGCGATTCAGGCAAGGCGCGGCGCACCCGGCAGATCGTGATCACACGCCCGATCGACGCACGCAGCTGCCGCGTCATGTGGCACCTGATGCGACTCGACGGCCGCGTCTAGAGCTGCCAGCGGCGCACGCCGGCGATTCCGCGGTCGCGCCAGATTCCCTTGATGTCGGCAAGAATGCCGCCAGGTGCCACCAGCGCTGCAAGGGCAGCGTCGCTCATCTCGACATAGTGCCGATGCGCCACCGCGCCAATGACGGCGTCGTAGGCCCGGTTTGTGTCGGCCACGAGATCGATTCCGTAGAAGGTTTTCGCTTCGCCCGCATCGGCGATCGGGTCGTGCACGGCAACGCGGTGCCCGAGCTGCTCGAGGCGCTCCACGATGTCGACGACCCGCGTATTGCGAAGGTCAGGCACGTTTTCCTTGAAGGTCAGGCCGAGAATCAGCACCTCGGCGTTCGGCTTGAGGTCGGCCGCCACCGAGTCCGCGATGTAGGCGCCCATGTTGTCGTTGGTCTTGCGCCCGGCGAGGATCACCTCGGGATGATGGCCGATGGCGATCGCCTTGGCCGCAAGGTAGTAGGGGTCGACCCCGATGCAGTGACCGCCCACGAGGCCAGGGCGAAAATCCAGAAAGTTCCATTTGGTCCGCGCAGCGTCGAGCACATCGTGCACCGAGATTCCCATCTTGTGGAAAATCGCCGTGATCTCGTTGACGAAGGCGATGTTGATGTCGCGCTGGGCGTTCTCGATGACCTTCGCCGCTTCGGCTGTGCGAATGTCGCGGGCGCGGAACACCCCGCCGCTCGTCACCGCGCCATAGATTTCCGCGAGTTTATCGGTCACCTCCGGCGTCTGACCGGCAACGACCTTGGTGATTCGATCGACCGTATGCTCGCGGTCGCCCGGATTGATGCGCTCCGGCGAATAGCCGAGAAAGAAGTCCCTGCCGCACTCCAGCCCCGACTCGGCGGCGAGAATGGGTCCGCACACTTCTTCGGTGACACCGGGATAGACCGTGCTTTCATAGACGACGATCGCGCCTTCGCCGATCGCCCGACCGACGGTCCGCGACGCCGCCTCGACGGCGCCAAGATCGGGGTTGTTGTTTTCGTCCACCGGCGTCGGCACGGTGACGATGTAGACATCGTACCCCTCGAGGACATCGGCGTCTGCCGAGAACGACGCCGCGCTCGAGGCAAGTGCTGCGTCGTCGACCTCATGGGTTCGATCATGCCCCTCGGCAATCTCCTCGACGCGCGAACGACTGATATCGAAGCCAAGAACGTCGAAACGGCGCGCCAAGGCCACGCACAAGGGCAATCCTACGTAGCCGAGACCGATGACGGCGATCTTCATGAAAACACCACTCCGTCGAGCGCCCACCGACCGAAAGAAGAACCTAAACCTGCTTCGGCTAGGAAGGCGTCCGCTGGAGCGCCGATTGCTGCGATGTCGTCAGTCACGCCGGAGTACCACCGATATTTGTCTGGGAAAACTGCTCATTTCCGCGAGCGCCCTTTTTATGCCTCCGCCGGAGAGTCTCAGCAAGGTACTCTTACGATGCAATAGGACCACCGTGTCACGCTTGTCTTGAGAGCGTCGCGCCGCCATAAGTGCGCGATGGCGCCCCGAATCGCGACCAGGAATACGACATGTGCGGCATAGCCGGGTTCTACCAGCTTTCGGCTGAGGCGACCGCGCCCCTGGAGACCTTGGCACGGACGATGGCGGACGCCATTCGCCATCGCGGCCCCGACGACGCGGGCGCCTGGGCCGATGCCGACGCCGGCATAGCGCTGGGCCACCGCCGCCTAGCGATCATCGACCTGTCGCCTGCAGGGCATCAGCCGATGGCATCGGCCAGCGGGCGTTATGTCGTCATCTATAACGGCGAAATCTACAACCACGACGATTTGCGTCGTGAGCTCGAGTCCCTGGGTGCGACCTTCCGTGGCCGGTCCGACACCGAGGTAGTGGTCGAGGGATTCGCGCGCTGGGGAATCGCCGCCACCGTGCCGCGTCTGATCGGCATGTTCGCGTTTGCCGTCTGGGATCGCGAGACGCGGCGACTCACCCTGATTCGCGATCGCCTCGGCATCAAGCCGCTCTATTGGGGCCGTTTCGGCAACACCTTCGTGTTCGGTTCCGAACTGCGCGCCCTTGCCGCGCACCCGCGCGTGAGGCCGACCGTCAACCGTGACGCCGTCGCCGACCTCGTGCGCTGCGGCTACGTCACCGGAACGAAGTCGATCTATCACGAGATCGATCGCGTGCCACCGGCCGGAATGATCACCATTGATTCGAAAGGCCACGTGACGGCGTCGCGCTTCTGGGCGCTTCCGACGGAACAGCCGTTGCCGCTCGTGGCGCCGGACGACGCGATCGCGGAGGTAGAGCCCCTGCTACGCGATGCCGTGACACGGCGCATGGTGGCCGATGTTCCGCTCGGCGCCTTCCTGTCGGGCGGTATCGACTCCTCCACGGTGACCGCGTTGATGCAGGCAGCGAGCCCACGGCCGATCAAGACGTTCACGATCGGGTTCGGGCATCGCGACAGCCGCGAAGCCGACTACGACGAAGCCGTCCATGCGCGCGCCGTAGCGGCGCATCTCGGCACCGACCACACCGAGATTCGCTTCGATGCCGACCAGGGCGCGGAACTCATCCCGAAGCTGCCCGAGTTCTACGACGAGCCCTTCGCCGATTCTTCCCAGATCCCGACCTATCTGGTCTCGCAGGTCGCCCGTCGCGACGTCATCGTGGCGTTGTCGGGCGATGGGGGCGACGAAGTGTTCGCCGGCTACACGCGCCACCAGTTCGCCGCTCGCTGGCCGCGTCTGGCAGCGCTGCCGCGACCGGCGCGGCGGCTTGCCGGCGGCGCACTGCGTTCGCTGTCGCCCGCAACGCTGGAGAGCCTGATATCGCTTCTCCCCGAGTCGCGGCGCCCACCCCAGGCCGGCATGCGGCTGCACAAGCTCGGGTCGGTCATCGGTGCCGCATCGGTCGCCGAAGCCTACGATGCGCTGGTCAACTACGGCGATGCCTTCGTCCTCGGCAGCGACGGACGTCCGCCGCGTGCCAGCGAACCCCAAGGTGACCCTGTTCTTTGGATGCAGACCAACGATCTTCACGGCTACCTGCCTGACGACGTCCTGACCAAAGTCGACCGTGCCAGCATGGCCGTCAGCCTCGAGGTGCGGGTGCCGATTCTCGACCACCGCGTGGTCGAGGCATTGTGGCGCCTGCCGACCAACCTCAAGATTCGCGACGGCACCTCCAAGTGGCTGCTGCGGCAGATCCTGTACCGGCATGTGCCGCAGGCGCTGGTCGACCGGCCCAAACAGGGATTTGCCGTGCCGGTGACGCGCTGGCTGCGCGGACCGCTGCGGGATTGGGCGGAAACGCTTCTTGCCGCGAACCGGTTGCGGGAAGAAGGATTCTTCGATGTGGTCACCCTGCGCCGGCTGTGGGCCGAGCATCTGTCCGGGCGCTACGACCGTTCGGGCCCGCTGTGGGGTGCGCTGATGTTTCAGGCCTGGCACGAACAAGCGGCGGCAGCGGCGTGAGCAAGCCTCGCCTGCTCATGGTGCTCAACGACGCACCGTTCTTCATCTCGCATCGCCTGCCCGTCGCGCTGGCCGCGCGCGACGCCGGCTATGAAGTCCACATTGCCGTCCCGTTCGACCTCGGTCCGGTGGACGTCATCCGCCGCGAGGGGTTTCACTACTACGACATTCCGCTCAAGCGCGGCGCCCGGCGCGTCGGCGGCGAGCTCGCACTGATCGCCGCCCTGTGGCGAATCGTCGGCGCCGTGCGCCCCGACGTGCTGCACGCGGTGACGATGAAGCCGGTACTCTATGCCGGCCTGGTGGCGCGTCTGCGCGGGGTGCCCGCCGTCGTCCACGCGATCACCGGCCTTGGTTATCTCTTCCTGATAGAAGGTCTGGCCGCGCGCCTACAGCGCGCCCTGGTAAAACGGCTCTACCTCTTCGCGCTCGGCCATCGCAACTGCGTCGCGATCTTTCAGAATCCGGACGACCTGAAACTGTTCCTCGACGCGCGGCTCGTCGATCCCGGCATCGTCGTGATGATTCGCGGTTGTGGCGTCGACATGCAGCGGTTCGCTTGTCGGCCGGAGCCGGAAGGCGCGCCGGTCGTCATGTTTCCCGCGCGCATCCTCGGCGACAAGGGCGTGCACGAGTTCGTCGCGGCGGCAAGGGCTCTCAAGGGTCGTGCCCGGTTCGTCCTGGTCGGCCGGACCGACCCCGACAATCCGACCGATGTCGGCGAAGACGGCATCCGGGAGTGGGAACGCGAAGGCATCGTCACCTGGCACGGCTTCTCAAAGGACATGGCGCAGACCCTCGCCGACGCCACCATCGTGTGCATGCCCTCCTATCGTGAGGGTCTGCCCCGCGGCCTGATCGAGGCCGCCGCCGTGGGCCGGGCGATCGTCGCCACCGACGTGCCGGGCTGTCGCGAGATCGTGCGCGACGGCGACAACGGCCTGCTGGTCCCGGCGCGGGACGGCGCCGCAACGGCCGCCGCGGTCGAGCGGTTGCTCGACGACGACGCGTTGCGCCGGCGCATGGCGGCGCGCGGCCGCGAAATCGCCGAAACCGAGTTCTCGGTCGAACTCTTCGTCGAGCAGTCGCTGGCCGCCTATGCACGAGCCAGGGCTGCGACGCCGCCGATCTGATATAAGCGGGCATGATTCCCACGCTGGTCGTCGTTGCCGTTATCGCGTTTGCGGCCTCGTTTCTCGGCACCCGGCTTCTCGTTCAGGTGCTGCGCGCCCGCGCCATCCTCGACCACCCCAACGAGCGCTCGAGCCACGCGGCGCCGACCCCGGTCGGCGGCGGCCTCGTCGTGATCGGCGTCATCGGCGCCGAGGGCCTCGTCGTGTGGGGGCTCTCGGGCGTGATGCGGCACGGCGATTTCGGCCTTGCGGTGCCGCTGATCGTCGCGCTCGCCGCGGCTCTTGGCGTCATGTCCTGGCGCGACGACCGACGGCCGTTGTCGCCCGCCGTCCGCCTCGGCGTGCAGGCGCTCGTGGTCGCAGCCGGCCTCATCGCGCTTTCGGCCGGCGGACATGTCTTCCAGGGCATCCTGCCGGCCTGGCTGGATCTCGCGCTGACCGCCTTCCTTTGGCTGTGGCTGATCAACCTCACCAACTTCATGGACGGAATCGACGGCATCAGCGGTGTCGAGGGTGCGGCGATCGGTATCGGCGTGATGCTGCTCGCGCCCTTTGCCGGCGCGGCGAGCGTTGCCTTCGGCGCCGGGCATGCCGACGTTCTGGCGCTCCTCGGGATCATCGTTGCGGCGGCGATGGCCGGCTTTCTCTACTTCAACTGGCAGCCGGCGCAGATCTTTCTCGGCGACGTTGGCGCCGTGCCGCTCGGCCTGCTGTTCGGCTGGCTGCTGTTCGAACTCGCGGGGGCGGGCCTTTGGGTGGCGGCGCTTCTGCTGCCGCTCTACTACGTGATGGACGCGACCCTCACCCTCATGCGCCGCATCGTTCTCCGCGAGCGCATCATGCAGGCGCACCGTAGCCATTTTTATCAACGCGCTGCACGCCGGCTCGGATCGCACGCACGCGTGTCGTCGATCGTTCTTGTGCTCAATGCGGTGCTGGTCGCCCTCGCCTACACCAGCGCGCTGCAGCCGGCGCACCAGATCGCGGCCCTGGCGACGGGCGTGGTACTGACGGCCGCGGTGCTGTGGTACTTTGCCCCCGACGCAGCCCCCAAGCCTTGACCCGATGACCGCCACCGCCGGCCCCCGACCGTTTCTCAGCCTGTCGCGCGTCAGCCTCGTCGCCCTGCACGACCTGATCCAGGCGACGATCGCGTTCGAACTGGCCGTGCTGCTGCGGCACCGGATGCTGGGAAACGATCAGCCGCCGTTCCACGATTGGCCCAACACCCTGGCATTCGTCGCCGTCTGCGCCCTGGTGTTCTGGCGTGTCGGCTTGTACCGCGGAATCTGGCACTACGCGTCCTTCACCGACCTCATGACCATCCTCAAGGGGGTAACGCTCAGCCTGCTGGTGTTCCTGCCCCTGCTGTTTCTCGTCACGCGCCTCGAGAACTTTCCGCGCACGTCGCTAGTCCTGGTCTGGCCACTGCTCATCCTGCAATTAAGTCTACCGCGGCTCGCCTATCGACTGATCAAGGACGGCAATCTCAGTGCCGTGGTCGAGCGGGCCACCGACGACCGCATACCAGTGCTTCTCGTCGGGGCGGGCAGCGCCGCGGAAGCCTTCATTCGCGAGATGACGCGTCCGGGCGCAGCCTATCGCGTCGTGGGGATCGTCGACGACAAGCCGGGCCGCATCGGTCGCGACATCCGCGGCGTGCGGGTGATGGACTCTGTCGCGCGCATCCCCGAAGTCGTTGCCCGGCTCGAGGCGCGGCATCGCCGGCCGCAGCGGCTGCTATTGGCAACGGAGAAGATTCCGCCCGAAGGCGTGCGCGCCCTGCTCGACCGCGCCGAGGAACTCGGCATGACACTCGCGCGGCTGCCCCGCGCCACCGACTTTCAGTCCGACAGGCCTGGCACGATCCGGCCGCTCGACATGGAAGACCTGCTTGGGCGTCCGCAAAAGGTTCTCGACCGCAACGCGGTGCGCCAGCTCGTGGCCGGTCGGCGGGTTCTGGTCACCGGTGCGGGCGGCACCATCGGCAGCGAGCTGGTACGCCAGATCGCCGCCCTCGTACCGGCGCACGTGACGCTGCTCGACAACGGCGAGCATGCGCTCTACCAGATCGACCTTGAGCTGTCGGTGACGAATCCGGAGCTATCGCGCAGCGCGGTGCTTGCCGACGTGCGCGATGCCGCACGCGTCGAGCACGTCTTTGCCGCGGAGCGGCCGGCGCTCGTCTTCCACGCGGCCGCGTTCAAGCACGTGCCGCTGTCGGAACTGAACCCGCACGAGGCCATGCTGACGAATGCAATGGGGTCGCGCGAGGTCGCGCTCGCCTGTCTGCGGCATCACGTTGCCACGATGGTGCTGATTTCGACGGACAAGGCGGTCAACCCGTCCAACGTCATGGGGGCGAGCAAACGTTTGGCGGAGATGTACTGCCAGGCCCTGAGTCGCGAGCGCAGCGATGGAACGCGCTTCGTCGCGGTGCGCTTCGGCAACGTTCTGGGCTCGACGGGGTCGGTGGTGCCGCTGTTCCAGAAACAGATCGCGGCCGGCGGTCCCGTCACGGTGACCGACCCGGAAATGACACGCTACTTCATGACCACGCGCGAGGCGGTCGAGCTTGTCCTCGCCGCATCGGCGATGGACGCGAGCGAACACGTAGCCGGCACCGTCTTCGTGCTCGACATGGGTACGCCGGTCCGAATCCAGGATCTCGCGCGGCAGATGATCCGTCTGGTCGGCCTGCAGCCCGACAAGGATGTCATGATCCGCTATACCGGCCTGCGCCCCGGCGAGAAGATGTACGAGGAGCTTTCGCACCAGGCCGAGAATATGACGCCGACGTCGCTGGCCGGCGTGATGCGCGCCGCGCCGCGCACATTGCCGCTGGCCGAGCTCGACGGCGATTTCGACGCGCTGCGCGACGCTGCGAGACGCGAGGACCTCGCTGCGGTCATCGGCATGGCGCGCAAGATCGTA
>JAYQVF010000134.1:0-9187 GCA_038148335.1 Alphaproteobacteria bacterium | reverse complement strand
ATCCACGGCAGCCCGACGGCGGTGATGTCCTACGGCGACAACGAGGGTGCGGTCGGCTGGCTGGTCGGCGACGAGCACCAGGGCATGCGCTGCATGTTCACGATGATGAACCACGCGCGGCTGATGGTCGGGCTCGAGGGACTGGCGATCGCCGACCGCGCGTACCACCAGGCGCTGAGCTATGCGCGCGAGCGCAAGCAGGGCCGGCGGCCGGGACAGGGCGCCGAGGACATGGCCCCGATTCTCGAGCATCCAGACGTGCGCCGGATGCTGATGACGATGAAGGCGACGGTCGAGGCGATGCGGGGCCTCGCGCTGTCGGCGGGCATCGCCTACGACGTCGCCAAGCATCACGGCGACAAGGAGGTGCGGGCCGCCAACCAGGGCCTGGTCGATCTGCTGACGCCGGTGGTCAAGGGCTGGTGCACCGACATGGGCGTCGAGATGGCCTCGCTGGGCGTGCAGGTTCACGGCGGCATGGGTTTCATCGAGGAAACCGGCGCGGCGCAGCACCTCCGCGATTCGCGGATCGCGCCGATCTACGAGGGCACCAACGGCATCCAGGCGCTCGATCTCGTCGGGCGCAAGCTCGGCATCATGGGCGGCCAGCCGGTCGACGACTATATCGCGGCGATCCGGGAGACCTGCGCGGCGCTGAAGCAGGAAAAGGACGCTGACGGTCATCTCGGCGCTGTGGCGGGGGCACTGGACGGCGCGGTTGCCGGTCTCGAAAAGGCCACGGCATGGCTGCGCGACCAGCTCGGCCGGGACTACGACGACGCCGCGGCCGGGGCCACCAACTACCTGCGGATGTTCGGCACCGTCGCCGGCGGCTACATGCTGGCGCGCAGCGCGCTCGCGGCGCAGCGCGCGCTCGGCCAGGGCGGCGACAATACCGGCTTCTACCGCAACAAGGTGCTGACGGCGCGGTTCTATGCCGACCAGCTGCTGCCGCAGGCGGCTGCGCTGCTCGGCCCGATCACCGGCGGCGCCGCGACGCTGTACGCCATCGAACCCGAACTGATGAGGGCCTGACCATGACCGACGCCGTGCAGTTCAAGGTCGAGAACGGGATCGCCCGCGTCACCTTCAACCGGCCCGAGGCGCTCAACGCGTTCAACCAGGATGTCGCCAACGACTACGTCGCCTATATGAACACGATCGATGCCGACGATTCGGTGCGCTGCGTCGTGCTCGAGGGCGCCGGCGACCATTTCTGCGCCGGCGGCGACATCAAGATGTTCAAGGACATGATCACCTGGACGGCCGAGCACCGATTCCGGCACTACCGGACGTTTCTCAACCAGGTGCATGTCGGCCTGCTGACGATGATGCGGATGCCGAAGCCGGTGGTGGTCAAGGTCCAGGGCGCGGCGGCGGGTATCGGCCTGTCTTTCGTGCTGGCGGCGGACCTCGCGATCGCCGCCGACGACGCCAAGTTCACCATGGCCTACAACCAGCTCGGCGTGTCGCCGGACGGCTCGTCGTCGTTCTTCCTGCCGCGCACGGTGGGACTGAAGAAGGCAAAGGAACTGGCGTTCCTCGGCGAGCGCTTCGACGCGGCCGCCGCGCTCGATTTCGGCATCGTCAACCGGGTGGTGCCGCGCGCCGATCTCGACGCCACGGTCGATGCGGTCGTGAGCCGGCTTGGCGCGGGGGCGACCCAGGCGATCGGGCGGACCAAACTGCTGCTCAACCAGTCGCTCCACACCTCGGCGGTGGAACAACTCGACGCCGAGACCGAGCACTTTGCTGCCAGCACCGCGACGGCCGACTTTGTCGAGGGCGTCACGGCGTTCCTCGAAAAGCGCGCGCCCAGGTTCACTGGGAAGTAGAACGGCTCCGGTCACTCGTTTGCATTTGAGCCAAGGGCCGTCCATCGGGCCGGGGCACGACTCGCCGGTCGGCGGCGAAAAGGGTAGGATTTCCAAAACCCTAGGCCTTTTCGAGGGAGACGCATGATGCAATGGGCCAAGAGCTATCCCGCCACGGTCAAGTGGGATGCGGACCTTCCGGCCAAGCCGCTGTACGAGATCTTCGACGATGCGATGCACCGCTTCGGCGACCGCCCGTGCCTCGACTTCCTCGACAAGAAGTACACCTATCGCGAGGTCGGGCGCATGATCGACCACGCGACGGCGGGCTTCCAGGCGCTCGGCGTCAAGAAAGGCGTCAAGGTCGGCCTGTTCCTGCCGAACTGCCCGCAGCACGTCGTGTGCTACTACGCGATCCTCAAGGCCGGCGGCACGGTGGTGAACTTCTCGCCGCTCTATTCCGAGAACGAGCTGCTGCACCAGATCGAGGATTCGCACACCGACATCATGGTGACGCTGAACCTCAAGGTTCTGTATCCGAAGATGCAGGCGATGCTGGAAAAGAGCCGGCTGAAGAAGCTCGTCGTCGGCACGCTGCCCGAGGTGCTGCCGTTTCCCAAGAGTCTGCTCTATCCGCTCGCCAAGGCGAAGGACATCGCCAAGGTGCCGGATGATTCGCGGCACGTGTCGTTCAAGGAACTGCTCAACAACGATGCGACGTTCGATACCCCGACCATCGATGTCAACGAGGACATCGCCGTCCTGCAGTACACCGGCGGCACGACCGGCGTTGCCAAGGGCGCGATGCTGACCCATGCGAATCTCTACGCCAATGCGGTGCAGGCGGCCTTGTGGTTCACGATGGTGGAGCCGGGCCAGGAGAGGATGCTCAGCGTCCTGCCGTTCTTCCACGTCTTTGCGATGACGGTGTGCATGAACATGAGCGTCCATATCGGCGCCGAGATCATCATGCTGCCGCGCTTCGAACTGGTGCCCGTGCTCAAGGTCATCGACAAGAAAAGGCCGACGATGCTGCCCGGCGTGCCGACGATGTACACGGCGATCAACAACTACCCCGAGCTTTCGAAGTACGATCTCACCTCGATCAAGGGATGCATTTCGGGCGCGGCGCCGATGCCGCTGGAGGTGCGCAAGCGCTTCGAGGCGCTGACCGGCTGCAGCCTGGTCGAGGGCTACGGGTTGACCGAGGCCTCGCCGGTGGTGTGCTGCAACCCGCTCGACGGTGACAACAAGGAGAATTCGGTCGGCCTGCCGATGCCGCAGACCAGGGTTGTCATCACCGACCGGGACGATCCCCACAAGGTGATGCCGCAGGGCGAGATCGGCGAGATCTGCATCGAGGGGCCGCAGGTCATGAAGGGCTACTGGAACCGCCCCGATGCGACCAAGGACGTGCTGATCGACGGACGCCTGCACACCGGCGACGTCGGCTACCTCGACGAGGACGGCTATACCTTCATCATCGACCGCATCAAGGACCTGATCCTGGTCGGCGGCTTCAACGTCTATCCGCGCAACGTCGAGGAGGGCATCTACAAGCATCCGGCGGTGGAAGAAGTCACCGTGATCGGCGTGCCCGACGAATACCAGGGCCAGAGCGTCAAGGCCTTCGTCAAGCTCAAGAAGGGCGAGAACCTCGGCGCCGACCAGTTGGTGGCCTTCCTGCGCGATCACCTCGGCAAGCACGAGATTCCGCGCCACATCGAGTTCCGCAGCGAGCTGCCCAAGACCATGGTCGGCAAGCTGTCGAAGAAGGAACTGGTGGCCGAGGAGAACGCCAAGGCCGACCGGCAAAAGGCCGAGGCGGCGCAGTAGACCATGAGCAACCTAGTTCTCGGGCTGGCGGTCCTCGCCGTCGCGGTCATCGTGGCGTTGTTGCTGTGGATATTCCTGCGGCCGGCGCGGTCCAAGCCGCGGCAGTCGGCGCAAATGATCACGCGCGCGCCGGCGCCGGTCAAAGCGCTGCCCAAGGCCGCGCCGAAGAAGGCGGCGGCGCCGAAGCCGGCCGACGGGCCGTCGGTCGAGATTCCGCACGACAAGTCGTCGACCCGCTGGGTCGGCAAGATGATCGACGAGCACCCCGACGAGGCCGCCGCCGTGCTGCGGCGCTGGATCCAGGAAAAGTAGGAGCGGCGTGCTCCGCTACTGCCTCGCCTATGTCATTCCCGGCGCGACGATGCTGGGGCTCGCGCTGGGCAGCGGATGGGTCTGGCTCGGCGTGGTGCAGACCTACGTGATGTTCCCGATTCTCGATTCGATCGTGCCCGAGGACCGCGGCAATCCGGAGCGGGCCGCCGAACCCGGGATGTCGTCGTCGGCGTTCTACCGGTTCCTGACCTGGAGTGCGGTGCCGGTGCAGATCGCCGTGCTGGTCTGGGGCGGCTTCTTCGTTGCCTCGCCCGAGACCGGGCCGGTCGAGAAGATCGGGGCGGTCCTGGCCGTCGGAATCGCCAGCGGCGGCTATGCGATCGTCGTGGGGCACGAACTTATGCACCAGCGGCGCATCGAACGCTGGCTGGGGCGCATTCTCATGGGCAGCGTCGCCTACGCGCATTTCTGCATCGAGCACGTGCAGGGGCACCACGTCCATGTCGCGACGCCGCGCGACCCGGCGAGCGCGGCGCGCGGGCAGAGCGTCTACCGCTTCTTCGTGCAGACGATCATCGGGAGCTGGCGGTCGGCCTGGGCGATCGAGGCGGCGCGGTTGCAACGAAAAGGGCGGCCGGTACTGCATCCGAGCAACCGCATGCTGCAGGACGCGCTGGCGACGGTCGTGCTGGTCGTCGGGTCCGGGGCCCTGTGGGGCTGGATCGGCGCGGTCTATTTCGTCGGCCAGAGCATCGTTGCAATTCTGGAACTTGAAGCGATCAACTACATCGAGCACTACGGCCTGCGCCGGCGCGAGATCGCACCGGGGCGCTACGAACCGACGGACTCGCGGCATTCGTGGAACGACAGCCGGCGGCTGACCAACTGGGCGCTGTTCAATCTCGGCCGCCATACCGATCACCACAACGCAGCCGGGCGCCGCTATCAGATCCTGCGCCATGTCGATGCGGCGCCGCAGTTGCCGCTCGGCTACGCCGCGATGCTGCTGGTCGCCTTCGTGCCGCCACTGTGGCGGCGGATCATGGACCCGCGCGTCGACGCGGCGATGGGAGACCTGCGGTGACTCACCTGTTTTCCCACCCGTCGGGCCTCGATCACGATACCGGGGCGCACCATCCGGAACGGCCGGACCGCCTGCGCGCTGTCCTGAAGGCGCTCGAGGCGCCGGAGTTCGACGCCCTAGAGCGGCGCGAGGCGCCCGAGGCGACGCTGGCGCAGATCGTTCGCGTGCATCCGCAGGCGCAGGTCGAGGCCGTCCTTCGCGCGGTGCCGAAGCAGGGCCTGGCCCATATCGACGCCGACACCGTCGTGTCGCCGGGCAGCGGCGTTGCGGCGCTGCACGCGGCCGGCGCACTGGTCGCCGCCGTCGATGCGGTGGCCGGCGGTCATGCAAGGAATGCCTTTTGCGCCGTGCGCCCGCCGGGCCACCATGCCGAACCGGCGCGCGCCATGGGCTTCTGTCTGTTCAACAATGTCGCGATCGGCGCGATGCAGGCGCGCCACGAGCACGGCCTGCAGCGGATCGCGGTGATCGATTTCGACGTGCATCACGGCAACGGCACCCAGGCGTTCGCCTGGGAGGACCGGGACCTGTTCTATGCCTCGACCCATCAGATGCCGCTCTATCCCGGCACCGGCCGCGCCGCGGAAAAGGGGATCGGGAACATCGTCAACGCGCCGCTGCCGCCGGGTGCCGACGGCGAGGATTTTCGCGCGGTCATGAGCAACGAGGTGCTACCGGCGCTGAAGCGGTTCGGTCCCGACCTGGTGATGATCTCGGCCGGGTTCGACGCCCACGCTCGCGACCCCCTGGCCAATCTCAACCTGGTCGAGGACGACTATGCCTGGGCGACGCGCGAGCTGATGGCGGTGGCGGACGAATATGCCAGGGGCCGCGTGGTGTCGTGCCTCGAGGGCGGCTACGATCTGCAGGCCCTGGCGGCGAGCGCCGCGGCCCATGTGCGCGAGCTGATGGCGGTCTAGCCGCTTCCTTGCCCGGTCCCGACCCCCTGCCTATGATCGCGGGCCGGAGGGTGCATGAACGACACAGCCAAGACCGAGAAGATTCCTGCGGATATCGCCAAGATGTCCTTCGAGCAGGCGCTTGAGGCGCTGGAGGAGATCGTTGGCCAGCTCGAGGGCGGCGAGGTCTCGCTCGAGGAATCGATCGATATCTACACCCGGGGCACCCATTTGCGCCGCCATTGCGAGGAAAAGCTTCGCCTGGCGCAGGAGCGCATCGACAAGATCGTGCCCGGTGCCGACGGCGCCGTCGGCACCGAACCCGCCAACATAGACTGAGCGCGGCCGTCGCGATGGCATTGCAGGAAGCGCTCAAGGCGTTCACCGGCGAGATCGACCGCGTCCTGGACGAGACGATCGACAGGCCCGAGGGACCGGAAGCGCGCCTGTTCGAGGCCATGCGCTATGCCGTCCTGCTCGGCGGCAAGCGCTTGCGGCCGTTCCTCGTCGTCACCAGCGCCGACATGTTCATGGTCCCGCGCACGCACTCGCTGCGCGTCGCCGCCGCGGTCGAGATGGTGCACGCCTATTCGCTGGTGCACGACGACCTGCCGTGCATGGACGACGACGACCTGCGACGGGGGCGCCCCGCGACGCACAAGCAGTTCGACGAAGCGACGGCGGTCCTTGCGGGCGATACGCTGCTGACCCACGCCTTCGAGATCGTGTCGACGCGCGCCACGCACGAGCAGGCGGAGGTGCGCAGCGAACTGGTCCGCGCGCTGGCGGCCGCGGCGGGCGGCCACGGCATGACCGGCGGCCAGATGATCGATCTGCTGGCCGAGGATCGCGACCTCAAGATTCCCGAGATCACCCGGCTGCAGGCGATGAAGACCGGAGCGCTGCTGGCGTTTTCGTGCGAGGCCGGCGCCATCCTGGGTCATGCCCGCGAGGAGCAACGTCTTGCGTTGCACGGCTACGCGCACGACCTCGGTCTCGCGTTTCAGATCAAGGACGACCTGCTCGACGTCGAAGGCGATGCGGCGACCGTCGGCAAGCGCGTCGGCAAGGACGCGGCGGCGGGCAAGGCGACCTTCGTGTCGATTCTCGGCGTCGAACGGGCGCGCCAGCAGGCGGACATCCTGGCCGACCAGGCCATCGCCCATCTCCACGGCTTCGGCGCCGAGGCGGACTTGTTGCGCGAGGTCGCCCGTTTCGTGGTGGAGCGGGACTCCTAGGGCGGGAAGGCGCGCTCGAAGCGGAAACGCACGAATGCGCGCTCGGGTTCCGACAGGAAGCGCCAGAGCTCGTCGAGATTGGTCCGTACGTCGGTGCGGCCGCCAACCAGCGCCAGCCCATAGTACTGATAGGCCGTCGCGTAATCGCGCTTGGGGCCACGGCCCGTCGCATAGGTATAGCCCAACACCTCGAAGGCGAGCGGATCGCGATCCTCGAAGCCGCGCCGCTCCATCGCCAGGAGATCGGGCGGTCCGGCGATGCGCTGCGACATCTCGGCCATCAGTTGCTGCCAGTCCTCGTCGCTGACGCTCTTGGGCGGCGGTGGGGGAGGCGGCGGCGGAGGCGCGGGCGGCGGCGGTGGCCTGTTCCCCGCTTCGGCATCCGTGCACCATGCCGGCCGCTCATCGGGCAGGCACAGGAAGGCCACCATGCTCTCGTCGGCCTTCCACCAGTCGATCTGGCGGCCGATCATCACGCCCTGCGCCTGCGCCGACGAGGACAGGCCGCCGAGCGGGGCAATCAGGGCAGAGAGCAGAATCGCGACAAGGTACTTACGCATCGGCACAGCATGGCGGCGCCCCGACGCAGCGGGGCCGGTTCGACTATATCAGATACCCGAGCGGACGCTCCCTGGCTTCATGTGCGGGCCGGCTGAGGAAGAATTCCGCGTGATAGTAACCGTCCTGTTCGAGATCGGGATCGATCCCCTGGGCGCGGAGTTGCTCGAAGACGTGATTTCGCTCGTCCGTGGTTTCGAAGCGCCGCTGCCGGAAGGTCACGTCGTGTAGCTTTTCGGTGACGAGGCCGTAGTCGGCGAGCGCGTCGGCGATCGGCTCGTAGGGAAACATGCGCAGCACGAACGAGGCGACGAACGGGGGATCGCCGCCGTCGGCCGCGGCATCCAGGATACGCCGGAACGTCTTGTCGGTGACGTAGCCGACGCAGCCCGTCGAGATGATCAGGTCGGCGCCCTCGACGAGTTCGCGGTTCTCATCCGTCAGCGGCTGCTCTTCGAGGTTCTGTCCGACCACATCGTCGAGCAAGCCAACGCTGTCGGCAAATTCGAGCGCCCGGTCGGCGACGTCGATGCCAATGACTTCCAGCGCGTCGTCCGCGGTATTGGAATCAAAGAAGGCGGATTCCCGTCGAAGGACCACATCGCTGGGCGCGTTTTCGATCTTTGGCGTGGTGTAGCGCTTGAAGAATCCCCCCAAGTGCATGCCGTACTTTAGGAGTGCGGCGTTGATGCCGTACGAACACCCGAGATCGATGAGCCGGAGCGATTCGCGGCCATCGGCCTGCATGGCGTGGATCAGAGAGCGAAAGACCGGCTTCGCCTCGGCGGGAATCCGGTAGTCGAGCTTGCTGAGGGTCTGGCAGTAGCCCCGGGGGTCGGGCGCGTTATAGACGGCGTCGAAATCGGACTTGCCTTCGTTGACCTCGGCGAAGTCGACGTCGGCGGATTCGTGGGTTTCGGCGTTCTTTTCCGTCGCGGTTCGTTCTTCGGTTCGATTCTGAACAGACATGGCAAGCCGCCCTCCCGCGCGGCCGGAAATCGCATTGGTGCTATCGAGCGGCGCATCGTGCGGGCATGTCGCCTGCGCGCCTGTCGCCCCATGTGCTCGACCTGATACAGGGATGGCGGGCGACGATGTAACGACCATAGCGACCGAGTATGCTGGGTCAAGTCGAACACCGCACATTGCCTATGACGATTTCAAGACAAAGGCTCGATCTCCTGCTTCTGCGTCGCAATCTTGCGCCGAGCCGCGAACGCGCACGCGCGTTGATCATGGCCGGCGTCGTCATGGTCGATGGCGGGCGTGTCGACAAGCCGGGTGCCGCCGTCGCCGAGGATGCCGCGATCGAGGTCAAGGGCAACGACCATCCCTGGGTATCGCGCGGCGGACTCAAGCTCGCCCATGCACTGGAGACCTTCGCGATCGACGTGCGCGGCGCGGTGGCGCTCGACGTCGGCGCCTCGACGGGCGGCTTTACCGACGTTCTGTTGCACGGTGGCGCAGCCAAGGTGTTCGCGGTCG
>JAYQVF010000133.1:0-9215 GCA_038148335.1 Alphaproteobacteria bacterium | reverse complement strand
AGCCGCGGTGCGCGCCGCCGCGGGCTAACGCGTGCTGCGCAACGGCTGCCACAGCAGCCGGTCGAGCCAGGCGTCGCGGGGTTCGCGGAACGCTTCCTGGCCCAGCGTCATCGCCTCGTGACCGGCCGCCGGCTGGGCGCGGTAGGTGCGGAACAGCCGGTCCCACCACGAAACGCTGAAGCCGTAGTTGCTGTTGGTCTCAACGGGAACGATCGAATGGTGCACGCGGTGCATGTCGGGCGTCACCACCACGAGACGCAGCAGGGCGTCGAGCCCGCGCGGCATCCGCCCGTTGCTGTGGTTGAACATCGCGCAGGCGTTGAGCAGGACCTCGAACACCAGCACGGCCGCCGCCGGGGCCCCGATGGCGGCGATGACCGCGATCTTGATCGCCATCGACAGCAGGATCTCGACCGGATGAAAGCGCAGCGCCGTCGTCACGTCGAAGCCGGTATCGCTGTGATGCATCCGGTGCAACCGCCACAGCCACGGCACGCGGTGAAACGCGACGTGCTGGGCATAGATCGCGATGTCGAGCACGACGAGCGCCACCACGAACGCGAGCCACCCCGGCGCCTCGACCAGGTTGAACAGGCCCCAGCCCCGGTCGGCCGCCGTCGCGGCGAACCCCACGGCGGCCGCCGGGAACACCAGCCGCAACACAATGGTATCGACGATCACGATGCCGAGGTTGCTGACCCAGCGAACGCCGCGCCCGACATCGCGCCGCCGCGGCGCCGCCATTTCCCACAAGGCGAACAGCGCCAGCGACCCGAAGAAGATGCCCAGCCGGATCGCCGGCTCATTCGCGCCCAGGAAGTCGCTCATGGTCGTTCGGTTTCGTCCGTCGGTCCGTGCCAGAGACTCATGACGCCAATGTTAACGGCTTGTGTATCGTGCGGGCTATGCTTCCGCGTCGTTGTGGTCTACATCTTTCGTATTGCGGAAATGGAATGCGATTCCGAATGCGTCTCCTTCTTGTCCTCCTGTTGATTGCCGGCGCATTTGCGTCTTGGGGCGGCATGTCGCCGTCGCTTGGTGATCGGCACGACGGTCATCCGGCCGCAGCCGCCCATCTTGATGAAGGCGGCCCGACGGCGGCGGCGCACCACGGACACGAAGAAACGGATTCAGGTCGCGCCGGGGGCTATGCCGCCCACTGCTCTTTCGCCTGTGTGGCGATCATCGTCGGTCCGGAATACGAGGCGCTTGCGCTCGGCCGCGCCGATCCGCGCGGCTGGTCGGTCCAGGCGGACCTGACGGGCTTGACCATCGGCCCGCCACGCCGCCCGCCGCGATCCGTCGTCTGACGACCGCGCTCCCGATTAGACAACGCTGATCGCGCAGCCCGGCGAATGGCCGGGGTGCTGAACGCCAGTGGCGTCGGGCGGGCCTGCGCCTGCGTTCCGCCAATCGTCGATCTCTCTTGAAAGGATTTCGTCCCATGACGAAGAACAACCGCCGCGCGGTCTTCGCCGCGCTCGCCTTCATGGCGACTTCGATGCTCTCCACGATCCCCGCCAATGCCGCCGGAAGCCACGAAGGCGGCCATGGCCACGGTCACGGCGCCGCCGTCGGTGCGCCGGGCGAGGCCGCCAGGGTATCGCGCACGGTTAACGTCACCATGCGCGACAACTATTTCGAGCCCGAATCGATCACCGTCGCACCGGGCGAGACGGTCCGCTTCGTCGTCGCCAACGCCGGCGAGTTCGTCCACGAGTTCAACATCGGCACCGCGGACATGCACCGCGAACATCAAAAGGAAATGATGATGATGGTCGAGCACGAGGTGCTGATGCCCGACCGTATCGATCGGCAAGCCGCCGCCCGGATGCAGCAGACGATGGGGCACGGCATGCACGACGACGCCAACAGCGTGCTCCTCGAACCGGGCAAGACCGCCGAGCTCGTCTGGACCTTTCCGGCGGGCAGCGAAACGACCATCGAGTTCGGTTGCAACGTGCCTGGCCACTACGAAGCCGGCATGGTGGGCGAGTTTCGCCTCGGCAAGAACGCGCGCTGAGGGACCTGCATCATGAAAACGAAGAGAAGGCGTCTCTGGTTCGGCGCGCTGGCCGCCGTGCTGGTTGCCGTTGCCGCGCCCGCCGTCGCGGGCGAATACGAACTGACCGTGGACCGGGTGGTCGTCGATACCGGATCCTTCAAGCGTGCGGGCGTTGGTTTCAACGGCGCCACCCCGGGGCCGGTGCTCCGCTTCAAGGAAGGCGAGGACGTCGTCATCCGGGTCACTAACAACTTGGGCGAACCGACCTCGGTCCACTGGCACGGCCTGATCCTGCCGACCGACCAGGATGGCGTGCCCGGACTCAGCTATGACGGAATCGCGCCGGGCGAGACCTTTACCTATCGGTTTCCCATCGTGCAGAGCGGCACCTACTGGTTCCACAGCCACTCGGGCTTTCAGGAACCGGACGGGGCCTACGGCGCCATCGTCATCGAGCCCAAGGGCCGCGAGCCGTTCCGCTACGACCGGGAATACGTGGTGCAGCTGACCGACGCGCACCCCCACCGGGGCAGCCGCATCATGCGCAATCTCAAGATGATGCCGGACTACTACAACCGCCAGCAGCGCACGTTGCTCGATTTCCTAGGCGATGCCCGTCGACAAGGGCTCGCGACGGCGCTGAACGATCGCGCCGCGTGGGGCGAGATGCGCATGATGCCGACCGACATCGAGGACCTCCAGGGGTTCGCGCCCCTCATCAACGGGCACGGCACGGCGCAGAACTGGACTGCGCTGTTCGCGCCCGGCGAACGCGTGCGTCTTCGGTTCATCAACTCCTCGGCGATGACCTATTTCGACATCCGCATTCCCGGCCTGCAGATGACCGTCGTGCAGGCGGACGGCAACAACGTCCAGCCCGTGACGGTCGACGAGTTCCGCATTGCGGTCGCCGAGACCTATGACGTGATCGTCCGACCGACCGAGGACGGGGCCTACGCCATCGTCGCCGAGTCGATGGGCCGCTCGGCGCTGATCCGGGCCAGCCTGGCGCCGCGCGAAGGCATGGTCGGCGCGGTCCCGCCACTTCGCGATTCGGGCCTGCTGACGATGGCCGACATGGGGATGGCGCACGGCGATCACGGTCAGATGGATCACGCCGCGATGGGCCATGGCGACGCATCGCCCGCCCCGAATTCGGGCGCGGCGACGCCGTCCACGAAGGGCGGCGAACATACCGGCATGAATCACGGCGCCGAGGCGTCCGCGAGCCACACGCTGTCCGACGGCAAGGTCATGGCCGGCATGGATCACAGCATGCACGGCGCGGCCGCCGGTGCGGGCGACGCTTTCTACGCGGCGGGCAGCGGTTTGACCCCGGCGGCGGCGGACGGCGGCAGGTTCCTGTCCTACGCCGACCTCAAGGCGCAGAAACCACTCTACGACGCGCGTCCGGCGACGCGCGAGATCGAGATCCGGCTGACCGGCAACATGGAGCGCTACATCTGGTCGATCGACGGCATCAAGTACGCCGACGCCGAGCCCATTCGCCTCCGGTACGGCGAACGCGTGCGGTTCAAGTTCGTCAACGAGACGATGATGAGCCATCCCATGCACCTGCACGGCATGTGGTCGATCCTCGACAACGGTAACGACCGTCTGAACCCGGCCAAGCACGTGATCAGCGTGGCGCCGGGCACCACCGTCTACATGGAGACGGAAGTCGATGCGCCGGGCCGTTGGGCGTTCCATTGCCATCTCGCCTACCACATGGACGCCGGCATGTTCCGCGAGGTCGTCGTCGAGGGTGCGCCCGGGCGCCAGGCCGCGGACCCCTCGGTCGGACGGAAGGGGTAGGGCGATGCGCACAGGCAGTCTCCTACTTGGTCTGTGGGTCGCTTCGCTCACCCTGCCCGCGTCGGCCGAACCCTTGATCTGGGGCGTTCAGGTCGAGCAGCTTGAGGTGCGGCGCGGCGAGAGCGACTCGAACCTCGTCGCCTGGGATCTCGACGTGGTCGTGGGAACGGACGAGCTCAAGGCCGTTTGGCGCAGCGAGGCCGAACTCGACACCGGCAGCGGCCTGTTCGAGACGTTCGAGAACCAGGCGCGCCTGCAGGTTCCGGTCTCGACGTTCTTCGACGCGGTCGCCGGGATTCGTCTCGACACGGCGCGCGGTCCGGACCGGACCTACGGCGTGATCGGCGTCAAGGGGCTCGCCCCGCAATGGTTCGAGATCGACGCCGACCTTTATCTCGCCGACCGCCCGTTCTTTCGCTTCGAGGCGGAATACGAAGGCCTGATCACCAACCGCGTGATCCTGACGCCGAGCATCGAGATCGAGCTGCCCTTGGCCGACGATCGCCCGATCAAGTTCGGCGCCTGGGACCCCAAGGTCGAGGTCGGCGCCCGTCTCGGCTACGACTTGGTCGATCGCCTGCTATCGCCATATGTCGGCGTGCACTACGAACGCACCTGGGGCGAAACCGCCGACCTGCGCCGCGCCGAAGGCGAGGATGACGCCACGCTGTATGTCGTGATGGGGCTGAGAATGCTGTTCTAGGCTCCGGGCAGGGGCGGCTGGACGCTGAAGCCATCGCCTGCCTCACGGTTCTTTTGCGTGCAGGAAGTCGTCCGGGCGTGCAGTGCTGGTCCCAAATTCGGTTGCCTTGGGCGCTTGGCCCGCGGCGGAATCGAAACGCGCGATGTAGTCCGGGTGCTCTGTGCCCATCAGCTTGTCCCACCAGGTGAAGTAGAGCCCGAGATTCCACCGCGCGTCTTGATGATGCAAGTCGTGGTGCGTCACAGCGGTAATCCAGCCGAGCCAGCGGTGGCGGACCCAGTTGCGCGGGAATAGCTCGTAGCCCGAGTGACCGATCACGTTGCGGATCACCATGTGCAGGCTCCAGGCGAGCAGGGCCAGCGGGTGGGTCGGCACAAGCATGATCCAAAGAGGGCCGAATGCGCTCTGAACAAGGGCTTCGATCGGATCGAACGCGTAGGCCGCCCACGGCGTCGGAGCGCGCGAGCGTATCAAAAATTTTACCTAAATGGCATCTATCTGCCTATCGCGGGTTGCGCGCCGCCCTTGGCTGCTATTCCCGGTAACTGAATCTCGCTTGTCCGGACCATTAAGGGGGTGGAATCCCGGGCCTCGTGGGGTAGGCTGCGGCCACTAACAGGGCGGTTTAACAACCAAGGTAATAAACATGAAAAAGAGACTATTGCCTCTACTTGGAGGGGCGGTGCTGAGTCTGTCGGTCGTCTTGCCGCAGACCGCGTCGTCGGAGGAAGTGACCATTGCGCTGCGCATGTTCGGCGCCGGTAAGGGCAACCCCTATTCGGGATGTAACTGCACGCCGGGCGTCTTTGCGTGGTCGCCGGTACTCGACAACCTGACGTTCATCGACGAACAGGGCCAGCCGCAGGGCGACCTGGCCGAGAGCTGGGAGAACGTCGATCCCACCCATTGGCGCTTCAAGATCAAGCAGGGCAAGGTCTTCTCCAACGGCGAGCCGGTTGACGCGCACGCCGTGAAGGCGACCTTCGATTTCTGGTGGACGGACGAAGGCGGTGTCTTCTCGTCGGCCAAGACGATGAAGGGCTACATCTCCGAGGTGAAGGTCGTCGACGACTACACCATCGAGCTGACGACGCCGCGTCCGAACCCGATCCTGCCGGTCAACGTGCGCGATCCGTTCATCATCGCGCCGAAGGACTTCGCCGATCGCGGTATCGAGGGCATCACCAAAGAGCCCGTCGGCAGCGGCCCGTACACGATCAAGTTCACCGAAGAAGATGCCGTCGCCGTGCCGAACCCGCGTTGGGACGGACAGATCAAGAGTGTGACCAAGATCAACTACAAGATCCTGCCGGAAGCCCCGGCGCGGACCCAGGCGCTCGTCTCCGGCCAGATCGACATCAACTCGGCGATCTCCCCGGACGAGGCCACCGCGATCGAAGCGGCCGGCATGAAGGTCTATGCCCGTCCGTCGTCGCGCAACATGGGTATCTCCATCGTGTCGTACCGCAACAATGCGCCGGCCGAAGGCCCGATGTCCGATATTCGTGTGCGTCAGGCGCTCAACTATGCCGTCAACAAGGCTGCCATCGCGGATGCCCTGTTCCTCGGCAAGTACGCGCGTCCGTCGACCCAGCCGGCGTTCCCCGGCATCAACGGCTACAACCCGGACGTCAAGGGCTTCCCGTACAATCCGGAAAAGGCGAAGCAGCTTCTCGCCGAAGCCGGGTTCCCGGGCGGCAAGGGCCTGAAGTTCGAGGTTCGCGCCATCGTCAACGACGAGAACTTCAAGAACGCCTACGAGGCCGCGATCCAGGACATCAAGTCCCTCGGCGTCGACGCCACGCTCATCGCCCAGCAGTTCGCGGGCACGGGGCAGTGGCTCGAGCACTGGCTCAAGGGTGACTGGCCGTGGGAAGCCTTCGGCATCGGCTTTGACCTGACCGCCACCATGGACTCCGGTCGCGTGTGGGAAGTCTTCGCCTCCTGCCTGAAGCACGGCGGCAAGGCCCCGTATTTCTGCGACAAGGGCGACATGCCGGCGATCGAGGCGGCGCTGGGCGAGTTCGATCCGGACAAGCGGCGCAAGATGCTGCAGGACCTCAACCGGATCACCTCGGAAAAGGCCCCCATCGTCTTCCTCGTCGATTTCGACGAACTGATGGGCTACAACCCGCGCATCAAGAACTTCTCGCATCATCTGCTGAAGATTCCGTACGAGAAGCTCGACGTGGCGGCACGCTAACCGCGCGTCACGCGAAACGACTGAAGGGCGGCCCTCGGGCCGCCCTTCTTTTTTTGCCGTCGTCGTGGCCGCGCCGTTTACTGGCCCTGGCCCAGCGAGTAGCCAGGTTCGCCGTCGAAGGTGAACAGGTGCTCGGTCTTCACGAACTCGACCCCCTTGTTCGCCAGCCGCAGCATCAGCTCGACGATCATCGCCTTGTTGAACTGCTTGTCCGGCTTTGCCAGATAGCGGCACCGCCAGTGGTCGGTGCAGAACGTCTCGGGCAGTCCGTCCGGCCACACCTTGACGCCGCGGTTGGTGATCATCGCGAGCTCGTACATGCCGTTGGCCGCGCTCTTGAGGTCCTCGGCCAGTTCCGCCACCGGGCGCGTCGAGTGCACGAAGATGTCGACCCCGACCAGTTCCTTCTTGGCCGGCACCCGCGGCTTGGCCTTGGGCACCGCGAAGGAGCCCTTGTCCTTGTCGTAGCTGACCGCCTTGAGCGTCGCCGGCTTCTGGCCGAGCCGCGCGATCACCGCGTCGGCGAAGGCGGCGGTGCCGACCTTCTCCTTGGACACGCCGTCCTCGAAGATGTCGTAGGTGTGGACGCCGTCCTCCATCGTCTTGAGCCAGGCGTTGTGCACCTTCTCGGCGACTTCGGGCTGGCCGATATGGGCCATCATCATCGCGCCGGCCAGCAACAGGCCCGAGGGGTTGGCCTTGTCCTGGCCGGCGATGCGCGGCGCGCTGCCGTGGATCGCCTCGAACATCGCGCAGTGCTCGCCGATGTTGGCCGAGGGTGCAAGCCCGACCGATCCCGAGATCTGCGCCGCGACGTCGCTCAGGACGTCGCCGTACAGGTTCGGCATCACGATCACGTCGAACGCCTGCGGCGTATCGGCCAGCTTGGCCGCGCCGATGTCGATGATCCAGTGTTCGTTCTCGATGTCCGGATACTCGGCGGCGATCTCGTCGAACACCTTGTGGAACAGGCCGTCGGTCAGCTTCATGATGTTGTCCTTCGTGAAGCAGGTGACCTTCTTGCGGTTGTGGGCGCGGGCGTATTCGAAGGCGTAGCGCGCGATCCGCTCGCAGCCCGGCCGCGAGATCAGCTTGAGGCACTGGTACACGTCGTCGGTCTGCCGGTGCTCGATCCCGGCATAGAGGTCTTCCTCGTTCTCGCGGATGATGACGACGTTCATGTCCGGATGCTTGGTGTCGACGAACGGCGCATAGGCGCTGCAGGGCCGCACGTTGGCGAACATGCCGAGCGACTTGCGCACCGTCACGTTGAGGCTCTTGAAGCCGCCGCCCTGCGGCGTGGTGATCGGCGCCTTGTAGAACACCTTGGTCAGCCGCAGGCTGTCCCAGTCGGCCGGCGTGATGCCGGCGGTGTGGCCCGCATTGTAGATGCGCTCGCCGATCTCGACGGGTTCGATGGCGATGCGCGCGCCGGCGGCCATCAGGACCTTGAGGCTGGCCTTCATGATCTCCGGGCCGATGCCGTCGCCGAACGCAACGCTGACGGGCGTCAGGCCGTCCTTCGGCGGGATCATTTCCTTCAGGCCGGCGTAGGGCTTGCCGCCCTTGAGGGCGGCGGCGGGGACGTTGACGTTCATGGCGTATCTCCGTGTTCGGGCTGCGATGCGCGGAACATGAGGGCTGGACATGAATTAATAAAATTGATTATTAATGATCTATAGATTGAAATCATCAATGTATGGTCATGGCCGATCTCAACGTCGAAACCGACCTCCTGCGCACCTTCGTGGCCGTCGTGGACTATGGCGGCTTCACCCAGGCGGGCGAACGGCTGCTGCGCGGCCAGTCGGCCGTGTCGCTCCAGATCAAGCGGCTTGAAGAACGCCTCGGCCTGCGCCTGCTCGAGCGTAGTCCGCGCGCCGTGGCGCTGACCGGCGACGGCGAGGTCGTGCTCGACTACGCGCGCCGCATCCTGCGGCTCAACGACGAACTGGTCGCCCGCGTCCGCGATCCTGAACTCGCGGGCCTCGTGCGCATTGGCGCGCCCGAGGATTTCGCGACGAGTCATCTGCCGAACGTGCTGGCACGTTTCGCCGCGACGCATCCGCGCGTGGCAATCGAGGTGACGTGCGAACTGACGCTGGAGATTCTCGAACGCTTTCGCGATGGTGGCCTCGATCTCGCGCTGGTCAAGCGCGAACCCTCGACGGTGGCGGGCGGCACGCGGGTGTGGCGCGAGCCGCTCGTCTGGGTGGCGGCGGATCGCCGCTTCGCGGAATCCGATGTGGTGTTGCCGCTCGCGGTGTCGCCGCGGCCCTGCGTCTATCGCAAGCGTGCCACCGACGCGCTCGACGCGGTCAACCGCGCGTGGCGCATCGCCTATACCTGCGGCTCGCTCGCGGGCACCCATGCGGCGGTGCGCGCCGGCCTCGGCGTCACGGTGTTGCCCAAGGAAATGGTGCCGTCCGACCTGCTCATTCTCGATGACGACGAGGGCGGTCTGCCCGATCTCAAGGACACGGAGATGG
>JAYQVF010000132.1:0-9369 GCA_038148335.1 Alphaproteobacteria bacterium | reverse complement strand
CTGCTGGCCGCAATAGAGCGCGGCGACCATCAGTTCCGTTTGCAGCTTGCGGGTTTGGATCGTGGCGTTGTCGCGGAGCGAATCGTCGTTCGCGGCGAGTGCGCCGGAGGCGGCAGTGGCCAGCGTCATGGCGCCGGCAACAACAAGTGCCCGAAAAGATAAGCGTCGAACCACCAATTCCCCCAGTACCAATACGTCCCCAGCGTTTTATCGCATTGCGGCCTGGCGTGGACAAGCTCTGATTCGATATCTCAATTTAGAGCCCTATCTTGTCGTTATTGCTACAAAATATGGTGTTCCGCGAGCATTCAGAGCGAGGTCAGGGTCGTCGCCGCGACCGCCGCCAGGACGATCAGGCCGCACACGGCGGCAAGCAGCAACGGTTGGACCACATGGCCGGCGCGCCCCCCGACAGCGGGCAGACGGAAGATCTTGTCGGCGAAGAACACAAGGATCATCAGGGCCAGGCCGAACCTGCTGGCGCTACCCTCGATCGCCGCAACGGCAGCCGTGGTCAGCAGCGGCGTCGTGATGCCGATGTGCAGGCCCAGTCCGTTCGCGAGGCGCGGACCGGGCCAGTTCCACAGGAAGAACCCGGCCGCTGCGGCCGCGGCGCTGAGCGCCATGCCGGCGGTCCCGCGTTCGCCGCTGTAGAACAGCACGAGACCGATGCCGAGACCGGCCATGGCGAGCAGGATCGCCGGCGTCGCATTGCCGGCCTCGAAATCGGAAAAGCTGAACGTGATGACGGCGACGGCCACGAAACAGGCGCCGAACAGGCTGGCCTGCAGAAGGCCGCCGGTCTCGAATGCGGTGCCGCGAAGCCAGATCAGGGCCAGCAGCGGGGCGACGATGATGAGCGTCCGCCGCAACGGGCGGAGGTCGGGGGCCGTCAGATCGCCGACGGCACCGAGGGCGACCGCGCCAAGGAGAATGATGGTAGTCCGGTCGAAATTGATCGGCTGCTGCAGGTCCAATGTGAGCCCATAGGCTACGAGGAGCGCGATGCCCGCGCCCGTGCTTGCAATGCGTGGACCTAAAGATGGTCCGCCGGCAAGCCGCAGGATGCCGGCAGCGGCGAAGGCGACGATAGCGGGCAGGGCGCCGAACTGAATCCAGGGGTTCTCGAACAACTGCTATCCCGAAAGCAAAAGCCCGGACCTGATCGTGCAGGCCCGGGCTTCCGAAAAGAACTAAGCCTGTGCGGTTACTTTGACATACCGCGGAACAGGTACAACAGGATCGCCAGCGCGATGAGGCCGACAAGGCCTGCACCACCGAGCTGACCGATGATACCCATCAGGTTGTCGACGACGTCCACGCCGAGGAATGGAACGCCGCGTCCGAAAAGAACCTGGAGGACCAAGGCGAGCGGAATCAGAACGAGTCCGATCCCGACGATTTGGCCGATCCAACTCCGAAGTTTATCTAGCCAGTCAGGCATGCTTCCCCCTTATAAGGATTGCTAGATGGCTGCAAAGGTTCTCGGGGACGGTATTGTGCATAGATATTGTGTACTGTCTACTAGATTTAGTTTTTCCGAAGTTGAGCGCCAAGAAACCGGCGGGATTACTGGTGTTTTCGGTAGTACGGATGGCCCTCTTGTTGCCCGTCTACCATGGCATTGGGCAGTTTTAGTATATGCCGACTAAAGCGCTCTTGCCGTCTACTTGTGGCATTGCCGAGTGGGCATAGTTGCGGCGTCGAACGGGGGGCTTTCGGCGGCCGTCGGCGGGTCGGGGCGTCCGGCGGGATCAGGTGAAGCGGCGGAATTCGCCCGAATGGAACAGCAATGGATCGCGTTCCATGTTTACGTAGTGCTGCACGGCGCCGACGATGATGACGTGGTCGCCGCCGGGATAGCGCGCATCGACGCGGCACTCCATGTACGCGACGCATTCCTCGAGAAGCGGGGCGCCATCGACCCCCTCGTGCCACGCGAGGCCTGCAAACTTGTCGCTTCCGCTACGGGCGAAGCGCAAGGCGATCTCTTCCTGTTCGGCTGCCAGGATGTTGACGGCGAAGGACTTGCCTTCGCGAAAGGCGGCGGCGCTGGCGGAACTGTGGGCGACGCTCCACAGAATGAGCGGGGGATCGAGCGACACCGACGTGAACGAATTGCAGGTCACGCCGACCGGTTCGCCCTGGTCATTGCGCGCGGTGATGACGGCGACACCGGTCGCAAACTGACCGAGCGTGTTGCGGTAGCGCCGACGCGCCTCTTCATCGCCGCCAGGTTGCTGGCGGTCGGGCAATGGCAGGCGTGGGTGCTGGGGACTACGTTTGCTCACAGGATGGCCTGATGCGGTCAGCCCTTGGAGTCGCATGGCGCGTGTGCCCGAATCAAGCTCATTGTTCCGTCGAATCGACCCGCGAACACGCAGGAATCGGGCCAGGGGGTTGTTCACCTAGTGGGCGTGTGCTTTGTTCGTATCGCGTGCAGTCCGTGCCCAATGGTACTTCGGCTGCCCCGAGATACTGGCCATGACCCAATTTCGACCCGTTCGATCCCTTGTCCGAGGCTTGGACATCCTGCAGGCCCTGAACCGGCGCAACGGGGCGACCGTCACCGAGGTCGCCGAAGACACCTCGCTGTCACGGGGCACGGTCTACCGGATGCTCGAGACCCTGCGGGAGGCCGGCTACGTCTTCCGCGACAATGCCGATGCCCGGTATCGCCTGACCATTCTGGTGCGCGGTCTCAGCGACGGTTTCAGCGACGAGTCGTGGATTTCCGAAATCGCCAAGCCGCGGATCGAGATCCTGTGCAAGAAGGTCGTGTGGCCGATTGCCGTGGCGACGATTCACGGTACGTCGATGCTGGTACGAGAGACCACCGACAAGAACTCGCCACTGGCGATGCGCCGGCTCAGTGGCGGCTTCCGCTTTCCGATCGTCGCGAGTTCGGCCGGCCAGGTCTATCTCGCCTTTTGCCCGGAAGAGCAGCGCGAGACCATCCTCGACATCCTCTCGCGTTCGAACACGCATCCGGCCGATGTCCTGGCGAGAAATCCCAAGCTGATGCGCAAGATCCTGTCGGAGGTGAAGGAGAAGGGCTACGCGACGACCACGCGTCCCCACCTCAACGACAGTTCCGTGGCGGTGCCAATCCTGCCGCATGGCCGCGTCATCGGCGCCATCAGCTTGCGCTACATCGATTCGGCGATGTCGGTCGCCACGGCGGTCGAGAAGTACCTCGACGATCTCACGGCGACGGCCCGCGACATCGCGGACGCCTTCGAAAAAAAGAACCAGACGGTCAGCGGCGGCGGCGCCTAGCGGGCGAGGCGGGCGCGATCCATTTCCACCAGCGTTGCGGCCAGTTTGGCCAGTGCGCTGGCCCGCGCAAATCCGTTCTCGATCTTGCCGGCAACCTTGATCGCCGCGTCGAATGTCTCGCGCGCGAGATCGGGCTCGCCGTTGCGCGCGCTCGTCAGCGCGAGGCGGGCGAGCGTCCATGAGCGGTCGAGTTCGCTGGCAATGCCGTCCGCCGCTTCGAGCGCGCGGTTACGGGTTTGGTGCGAGCCCTCCGTCCCGTCGCGGGCCTGGACCGAAGCGAGGTGCCACAGCGACTGGGCGCGGAGCCCGTCGTCGTCGATCTTGGATGCCGTTTCGGCGGCGGCCTCGAATCCGCGCAGCTCGGCGAGCGCGGCCGCGATGCGGCTCGCGGCAAAGGCCTTGGCATAAGTGAAGCGCCGGTCTATTTCCTCAGCATCGGCGCGGGCGCGTTCAATGGTTTCGCGCGCGGCGTCGCTGTTGCCGAGCCGCACCTGGGCGATCGCGACGTCGGTGAGGGCGATTACCCTGTAGCGCATGTCGCTGACGTCGCCGGCCGCCTTCAGGGCGCCATCCGTGTCGCCGGCGGCGACGCTCCGTTCCGCGAGGGCGAGCAGGGCCTGGCGGCGCTGCGTCTTGTCGCCGATCTCCTGCAGCAGCGCCTTTGCCTTTTCGACATTTCCCATGGTCGCGAGAACCGCCGCGACCTCGCCAAACACGCGGTCCCGGTCGGAGGCGGAAAGTGTGGCGTCCTGAGCGATATCGAGCGCCACGTTGACCAGATCTTCTGCTGCTTCGGAAGCACCGGCGTCCTTGAGCTGCGCGGCGAGCGTCGCGAAGAGGGAGGCCGCGCCCGCGGTTCGGCCCGATTGCGACGCGCTTGCCAGGAGCTCGCCGAGGGTGCGGCCGAGAGACTGGGACGTACCTGATGTCGCTTCGGCGAGCGCGATGGCCGCGATAACCTCGGAAGCCGCCATGGCGTCGGGCATGCCGACGGCGACGTCGCGCGCTTCTGCGGTCTTGCCGGCCCTGGCCCAGGCGATGCCGGAGTCGCGGAGCGCTGCGACGGTCAGGCGCGGGTCGCCGATCAGCGAAATGGTCCGGAACACGATGTCGGTCTCGCCGGCGCCGGCTTGCGCCACCGCGATATCGCCCAACACCCAGTCGCGGAACTTGACGTCGGCCACCGCCTTGGCGCTCTCGAAAGCTTCGGCAAGAAGGCACGATGCCGTCGGCGCGGCGAAACAGGGACCAGGATCGCGCAACGGATTGGCGTTCTCCGGTTCCGTGATCTCCAGCTTCTTCGTCAATTCGCTGGCGGCCAAGAGTTCGCGCGCTTCACGCTGGCCGCGTTCGCGGCTTTCGCCCAGACGGACCAGAAGCCTGTTGGCCCGGCCGACGGTCTCGAGGTGGTCGAGAAGCTCCTTGGTAGGCTGTCCGGTAATCGGGAGGGCGACCTGGGACTCGTAGATGCGTATGGAGCGTTCGGTCGTCGGCGAGAACGCGCCGTCCACCGGACCATTGTAGAGACCGAGCTGCTTGAGCACGTCCTGGATGCGCGACACCAGGGCGGAGAAGCGGACGTTGTCCTCGACAGATGCTCCCGCGCGCGGTGTCGCCTCTTCGATCGCGGTCGGAAGAAGCAGGGAATCGGTCTGGGCGACACGTGGCGCCAGCGGTCCGGCATGCGCCATCCCGATGCCCATGAGGAAGACAAAGGACAGCGGTACAGCACAACGCATTGCGCTGCTCCCCGGCAACCATTCCCGCACTATGGTCATCTCAGATGGAAACTCGATCTTGTAGAGTTTTGAAATGTTACCACAAAATGTAGAAACATCTTACTCGTTTTCCTTGAGGGTCGCAGTGACGACCGGCACTCGGCATCGGAAAGGGCCGCGTCGGCGGGGTGACCACCGGCCTTGCACGACCGCCGAGCCGAAAACGCGATTTGGCCATGCGGTGGGCGCCGTCGCGTGCTAGGACAGCACATATCTGGGCGATTCCTGTAGGATAGAGCGCGTTTCGACCGCAATTGATGAACCTCGATGCCGAAGCCTTTTGAGAAAACGCTCCGCGGCATCCAACTATTCGTGAACCTTCCGCCGGAAGAGATCGTGTCGTTGGAGACCCGCTGCAAATGGGCGCATTACGCCGCCGGTGAGCAGATTCTCGACCGCGACAGCGACAATCGCGACGTCTATTTCGTCGTCGGCGGCTCGGTACGCATCGTGAACTTCTCGACGTCCGGACGCGAGATTGCGTTGGCCACCATCGAGGCGGGCAGCTTTTCGGCGAACTCTCGGCCATCGACGGACAGCGCCGCTCGGCGAATGTCGTGGCGATCACCGAATGCGACCTCGCGACGATCACGCCGGCCGTCTTCAGCCGTCTCCTCGTGAAGCACCCGACGGTTGCCATGCACGTCCTTCAACGCATGGCGGGGATCATCCGCGTTGCCGACGACCGCATCATGGACCTGAGCACGCTGCGCGCGGTTCAGCGGGTCTATGTCGAACTGCTGCGTCTCACCGACCGCGACGTTGCTGTGCCGGACCTTTGGGTGATTCGACCGATGCTCAGTCACAGCGAGATCGCGAGCCGGGCGAGCACGACGCGCGAAACCGTGGCGCGGGTGCTGGGCCAGCTTGCCCATGCCGGGATCGTCGAACGCAAGAGCAAGGCGCTCTATATTCGCGACAAGGACCGGCTGGAACGCTTGGCCGAGCTCTCTGCCCCCGAAGGGATGGTTGCGCCGAAAGTATCGGCCCATCCCGACATGAACGCAGCCGAATAAACCGACCGTGGCGTTGACGACGGGCGTGACGCAATCCGGGCAAGGATCTCCGATGGTTGAAGCCGCTCCCGGTCTTTCCGTCGTCATCCCGGTCCACAACGAAGCCGACAACATCGGGGCGCTGCTGGAAGAAACCGCGGGCGCGCTACGCGGATTGCACTTCGAGATCGTCGTGGTGGACGATGCCAGCGCCGACGCCACGCCCCAGTTGCTTGCGTTGGCCCAGGGCTCCATTGCCGAGCTCCGCGTCGTTCGCCATCGCCGCCAGGCGGGGCAAAGCGCCGCTGTCCTTACCGGTGCCCTCCATGCCCGGGCGCCGTGGATCGCGACGATGGACGGCGACGGACAGAACGATCCGGCCGATATTCCGCGGTTGCTGGTGGTTCGCGATGCCGCCGGTGGCGATGTGCCCTTGCTGGTCGCAGGTCGGCGGCACAAGCGCCGGGATACGGCCTTCAAGCGGCTGCAGTCGAGAATTGCCAACGGCGTACGGGCCCGTTTGCTTGGCGACGATACGCCGGATACCGGTTGCGGGCTGAAACTGTTTCCCCGCGACATCTTCCTCACGCTTCCGCACTTCAACCACTTCCACCGCTTCCTGCCGGCCTTGTTCATTCGTGCCGGCGGGCGTGTGGTGTCGCAGGATGTCGGACATCGACCGCGACAGGGCGGCGCTTCCCACTATGGTATGTGGGGCCGCCTCGCCGTTGGGCTGGTGGATATGCTCGGCGTCATGTGGTTACAACGCCGCTCCGTAATGGTAGAGGCGGATGAAAATGATCCCAAAGCCGGAGACTAGATCCCGATGAGCGCGACCGTAACGTGGACTGTGATTGGATTCATCGGACAGGCCTTGTTCAGCGCGCGGTTTTTCGCGCAGTGGCTCGTCAGCGAATGGAAACGCAGGAGCGTGGTTCCGGTTGCTTTCTGGTATTTCAGCCTTGCCGGCGGCGTTACGCTGTTGAGCTACGCGATCTACCGCGAAGATCCCGTCTTCATCGTGGGGCAGGCGGGCGGCCTGGTGATCTACACGCGCAATCTCTATCTCATCTACCGGGAACGACGCGAAACGACTGCAGCAGAAAGTTGATGCCGACGTTGCCATGACCAGCAGGCAAACGCATTTTCTCGCCTGGACGGCGCTATGGATCGTCCTGGTGGGCGTCGCGTTGGTGCTGCGTCCCCTGATGCCGCTCGACGAGACGCGTTACCTCGCGGTCGCTTGGGAAATGTGGCGCGAGGGGAACCTGCTGGTTCCTTTCCTGAATGGGGAGGCATACAGCCATAAGCCGCCGCTCCTGTTCTGGCTGATCAATGCCGGATGGGCGGTCGTCGGACCCAGCGAATACTGGGCTCGCCTCGTTGCGCCGGCGTTCGGCCTTGCCTCGGTGTTCCTCACCTATCGTCTCGCGCAACTGCTGTGGCCGGGATCGCGCACGGCGCAGATCGTGGCGCCATGGGTCCTCTGCGGCGTGTTGCTCTGGGACGTCACCACGACCGTCAGCATGTTCGACACGCTGGTGATGTTCTTCGTGCTCGTAGGGCTGAACGGTCTCGCGCTTTCGGCAACCGCGCGGGACGACGGCGAACGCCTCCGCAGGGGGCAGTTCCTTCGCGGTTGGGCCCTGTTTGCCGTCGGGGTCGGCCTCGGCGTGCTCTCCAAGGGGCCGGTCGTACTCGTCTATACCTTGCCGCCCGCGTTGTTGGCGCCGTTCTGGTGGGCGCCCGCAGAGCCCAAAGTCCGGGTGGGCCGCGGCAACTGGTATGGCGGGCTCTTCCTCGGCGTCCTGCTCGGCGCGCTTATCGCCCTTGCCTGGGCGGTTCCGGCGGCGTTGGTCGGCGGCGACGCCTTCGGCCGCGCGATCTTTCTCGGCCAGACGACGGAACGGGTCGCCGGTTCATTCTCACACGGGCGGCCGTTCTGGTGGTACGCCCCGATGCTTCTGGCACTGCTGTTTCCGTGGATCGTATGGCCGACGCTCTGGCGTGGTGTGCGCGCTGCGGACTGGCGTCGCGATCCCGGTCTGCGGTTCGTCGCCGTCTGGTTGGTCGGCGCTTTCGTCGTTCTCTCGCTCTTCACCGACAAGCAGCCGCACTATTTCCTTCCTGCAGTACCGGCCTTTGCCTTGCTTGCCGGTAGTGCGCTGACGGCGGTTGGCGCCTTCGAGGCGAAGAGCTGGGCCGTCCTGGTGCCGGTCGTACCCTTTGCGGTGGTCGGTGGCGCGCTGGTGGTCCTCGGCATCCGGCCGGACGTGGCGCTGTCGCTGGCGGGCGACACACCGGTCGATATCGGGATCGAGACGGTCATCGCTGGCGGGCTTTTCCTCGCGCTCGTCGTAGCGGCAGTTGGGTTTGTCGGCAACCAGCCGCTACGCCAGGTGCAGGTGCTTGCTGTCCTTTCGGTGGCCTGCGTCGTCGCCCTGCACGTGGTCGCCTCGGCCTCGCTGGCGCATCTCTACGATCTGCGCGGCGTGTCGATGCGCCTCAAGATCTACGAGGCCGAGAGCCGGCCGATCGTCTATGTCGGCAAGTACCACGGTCAGTTTCATTATCTGGGACGACTCGAAGCGCCGATCGACGTCGTCGATGGCCACGAGGTAGCGTTCTGGTTCGCCGCGCATCCGGACGGCGTGGCCGTCTATCTGCATCGCCGCCGCGACGATGTCACGGATCGCGGACCTCTTTTCGTCCAGCCGTTTCGCGGCCGGTGGCTTGCAATCTGGGACCAGGGCGGCGCGACCCTCGCGCCCGAGATCTTTACCCGCTAGTCGCCGGCTACGAACCCGTCGTGCCACGGCGTGAACGACGCGGCGCGCTTTTTCGCGGCTTCGATCTGCTCGGGTGTCATCTCGCTTTCGGCCGCCTCGCGGAAGACCGCTGCCTGGCCGACGACGCCCGCGTTGTCGCTCTGCGCGGCGAGAATGAGCCACATATAGGCGTCGACCAGATCGCGCCTGATGCCGTGTCCGTAGAGTCGCTGCGACCCGAACACCAACTGGGCCGAGTGGTCGCCCTTGGTTGCAGCCTTGTAGAGCCAGATCGCTGCGACACCCAGGTTGCGCGTGTAGCCGTCGCCCTGCAGGTACATGAGGCCGGTCATCATCTCGGCGCCCGCGTGACCGCGCTCGACCAGCGGCTGGAATTCGGCGATGGCCCTGGGATAGTCGCGCAGACTGTAGGCGCGCTCGCCATCGGCAAAATCCGCCAGCGCCGGCGACGCAAAGGCAGCGAAGGCCAGGGCACCGGCGGCCAAGGGGGCCGCAAGACGACCGCGGCGGGAGAGATGTCGATCGTAC
>JAYQVF010000131.1:0-9452 GCA_038148335.1 Alphaproteobacteria bacterium | reverse complement strand
GCGCCCATCTCGATGCCGTTGCGGTAGTCGAGGAAGTCGAGGCCGAGCTTGTGCGCGGCATGATCCCAGATTTCCCAGGCAACGTTGTCGGGCTGGCCGATCACCTCGACGGCCTGTTCGGAATACCCGCGCACCTCGTTGGAGAAGCGCTTGCCCTCCAGATTCACCTGGAAGCCGCCCTCGGTGAGAAGTCCCCAGAACAGCAGCGTGCCGTGCGGCGTCGTCACCGCGCCGTGGCCCTGGTAGCCGCCCATGTCGGCAACCGCGCCGCCGAGCTGCATGCCCCAGTTGACCGCGTCGCCCTTGTTGCCGGTATGGCCGAAGTACCAGGCATCGGCCATCTCGGGCACGTACTGCTTCACCATCTCCGGGTTGCCGCCGTAGCCGTTGCAGGCCAGCACCAGTGCGTCGCAGCCGATGTCCTCGGTGGCGCCGTCGGGACGGGTGATGCGCACGCCGGTGACGCGGCGCGTCGTCTGGTCGGCGAACAGGCTGGTCACGGGCGCCGAGGTCGCGATGTCGATGCCCTCGCGCGCCGCGGCCTCGGTCAGCACCGCCATCAGCTCGGTCCCGGTGCGGTTGGGCGAGCCGTGCATGCGCCACACGCTGTGGCCGGGATACTTGAAGCCGGTGAGCAGCGAGAGCGGCAGGCCGACGGTATCGACCAGCCAGTCGACGGTGGGCGCGCTGTGCTCGGCGACCCAGTAGGCCATGTCGGGGTCGTTCTTGTTCTTGGCCTTGGCGATCAGGTCCTCGGCGAATATCTCGACCGAGTCCTCGACGCCGGCGGCCTTCTGCAGCTTGGTGCCGGCAGCCGGGATCAGACAGGTCGACAGCGCCGACGAGCCCGACGGCGTCTCGTCGCGTTCCAGCACCATGACCTCGGCACCGTTCTCCTTGGCGGTCAGCGCGGCGCAGATGCCGCAGGCGCCGGCCCCGATCACGAGGACGGGCACCGAAAGCTCGAAGGTCTTGTTGTCGGACGGGAGGATCATGGCGCGCTCATGCTTCTTGTGTGTTTCCCGCTAACCCTAGCGCCGCGCGCGGCGCTGGCAAGAGCGCCCGGCGTCAGGCGGCGCGCACCAGCCGCCCGGGCAGCGCGCCGGTCCACTGACCGTCGCGCCGGGTGACGTGGCCGGAGACCACCGTCGCGACGTAGCCGTCGGCGTGCTGGGCGAGACGCATGCCGCCGCCCGGCAGGTCGTGGGTCGCGTGAGCCGTATGCAGGCGCAGGCGGCCGTGGTCGATGACGTTGAGGTCGGCCTTGAGCCCGACCTTGACGCGGCCACGGTCGGGCATGCCCATGAACTGCGCGTGGTCGGCGGTCAGCGCCTTGACGATCCACGGCAGCGACAGGCGCTCGCCGTCGCGGTCGCGGCCCCAGTAGGTCAACAGGAAGGTCGGCATGCTCGAATCGCAGATGCGGCCGACATGCGCGCCGGCGTCGCCCAGCCCGATCTCGGTCTCGGGGCGTTTGAGCATTTCGAGACAGGTGTCGAGGTTGCCGTAGGCGTAGTTGCGCGCCGGCAGGTAGAGCGCTCCTCGGCCGTCGTTCTCGAGCAGGATGTCGTAGGCGACGTCGAGCGCCGTGGTGCCCCGGCTTTCGGCAATCTTGTCGAGGCGGTCGGCGAGCGGCGGCGCGTAGTTCGGCGGGTCGCCCATGCGGTACAGCATGTGGGCGCTGCGCGACATCTTGACCACGCGGTCCTCGGCCTGGGCCGGCTCCTCGGCGAGCAGGCGGGCGCGCAGCGCCGGGTCGCGCATCGCCGCCACGCGCTCGGCGAGGGGCAGGTGGGCGATGGCGCGATAGGAGGTGCAGGTCGTGAATGGGTTGTTGGTCATCTCCAGGCCGAACAGCACGCCGACCGGGCGAGGCACGACCTGGCCGCGCATGGTGCCACCGTGGCGGGCCGCCTCGGCGGCGCCGTCGGCGACGATCCGCCAGCCCTCCGGCGCATCGCCGCCCTGCAGCAGGGGGAAGTGCACGGGCCGACCTGATATCTCAGCAATACGCCGCAACAGATTGAATTCAGAAGAAAAACCGTTGTCGGTGTGGAACTCGGAAGCGGACATGAAATGGCCCCGGCCCTGGCGCTTGAGGGCCAGCGCCATGGCCATCAGTTCGTCCTCGTCGGCGGTGGTGGACGGAATCACGTCGCCGCTGCGGGCGCGGTGGCCGGTCGCCCGCGAGGTGGTGAAGCCAAACCCGCCGGCCGCGATGCCGTCCTCGACCAGCGCCGCCATCTGCTTGATGTCGGCGGGCGAGGCGGGTTCGCGGCGGATGCCGCGCTCTCCCATGACGAAGACGCGGATCGGGACGTGCGGCACGAAGGTGCCGAAATCGACGTCAGCCTCGCGCGTCGCCAGCACGTCCATGAATTCGGGGAAGCTCTGCCAGGTCCACGGCAGACCCATGTTGAGCACGTCGGCCGGGATGTCCTCGACGCCGTCCATGACGTCGACCATGACCTCGCGGTGCTCGGGCTTGCACGGCGCGAAGCCGACGCCGCAGTTGCCCATCAGCACGGTCGTGACGCCATGCTCGGAGCAGGGCGTCATGTGCGGGTCCCACATGATCTGGGCGTCGAAATGGGTGTGGATGTCGATAAAACCCGGCGTCACGAGGTGGCCCCTGGCGTCGATCTCTTCCGCGCCGGCATCGGCGACCTTGCCGACCGCGGCGATCCTGCCGTCCTTCACCGCGACGTCCGCCTCGAACGGGTCCGCGCCCGTGCCGTCGACGACCGTGCCGCCGCGGATCACCAGATCGTGTTTCGCCATGATATGCCCCTCCCGGTGCACGCCGCACCGGTGCAAGTCTAGCCGAGGCGGACGCCGCGCGTTGTGGATTCTGAGATGTGCACGAACCGCGAGCCGGTCGTGCCGGCGCTGCTATACTTCCCGTTCAGCGGGCCGTGCCGGGGGGGCCGGATCGGGGCCGCTTGAGGGAGGAAACTGCATGACCAAGGGTGTACGCTTTACGAGTTCCGCCGCGGTATTTGCCGCGGCGCTGCTGATCGGCGGCGCGGCGCAGTCGCAAACGCTGCGCGTCTCCAACATCGGCAATCCGCCGAACCACGGCGATCCCACGACCAGCCTCAGCTATCAGCACAGCTACACCTTCGAGGCGATGTTCGATGCGCTGACCACTGTTGACGGCGACGGATCGGTCAAGGGCAGGCTGGCGACCGGGTGGCAGAACGTCGATCCGACCACCTGGCGTTTCACGCTGGCGCCGGGGGTTACGTTCCACGCGGGAGGCGCCTTCAACGCCGACGCCATTGTGGCGGCCGTCAAGCAACTGCAGTCCGACGATCAGAAGAAGTTCGGCGGTTCGGTATACGGCAGCCTGCGGCACATCGTGGACGCGAAGAAGGTTGACGACCTGACCGTCGAAATCGTGACCGACCGCCCGGCGCCGATTCTGCCACACGAGATCTCGGCGTTCCGCATCATCGATCCGCAGGCGTGGGCCGATCTCGGGCGCGAGAAGTTCGGCAACAGTCCGTCCGGCACCGGACCGTTCCGCGCCACCTCGTGGGACGACACCAAGGCGGAAATGACCGCCTGGGACAAGGGCGTCCGCAAGCCGAAGATCGGCGGCATCCTGATGTACTTCCAGCCCGAGGCCGCGACGCGTGTGCAGGCCTTCCAGGGCGAGGCCGTCGATCTGGCGTTCGGGATTCCGACGGATTCGGCCGGCCTCATTCGTCAGGCCGGCGGCATGGTCAACCAGGGAACGACGCCGTCGGTTTCGATCCTGGTATTCAACATGAACATGGGCGGGATCACGGCGGACAAGCGGATCCGCCAGGCCTTCAACTATGCCATCGACAAGTCCTACCCGGAGACCCTGTTCAACGGCTTCGGCAAGGCAGGAAGCCAGCCGGCGTCGGCGTCGGTCAACGGCTATCAGCCGGACATCAAGCCGTATCCCTACGACCCGGCAAAGGCGCGTGCGCTCCTGGCCGAGGCCGGATACGGCAACGGGCTGAAGGTCGTCGCCGAAATCGTCAACAACAACGCCGATCTCACCAATCTGTATCAGCAGGTCGCGCAGGACCTGAAACAGGTCGGCGTCGACATGGAGCTCAAGATCATCACGCTTCCCGACCTGTTCGGCCGCGTTACCGGCGCGAAGGCGTTCGAGGGGCAGATGCACATCATGAACTACGGGTCGAACCCGTCGAACGATGTGATGCGCTCGCTCAACGCGTTCCACTCCTGCACGTCGCGCGCCAAGTGGACCTGTCTGCCCGACGCCGAGGACGCGATCAAAGGCGCCAACACCGAGTTCGACCCGGCGAAGCGTGCCGCGCACTTGCGCAAGATCGCCCAAGTCTATCATGACGAGGCGCCGGTGATCTTCCTCTACGAGCAGTTCGAGCTCGACGCCACGTCGAAGAAGGTCAAGAACTTCAGGAACGAGAACTGGCGGATCAACTGGCAGGACATCGAGATGACGAACTAGCCCGCACGAGCATCGGGACCAGGAAAAGCGGCGCCGCGAGGTGCCGCTTTTCTTATGCGCCGACGCCGGGCGCCGGCATTTTGCCGGCAGGCGAAGTCTCCTGACAGGATGCTGTCAGGAGGGGGTTGGTACCGTTCCCGGGCATTGACGCAAACACAGACCCGGAGAGAACCGATGACCAACCCCTTCGTCTACATGGAACTGCACCCCGCCGATCAGGCCATGGCCAAGACGTTCTACGGCAAGCTGCTCGGCTGGCAGTTCGCCGACATGGACATGGGTGGTGCCAACTACACCATGATCAACGACGGCGGCGAGCCGTTCGCCGGGGTCGCGCCGCCCAACGGCGGGCCGAACCGCTGGGTGCCGTATCTCGGCGTCGGCGACCTCGACGCCGCGGTGAAGCAGGCGGAGAAGCTTGGCGCCAAGGTGGTGCAGCCGCGGGTCGACATCCCGGCCGGCAGCTTCGTGTGGATCGAGGATCCGAGCGGCGCCACCGTGGCGCTGTTCCAGAACGCCTGAGGCCAGGTCCGGGGACGGCCGAGGCCGTCCCCGCCGGCGCCAAATCGACGGGCGCCGGCCTGGGCACTAGATTGCTCCTGACACACCACCGACCGTCTGCGGAAAGGGCCGATGCGCCGCGCCGACCGCCTGTTCGAAATCGTCCAGCTCCTGCGCTCGCGCCGTTTCATGACGGCGGCGCGGCTCGCCGACGAACTCGAGGTCTCGGAGCGCACGATCTATCGCGACGTCAGCGACCTGATCGTGTCGGGCGTGCCGATCGCGGGCGAGGCCGGCGTCGGCTACACGCTGGATCGACGCTTCGACCTGCCGCCGATGATGTTCAACGCTGAGGAAATCGAGGCGCTGATCCTCGGATCGCGCATCGTGCAGAGCTGGGCCGATCCGGACCTGGCGGGCGCGGCGCACAGTGCGCTGACCAAGATCGAGGCTGTGCTGCCCGAGGCGCTGCGCGTCAACATCACCGAGAGCGCGCTGTTCGCGCCGCGCATCTTGCCCGATACCGCAGTGACCTCGAACCTCGCCGTCGTGCGCCGCGCGATGCAGGACCGCCACAAGGTGACGTTCCACTACACCCGTGCCGACGGCGAAACGCTGAACCGCAAGGTTCATCCCCTCGGACTGTTTTACTGGGGCTACGCCTGGACGCTCGTCGCCTGGTGTGAAACGCGCGACGACTATCGCAACTTCCGGCTCGACCGCATGGAACAGGTGACGCGGCGCGACGAGCGCTTCGAGGACGTCGAGGGGCGCAGCCTCGACGATTATCTGAAACGGCGCACTCCTTAGCGCCGGGATGACGGAGGGCCGGCACCGCGTCCGGCCGCTCCGTACCCAGGGCGGGTAGGTCAGTTGGAGGCCTTGAGTTCGCCTTCCTTGATCGCGGCGCCGACCTTGGCGAGGCAGCCGGCTTCGTCGCCCTTCTTGAGGGCGTAGCTCGCCTCGCCCCAAAGGGTGCGGGTGGCGGCGCGTTTCGGCGCGCTCTTGATGCCGTCGAGCTGCTTCTCGATGTTGGCGAGTTCATCCTTGCAACCGGCGGCCAGGCTTGGCGTCGTCGCAAATGCGATCCCGGCGACGACGGCGACGGCCAGCAGGGCAAACGTCTTGTCGAACATGATCGTCTTCTCTTTCTCCAATCGCGCCACGGGAGGCGGGCGCGGCATGGTCATTGCTGAAGGGTCGTGGACGCCCCCCTCGCAATGCCGAAATGAGGCCGGGCCAGCTGGCCCGGCCTCGAGTGGTCCCGCCATTGGAGGGACGTTCGGCGAATCGCGGCGGTGCCGGTGACTGCATCGCCGCGTGTCGCGTCGGCAAACGCTAGTTCGCCTTCATTGCGGCAATGCCGCCTTCCTTCATTGCGGCGGTGATCTTCGCCGTGCAGGCGGCTTCATCGCCGGCCTTCAGCGCGGCGTCGGCTTCGCCCCACAGCTTCTTCACGGCGTCGGCCTTGGCCGCGTCCTTGACGTTGACCAGTTCCTTTTGCACGTGGGCGAGATCGTCCTTGCAGGCCGCATAGGACGGAGTCGCAGCGATCAACGATGCACCGACTGCAAGAGCAGCCAGCATACCGAGGGTCTTCATCTTCACTTCTCCATTGAAACCGCAACGCGCGCCCAGACGGCGCGTTGGTTGCGTGCGGTGAATCTAGGATTGCCGCGTCAGGTACGGAAGTGTGGCGCCGGCGACGCAGATCGACGGGATTCGTTCAAGGCTGCGCCCCGAGTCCGGGCCGCCGCGCGGCCTTCGTAATAGGGCGGGCTCATGGTGAACGCGCGGTTTCTGTTTCAAGACGCGGAAAAAGAAATATCTTGCTTGCCAAAACCAGAAAATTTTCGTTTGCGCTTTGTGCAACGCAATCTTCGTGGCGCGCGAGACAGGCCGCCCATTCGCCGTGATGTCGCCCTGCGGGATGTTGCGCTGCACATGAAAGTGGGGATCCTGCGGAGGCATTTTCAGCTTGTCCGCGGTCCGGCGTTCTCGTCACAATGCCCGCCACTCGAAGGGGGAGCGCCGGAGAGGGAGAACGGTCCGCGCGCCACGCGCGCGATCGAAAGAGAACAGGCCCGAAAGGGCCTGTTTTCTTTTGTGCCGATGCCGTCGAAAAAAAGAGCGGGACCTCTTGAGAAGACCCGCTCTTCAGTCCTGGTGCGAGGGCTGCGAAACGAGTTCCGAAGAGGGAGAACGGTTCCAGTTTCAGTACGGTACCCGCCCCGAGGGCTTGCCGAGGCGCTACAGTGTCTGCGAAGAGCGCGCCCCGAATTCCGGGTAGGCCTCCAGTCCGAGTTCGGCGCGGTCGAGGCCCAGCACCTCGTCCTCTTCGTGCGCGCGGATGCCGATCGTGTACTTGATTGCGAACCATACGATCGCGCTGGCGACCGCGGTGAAGGCGCCGATCGAAACGATGCCGATGAGCTGTGCGCCGAAGTTCGCGTCGCCGTTGGTCAGCGGCACGGCGATCGTGCCCCAGATGCCGGCCACGAGATGAGCGGAAAGCGCGCCCACCACGTCGTCAACCTTGATGCGGTCGAACAGCGGGATCGCGATCACGGCCAGGACACCGCCAACACCGCCGATCAGGATCGCCTCGAAGATCGTCGGCGTGTCGGGGCCGGCGGTGATCGACACGAGACCCGCGATGGCGCCGTTAAGCACCAGGGTGAGGTCGACCTTCTTGTAGAGAATCTGCGCCAGCGCCATGGCGGCGACGACGCCGCCGGCGGCCGCCATGTTGGTGTTGACGTAGATGTTGGCGATGGCGATGACGTCCGCAGCCGATCCCATTGCGAGCTGGCTGCCGCCGTTGAAGCCGAACCAGCCGAGCCACAGGATGAACGTGCCCAGCGTGGCCAGCGGCAGCGACGAACCCGGCATCGGGTTGACTCGTCCGCCGGCGTACTTGCCTCGGCGCGCGCCGATGATGAGGGCGCCGGTCAGGGCGGCCCAGCCGCCGACCGAATGGACCAGTGTGGAGCCGGCGAAGTCGACGAAGCCGAGTTCGGCGAGCCAGCCGCCGCCCCAGTGCCACGAGCCGGTAATCGGATAGATGATCGCGGTCAGCACCACGGTGAAGGCGAGGAACGACCACAGCTTGCTGCGTTCGGCCACGGCGCCGGAGACGATCGAGGCCGCGGTGGCGACGAACACCATCTGGAAGAACCAGTCCGAGGAAGCGGCATAGCCGCCGGAGAAGTCGCCGGCGAGGGCGGCGGTGTCGTCGGCGCCCCACCACGAGAACGTGCCCATGATCCCGCCGTCGACCCCGTTGTACATGAGGTCGTAGCCGACCAGGTAGAACATGATGCCGGCGATGGCGAACAGGGCGATGTTCTTGAGGCAGATGGTGGCGACGTTCTTGCTGCGCACCAGGCCGCTTTCGAGCATCGCGAAGCCCGCGGCCATCCACATCACGAGGAAGCCGTTCATCAGGAACGACAGCGAGTTGAAGATGTAGGTCGTTTCCGTGACGTCCTGCGCCAGCGCCGGGCCGGCGGCGAGGCAAAGAATGGAGACGGCACTGACGGTGAGATACTTGCGCATCGGGGCAACTCGCCTTTGTTCTGGTTCCCTTTGTCCTCTCTTAACCAAGACTCGTGCCAGTTCAGGCCGCGTTGCCTAACCGTTTGAATCTGCACAATAATCTGGGGTAGCTGTCGAAGGAGGGGGCGCTGGCACCGCTGATTTATGCCTAAGTATTAGGCTGGTTGGCAGTGGTGATTAAATAATATGCATCTCGCGGCGGTTACCATCTGGCGCCCGCCCCAACACCGGCGCTTGCGCCGCGCCGGGCGGCCCGCAAAACTGCGCGCCCCATGACCCGATTCGACATTCCCGCGATCCTGATCCCGGAAACGATGGCCCTGCACGCGCGGCGCCATCCCGCCAAACCCGCTCTTATCTGCAACGACGTGGTGCTGACCTGGGGCGATTTCGACCGCTGCCAGAACCGCGTCGCCAACGCGCTCGCCAAGCTTGGCGTCGGCCGCGGCGACGAGGTCGGCATCCTGACCGACAACAGCAACGACGCGATCTGCGCCTATTTCGGCACGCTGAAGGTCGGCGCGGCGGTCGCCTCGCTGCCGACGATCGTCACCGCCGATAGCCTCGCCACGATGATCAACGATTGCGCCGCCAGGGTACTGATCGTCTCCGACGGCTATCTCGACCGCATCGACGGCATCCGCGACCAGATCGGTGTTGCGGACAACGCCTTTGTCGCAATGGGCAAGGGCGCGGATGGCTGGCAGGACTTCGAGCAATGGATTGCAGCTGCGTCCGACACGGCGCCGCCGATCTGCAACCGGCCGGACGACGACGCCTGCCTGATCTACTCGTCGGGTACGACCGGCGTGCCGAAGGGCATCGTGCTGACGCATTATTGCCGCATCAACCACGCCTACCTGATGAGCGCGGAGCAGCGCTTCAATACCGACTCGGTCTTCATCGTCACCACGGCGCTGCA
>JAYQVF010000130.1:0-9496 GCA_038148335.1 Alphaproteobacteria bacterium | reverse complement strand
GACCTATCCCGACTTCAAGCCGAAGCGGATTCTGGAGATGGGCTGCACCATCGGTCAGTCGACCGTCGCCTGGAAAGACGCCTACCCTGACGCCGAGGTCTACGGCATCGACGTCGGCGCCCCGTCAATCCGCTACGGCCACGCGCGGGCCGAAGCAATGGGCCGCGCCATCCATTTCAGCCAGCAGGACGCGGAACACACGAACTTTCCCGACAACCACTTCGACATCGTGGCATCGCACGCGCTCATCCATGAGACCTCGCGGACGGCCCTGCGCAATATCTTTACCGAGAGCCTGCGCATCCTGAAGCCGGGCGGCATGATGCTGCACAACGATGGCACCCCGTTCCGCGACATGCAGCACCCGATCGACCGGATGATTCCGGACTGGGACACCCACTACAACGCGGAACCGTTCATCACCCAGTCCCGCTCGCTCGACCTGGCACAGCTCGCGGTCGACGGCGGTTGGCCGAAGGGGTCAACCCGGAACGCCTATGCCGACGATACGGCGGTCGGCAGCATCGCCGGGGGCGCCTGCTACTTCGTGTTCGGTCAAAAGAAGTAGTCAGAGCCGGCTGACGAGTTCCAGCGCGTCGTTCGCCGCGGCCCACACGGACCTCGGCGCGACGCAGTCCCCGACCGCACGCGCGTTGTCGGGGTAGGCGCGCGACGTCGTTCCCGTGGAAAGGACGATCGAATCGAAGGGCCCGAGGCGGCGCCCGTCGGCCAGGACCGCCCACCCGTCGACGACCTGCGCCACCGTTACGCCGCCTTCGACGTTCACACCGGCCTTGCGCAGACGCGGAACGACTGCACCGAGTTCGCGCGTCAGCGACAATTCCGCGAGGCCGATCTGGAATTCCGCGGTCGCCACAGTGACCGACCTGACGTCGGCGTCCTGCGCCAAGGTCTCCACGACCGATACCGCCGGCCACCCCCCTTCTTCGTCGATCACGAGGACCGAGCCGGAAGCCGAGGCATCACCGGCGAGCAGATCGCGACCGTAGATGCACCCATGCGATCCCGGGATGCCGTCGACCAGTGCTGGACGCAGCTTTCCGACGGCGCTTTGCGACGCAACGGCGCCCGTTGCCCAGATCACCACGACACCGTCCGGCGGATCGGCGTGATCGATCTGGTGATTGAGCCGCACATCGACATGTAGCCGGACGAGTTCGCGCCGCCACCAGTCGAGCAGCAGCTTCATTTCGCCCCTGTGCGGCGCCGCCGCGGCGAGGGAAAATTGCCCCCCGAGATGCGCGGCGGCTTCGAACAACGTGACCTCATGCCCGCGCGTCGCGGCAAGTCGCGCGGCCTCCATACCGGCGGGGCCGCCCCCGACCACAACGACCTTCTTGCGCGTGTTGGCGACACTTATCGACGGGAATTCGATCTCGCGGCCCGCCCTGGCATTGCCGATGCACGACACCCGCTGGCCGCGCATCAGGAAACCCTGGCATGCCTGGCTGCAGGACACGCAGGGCCGTACACGATCCTCCTGCCCGTCCTCGTATTTCCTGGCCCAGTCCGGTTCCGCGATCCAGGTACGCGCCATGGCGATCGCATCGGCCACGCCGCCGGCGATGGCCTGTTCGGCCTCCTGGGCGGTTCGCACGCGGTGGCCAACGATCACCGGAATGTTGAGCGCGTCGGTGAACACCCGCGCCTCGTCGTTCAGCGGCATGCGCGGGCGGTCCATGGTCGGAATGGTGTAGGCCGATGCGCGGTACGAGCCGGACGACAGCGAGACGTAGTCCAGCAACCCGTCGTCCTGCAGCGCCTTGACCACGGCCAGCGACGTCTCGTTGTCGTAGTCGATGGCCGCGCCCGGCATGTGATGATGCATCGATGTACGGATGCCGACGGCAATGGCCGGACCGGCATTCTCGCGCACCGATTCCAGAACTTCGCGCACGATTCTCAGGCGGTTGTCGAACGTACCGCCATAGGCATCGTCGCGGCGATTGATCACGGGGGACAGGAAGGAACCCAACAGATAGTCCGTCGCGGTCTGCACCTCGAGAACGTCGAGATCGGCCACGCGGCAGCGTCGAGCCGCAGCGCCGTAGGCGTCGACGATCTCGCGAATTTCTTCCGGCGTCAGCGCCTTGGGAATCTGGCCGGCGGAATTGGCGACGGCGGACGGCCCCACCGCGGCTCTGCCGGCAAGCCAGGTCACGTTGTATCCGCCGTGCCACAGTGTGATGGCGAACTTCCCGCCGGCCTCGTGCACTTCATTTGCGGTCGCTGCCATGCTCGGCACCAACGCGTCGCCGGCCGTGCGGATCTGCAATCCCGCAAAGGTCTGGCTGGTCGGATGAACGGGCAATGAAGAGGCGCTGACCAGCGCCGCACCGCCCCGGGCCCGTTCGACGATATAGGCTCGGTGGCGCGGACTGATGACCCCGGAATCATCGCCGAGGCGCATGCCATGGGCCGCCATCGTGGCACGGTTCTTCAGTTCGACCGGGCCGAGCCAAAGCGGGCTGAAGAGATGGGGATATCGCGCGTGCGCCATTCGTCCTTCAGCCCAAGGCCAAACCCGCGAGGTAGCCCAGCCCGCCGGCGACCCCGCCGATGGCGGCAAACAACGCCAGCATCCAGGCCATCACCTGCATGACGCCCGTTGCAACGGCCCAGGCGGCATCGTCATAGATCAGCAGCACGCCGCCCAGTCCGCCGTCGATCAATATCAGGAAATCGACCGTCGTCATTCCCGTTCCCCGCGTTGCCATCGTAGCCACTAGCGGGTCGCGGCCCAAGCCGCCTTGCCGCCCTGCAACCCGTTTGGCAGACTTGCCCTGGATTTTCCTGGGAGACCACCATGGTCGTCAAACAAGCACAGCATGGCGTCCTCGCCGAACCCAACCACGATGAAGCTGCCCGCCAGAGCTTCGTCTACGGCTTCTCCAAGCACGTGATGAACGAGGTCGTGCCAGGCAACAAGGTCGCCTACGAACGGCGCGTCGAGCCGGGCTTCCGCAAGACCCGGGGGCGGGCGCCGGAAACGCGCCAGGAAATCCGTCGTGCCATGGAACAGGACGGCCAGTATCAGGTTTCCAGCGCGTTGCAGCGCACGACACAGGAAATGCTCTGGGACTCGGTCAGTGAGAGTGTCGCCCGTCAGTGGGACGACTTGCGCGACCGGGCGAAACGCGCGACGCAGGGCAAGACGCGCGGCTCGCTGAAGCTCGACCCATCCATGCCGATGCCGACCTATGTCGGGCGCAACGATCATCATGCCATGCCGGGCGGCTATGCGGCCGACCTCGGTGACGGCGACGTCTTTTCGGGCGCGCTCTACGACCGCGGGTCTTTCATCTATACCAACGGCCTCCTCGGCCCCTACATGGAGGGATCGGGTCTTTCCTTCGCCAGGTTCCTTCAGGCGAAGTTTCCCGACTTCAGGCCGAAACGTATTCTCGACCTCGGATGCACCGCGGGCGCCAATGCCTCCGTCATTGCCCGTGCCTTTCCGGACGCCGAGGTCCACGCCATCGACGTGGGCGCAGCCCTGTTGCGCTATGCGCATGCGCGCACCGAATCGGTGGGTGCGCGCGTCCACTTCAGCCAGCAGAACGCCGAACACATGAACTTCGCCGACGATTCCTTCGATCTTGTCATCAGCAACGCCGTGCTGCACGAGACCGCCTATCAGGCGCTGCACAACATCATGCGCGAATGCTACCGGGTGCTGAAAAAGGGCGGGCTGATGGTACACGCCGAGCAGCCTCAGTTTGAGGGGATGGACCCCTTCAAGGCCTTTACCCACGACTGGGACTCCTACAACAACAACGAACCGTTCTGGGGCACCGTGCACGATCTCGACCTGGAGCAGCTTGCGGTCGATGCCGGGTTCCCGCGCGACGGTGTGTTCCAGAACCTGGCGCCAGGCGCCGCCGCTGCCGCCGGCACGACCGCGCAGATCGAGGTCGATCCCAAGAAGATCATGGGTTCCGACCGCGGCGGCGGCCTCAAGTTCTACTTCGGCGCGGTGAAGTAGGCGCCACCGCGCCGACCTCGCGCCTCTACCAGGAGCAAATCGATGCCGAGCGCGCGAGAACGCTATCCGACCCTCTTTTCGTCATTCAACCTCGGGCCGGTACGGCTGCGCAACCGCACCGTCATCCCGGGACATAGCATGGTGCTGTCGCGATTCGAGCCCGGCGTGTCGGACCGCTACCGCGCCTACCTGGCCGCGCGGGCGCGGGGCGGCGTTGCGCTGGTCGGAATCGAATCCGCGCCCATGCACGAGACCACCGTCAACGCGTTCTCGTCGGCAACCGTGATCAGCGACGCGGCGGTGCCATCGCTGGCCAAGGCCGCCCAAGACGTTCACGACGCCGGCGCGGCGCTGTCGATCATCCTGTGGCACGGCGGACACAACATTCCCCACCGCGGTGGGGCGCCGTACGCGGTCGCGCCCTCTCCCATCCCTTCATTCAGGGTGCGCGAGACGCCCAAGGTCCTGAGCCGAAAGGAGATCCGCGACATCGTGAAGGGTTACGGCGCGGCTGCAAGACGTTGCCGCGAAGCCGGTGTCGATGTGCTCGAAGTACAGACCGCGACCGACTATTTGCTGGGCCACTTCATGTCGCACCGGATCAACTGGCGCACGGACGAATACGGCGGCACGCTCGAGAACCGCATGCGGATCGTTGCCGAGGCGCTGCAGGAGGTGCGCGACGCGGCCGGCGACGGGATCGCCGTCGGCGTGCGCACCTCTATCGCCCATGCCATCCCGACCGACCCCGACGATTTCGGCTTCGAGGACTCGCTTGCGTGCATGCAGTATCTCGCCGAACGCAAGCTGATCGACTATGTCAGTCTGATGACCGGATCGCACTGGTCGATGGCCCTGACCTTGCCGCCGATGACCAAGCCGCGTCCCCAGATCAGCGAGCAGGCCGCGAAGTTTCGGGACGCCCTGTCGATCCCGGTCACCGTGGCGGGCCGAATTCGCACGGCGACCGAAGCCGAGGCGATGTTGAAGGCGGGCCAGGCCGACCTCGTCGCGATGGCGCGGACCTGGATCGCCGAACCCGACTGGTTCCGCAAACTGGAGGAAGATCGCGAAGACGAGATTCGCCCATGCATGACGTGCAACCAGGGTTGTCTTGGCTTTGTCACGCGTGGACAAGCGGGCACCTGCGTCGTCAATCCGGAAGCCGGACGCGAGACGGAGATTCCGGAATTGCGCGCGACTGCAACCCCGAAACGGATTGCGATCGTGGGCGGCGGGCCCGCCGGCATGGAGGCGGCCCGTGTCGCCGCGCTGCGCGGCCATCGCGTCGATCTCTACGAAGCCGGACCGCAGCTGGGCGGTCAACTGCGTCTTGCCGCGGAGGCACCCCACCGAGACGAGATGCTGCCCGCCATCGCGTGGTGGGAGAACGAACTGCGGCGGCTGCAGGTCCGCATTCACCTGAACGAGACGATCCGTACGGATGCGCCGCCGGACGCCGATACCGTCGTGTGGGCCATCGGCGGCGAGCCCGGTCCGACTCAGATCTGGCGCATCCGCCCGCATCTGCGCGACGGCATCCCCGGCACCGAAGGCCTGCCGCATGGCCGCGAAGTCATGGCCGGTACCGCCGCCGTATCGGGCAAGGTCCTCGTGATCGACGAGGAAGGGGGCTGGCCCGCAGTGTCGTTGTGCGAGTCGCTGGCGGCATCGCCCGACGTGACGTCGGTCGACGTCATCACCGTCGAGGCATCGCTCGGTGCGCCGGAACTCGATCTGACGCTGGAGTCGATCGACGTCGCCGCTCGCATCCGCGCGGCCGGCATCGCCGTGCACGCGAGCACCCTTGTCGATTCGGTCGACAACGGCACAGCGCATATACGCGGCGGCGGCACGCTCGGGCCGTTCGACGCCGTCGTGTTGATGACGGGTGTCGTCGCCAGCGCCGTGCCGGAGGATGCGCCCGCGATCGGCGACTGCCTGGCGCCGCGCTCGATCTGGGCGGCGACCCACGACGCCGCGATCCTGGCGCGAGAGCTCTAGAGCCGACTCCCCGCGGGGCCGCGGAAACAGCAACCAAGACTTGCAGGGCGCGTCTCAGACAACCAGAAAGTGTTGTTTGTAATCAATTGCTTACCGCCGATTTCACACTATATGTGAAGTATGTTCCATGCAGACGTCATATCCTCCGCCGCCCCGCGGGAAAGCAAGGCCGATGCCTGGTGGCGCGGGCCGGAATACGCGGTCACGGCGTTCTGGCTCATGGTGCTGTCGGCGACCATCGCCTACGGCGCCACCGTCGCCAACCTGACCCTGACCGGGACCGTCGCGCAGGTGCTCGACATTTCCGTCACGCCGACGGCCGCCTCCGGCAACCTTGATCTCAATACGAACCAGGCGAACCTTCACGTTGCCGACGTTGCCGTCATCTCCAACAACGCGGCCGGCTACGGCGTCAGCGTCAGGTCCAACAAAGTCACCAACGGCAACTGCGCCGCGCCGTGCCTGTACAGCCCCACCGCAGACGACAGCCTTACCTTCAGCCTGCTGCGCAACAGCACCCCCGTCACGTTCAGCGGCGACACCGCCACCTTCGCGCAGACCATCGCCCCGTCGAGCGTCGGCGGCGACGTCTATACAACCGGCATCACCTACAACGGTGAGACGGCACTGCTCGGCGCGGCGACCAACTACGGCGAAATCCTCACCTTCACCGTCAGCGCCAACTAGTCGGCCGGGTCCGGCATCCGCGCGAACAGCACGATCGCGAAACTGAGCACCGCGAGGCCCCCGATCATCAGAAACGGCAGGACCGGCCAGAGCTGGTAGAGCCCGCCGCCGATCAGCGGGCCGATCATGAAGCCCAGGCCCTGCACGGTGCCGTTGAGACCGGCAACGCCGCCCTGCTCGCCGACGTCGACCGAGAGGGTCAGCGCCGCGGTATAGGCCGGGTTCATCATGCCGAAGGCGGCGCCGAGCAGCGCGATCCCCACCACCATGACCGGATAGCTTTCGGTTGAGGCGAGCACGAGTCCGCCGGCCAGCGCCGACATCGACCCAACGACAAGGAGACGGCGCGGCGGCCACTTCAGCCACTGGATGAGCCCGGCCTGCATCGTCACCGCCATGACGGAGGACGCCATCAGGGCGAAACCGGCGAAGGTCGCCGTGTCGGCGGCATTGAGGCCCTGAGTATCCTGCACGCGAAAGCCGACGGCCTGCTGCATCGTCGACAGCGTCGTGTAGATCGTCGCGCCGATCGCCAGCAGCGGGATCAGGCGCGCCGGCGGGCGAAACATGAAGCGGCGGCCGACCGATGTGTTGCGCGGCGGGCGCGTACGTTCGAGCGCGCGCAGGTCGAGCATCAGGACGAACACGACCAGGCCGACGACGACGTAGAACGGCAGGGTCAGGCTGAAACGGCCGAGGAGCGCCGCCGTCGCCGGGCCGGCGATGGTGCCGAGGCCCATCGCGGCGCCGAGCAGCGCAAAGCCCTGGGTGCGGGTCGCGCGCGAGGTCTTGTCGGCGGTGTAGGCGTAGACGGCCGGGAACATCGCCGCGGCCGTCGAGGCAAAACCGACCCGCAGGATGATGAGCACGATGAACACCGTGGTCGCCGATAGCACGCCGGCAAGCCCGGCCTCGGCGGTTAGGCCGATGAGCAGGGTGAACAGGATGTAGTTCACGAGGCCGAACACGATGACGTTGCGGCGGCCCCAGATGTCGCTGACACGGCCCCAGACCGGCGCCATGAAGAGATAGGCGAACGAGGCGAACGAGATGACCGCGCCGATCTGCAGCTCGCTGAAGGTGAGCTCGCGCCCGAGCGGGGGCAGGATGGCGAAGTAGAAGGTCTGGCCGGCGCCGGTGACGATGATCGTCAGCAGCAGGGCGCGGATGTCGGGGCGCGCGAGAAGGCGCTCGGGTTGCACGGCAGGATCGCTCATGCGCCGTTCTCCGGAACGGGCGCTCGCGCCCCTGCCCCCGCCCGCCGCCATGGCGCGCGGGCCTGCGCCCCAGCGATGTCGGTCACGTCAGGTCCGGCCCGCCATCATCTTGGCGACCGCGTCCTCGACCACGGTGCCCTTGAAGAAGTTCGGGTTCATCGAGGCGTGGAGTTCGGCGACGTTGGTGAAGGTGAAGTCGCGGAAGTCGTCCTGGGTTATGAGCTCGTGCTCGACCAGTTCGTGCGCCTCGGCCAGCACTTCGGACATGTTCTGGACGTCGAAGTGGCCGACGTCGGAGCCGTACATCGCCTTCAGCCTGGCGTCGAAGTGGTTGAGCTTTGGATTGAACGCGATCGCGGCCATGCGGTCGTCCGCCTCGCAACCGAAGTAGAAGTTGGGCACGAACCGGCGGTAGATGTCGCGGCCCTTCCTGATGCCGCAGGCGGCGAACTCGTCGACCGGCTCCGGCTGTTCGCCCATCGGCGGCATCAGGCTGTGGTCGTAGCCCCCTTCGATGGCCGCGGCGTGCCCACGGTAGCGCGCATCGCCGTATTCCTCGAACAGCGCCCGCATGCGCGCGCGGTCCACCGACCCCGGGTTCAGGTGCTCGTGCAGGGCGGCGAGATTGCGCTTTTCCCAGTGCTCGCAGATGTCGTTGTAGAGGTTGGAGGCCCAGGCAACGCCGCCTTCCAGGAAGCAGAACTTGAGATCGGGAAAGCGGTGCGTCACGCCGCCGAGGAACAGCGCCTTGGCGAACGCTTCGCCGGCGGCGGCGAAGTGGCCGATGTGGTTGTAGACGAAGCTCGAGCCCGAGCGACGCAGGCCCCAGCCCATCGAGTTGTTGTGCGTCGACGGTGCGACGCCGAGTTCGGCGAAGCGGGCCCACACGGGGTCGTAGTCGTAGGGCGAGTCCATCGCCAGCGGATCGATCCAGAAGGCGTAGGGTCCGAGTTCGGGCGCAACCTTTTCCACCGCGGGCAACGGGCGTTGCACCGTGCCGGCGATCATCGCCGCCTTGAGACCGAGTTGCCCGCAGGCGACGTCGAGTTCGGCCAGCGCCTCCTCGGGCGTGTGCATCGGGATGGCCGCGGCGGGCGCGATGCGGTCCTTGTGATCGGCGAAGACCTCGGCGTACATCAGGTTGATCGCGCGGCACATGCCCTGACGCAGCTCGGCGTCGATCGACCCGGAAATGAACGGGATCGCGATCGTGGGAAAGACCACCATGAAGTCGACGCCGAAGTCGTCCAGACGCGCGCGCAGCAGATTGGGCAGAAGCGCCGTGGCGCGGTCGTAGGTATTGGCGGGCATCGACCAGAACGGCGGGCGGATCACGCCACGGGCGCGGCGTTCCTCAGGGGACAGGTCCGCCCACGTGCCCCAGGCGCCCTTGTTCATGCGCGTCCGATAGGCATCGACCAGGCTTTGCCCGCCGGCCTGCTTCAGGAAGTCGAACAGCACCGGCGGCGTCTCGACGAGATGGCCGTCGGCGTCGATGACCGGATGGTCGAGGGTCTCGCGAATCTTCGCGGAGGCGGATTTGCTCATGATCGGATCCTTCTAGATGGGTTGCGCGCCGTCA
>JAYQVF010000129.1:0-9498 GCA_038148335.1 Alphaproteobacteria bacterium | reverse complement strand
GGCTCAGGCTGCACGACTCCTACTGAATCGTCACGCGTAGAGCGCGGCGATTTCCTTTTCGTAGGCCTCGGTGATCTTGGCGCGGCGGACCTTCATGGTCGCCGTCACTTCGCCATCGTCGTGGTCGAGTTCCTTGGTCAGGAGGTGGAACTTCTTGATCCGTTCCACGTTCGACAACTGCGCGTTGCCCTTGTCGACCTCGCGCTGGATCAGTTCGGCCACCTTCGGATTCTCGGCGAGGCTGCGGAAGGTGGTGTAGGCCAGCCCCTGCCGGTCGGCCCAGTTCGCCACCATGTCGAAATCGAACTGGATCAGGGCCGATACGAACTTGCGGCCGTCGGCCACCACGATGCATTCCTTGATGTAGGGGCTCGCGCGCATCGCGTTTTCGATCAGGCTGGGCGTCAGGTTCTTGCCGCCGGCGGTGATCGCGATGTCCTTCTTGCGGTCGACGATCGAGACCGAGCCGTCGGGAAACACCTCGACCACGTCGCCGGTGTGGAGCCAGCCGTCCTGCAGCGTCCCCGCCGTCGCCTCGTCGTTGCGGTAGTAGCCCTTGAACACGCAGCCGCCGCGAATCAGCAGTTCGCCGTCGGGCGCGGCCTTCATCTCGACGCCGGGCAGCGGCTTGCCGATGCGCCCCTGGAGCGGTTCGTCGAGGCGCTGGATCGCGCAGGCGCCGGCGGTCTCGGTCATGCCGAAGCCTTCCATCAGGGGCACGCCGAGGCCGCGGAAGAACAGCAGGGTCTCGAGCGAAATCGGCGCCGCGCCCGAGATCGCGATGTTGCAGCGGGTCAGCCCGAGCGCGTTGCGCAGCGGGCGATAGGCCAGCCATTCCCACAGGGCGTGACGCACCCGGTCGCCGAGGCCCAGGCCCTTCTTCCAGTGATCGGCGAACCGCGGCGCATCGCGCAGCGCGGCGCGCAGAATCAGCCCCTTGAGCGGTCCCGCGTTGCGCGCGCCGATCAGCACTTCGGCGCGCATCTTTTCCCAGATGCGCGGGACGCCGAGAAAGATCGTCGGCGCGATTTCGCGCAGGTCGCTCTGCACGGTGCGCAGGCTCTCTCCGAAGCTCACCGCATAGCCGCCGTGCATGGCGAGGAATACCGAGAAGAGCTGCTCGGCGACGTGGCACAGCGGCAGATATGAAATGACGGAGTCGTTCTCGCTTTGGCGGATGTTGGCGGCAGACGCCTCGCCGACGAAGGCGATGTTGCGGAAGGTGATCAGCGCCGCCTTGGGCGGCCCCGTCGATCCCGAGGTGCCGACGATCAGCGCCACATCGTCGGGATCGTGCGCCGCCATGGCGCGGTCGAGAAAACCGGGATCGGCGTGCGAAGCCTTGGCGCCCGCCGCCATCATGTCCTCGTAGGCGACGAGGCCGGGCACGTCGTAGTGCGCCAGCCCCTTGCCGTCGAGATAGATGATCTGACGCAGCAGCGGCAGCCGGTCGCGAATTTCCAGAATCTTGTCGACCTGTTCCTGGTCCTCGCAGATCACCCCGCGCGCATCCGTCAGCGACAGCGCGTGCAGGATTTCGGGCGCCGGCGAGGTCGGATAGACGCCGGCCGGCACCGCGCCGATCACATGCATGCCGAGTTCGGCGATGACCCATTCCTGACGGTTCTCCGACAGGATTCCGATGTGATCCCCGCGGCCGTAGCCGAGCGACAGCAGGCCTTGCGCAAAATGGCTGACGGCGCGCTCGTACTCGGCCCACCTCATCTCGTTCCAGATGCCGAAACGCTTTTGCCGCAGCGCGGGACGGTTCGGCGTCCGGCGCGCATGATCGCGCAGCAGCCGCGGCAGGGTGCGGACCTCGGGCGCGACTTCCTTCGTCTGGTCGATCTGTTCGGCAAGGGCCATCACGCGTTCCTCAGCTCAGCCAGCGCTTGCGGCGCTTGTAGTGCTTGACGTCGCGGAACGACTTGCGCTCGCTGCCGCCAACGCCGAGATAGAATTCCCGCACGTCGTCGTCGTCGCGCAGCTTGTCGACCGGCCCCTCGATCACGACCCGGCCGTTCTCCAGGATATAACCGTAATGCGCATGGCTGAACGCGACGTTGGCGTTCTGTTCGACCAGCAGAATGGTGGCGCCCCGCTCCTCGTTGATGCGCGAAATGGTGTCGAAGATCTCCAGCACCAGTTTGGGGGCGAGGCCGAGCGAGGGTTCGTCGAGCAGCACGATCTCGGGATTGCCGATCAGCGCGCGGCCCAAAGCCAGCATCTGCTGCTCGCCGCCGGACAGATACCCGGCGAGCTGGGTCCGCCTCTCCTTGAGGCGGGGAAAGAGATCGTAGACGTCGTCATAGTCGGCGTGCGCGTCCTTGCGCCCGGTGAGGGCATAGGAGGCCGCGACCAGGTTGTCGTGCACCGTGAGGTCGGGAAAGATCCGCCGCCCCTCGCGGACGTGGCCCATGCCGCGGCGGACCAGCGTATGCGGCGCCTCGGACAGGACCGAGCGTCCGCCGAAGGTGATGTCGCCGTCGGTCACGTCGCCGTTCTCCAGCGGCAGCAGGCCCGAGATCGCCTTCAGCGCCGTGGTCTTGCCGGCCCCGTTCGAGCCCAGCAGCGCAACGACCTTTCCGTTCGGCACCTCGAAGGACAGCCCACGCAGCGCCTGCACCACGTGGTGGTAATAGACCTCGATGTTGTTGACGCTCAGCACGGCGCGCTCTTGCGACACGACCAGGAACTGCTCTCCCCGCTTGCAGGGGGAGCGAGCGCCGGGGCGCAGCCACGGCGCTGAGGGGGTTGTCTGCGAGAAGGTGCCGTCAACAAACCCGTTCCCTTCCCTATCGTCGATTTCTCATGCTGGCACGATTGCGGAACGCCGCAACGATCCCCCACGGGCCGTCGCTTTGCGCCGCCCCTGCTCCCCCTGCATGGCAGGGGGAGCGAGGCGTGAGGCGCACTGCCAAGCGCTAGGTGATGATCCAGTCGGAGATCGGCAGGAACAGCTTGTTTTCCGCGCCGTAGCGGTAAACGCGTCCCTGCGGCACCGACCGGTCGACCATCGAAACCGGCTGGCCCATGTAGCCGCCGGAATCCCAGCCCTTGATCGCGTCGAGCGCGGCCATGAGGTTCTGAGCGGTGACTTCCTTGCCGGCGTTCACCGTATCCTCGATCGCCTTCTTGGCGAGTTCGTGGCTGAACATCGGCTGCAGCGACCAGGTCGTGACGTAGCCCGGGAACTGATCGCCGTACTTCTGCTTCTTGAAGGCGAAGAACTTCGAGTAGGACGGCGAGTCCTTGGCCTCGTAGAAGTAGCGGTACGGGAACACCCCGGCATAGCCGTCGAGGGCCGGACCGACCTTGGCCGTGACCGCGTCGGCGATGACCTTTTCCATGCCCCAGAACGTGCCGAGGAACTTGGTCTCCATCTTGAAGGCGCGCGCGGTGGCGATGATCTCGGGCCACACGCCGGTCACGTAGCCGTGCAGGATGACGTATTCGGGATCGGCGCGGCGCAACTGCGCGACGTGCGTCTGAACCTCGGCGCCCGCCGGTTTGGTCACCTCTTCGTGGACGACCTGCAGGCCGAGCTCGCCGGCGACCTTCTTGCCGTGCTCGATCGGATCGCGCCCGAACTCGGTGTCGGAATAGACGAAGGCGACCTTGCTGCCGCCGTTGTCCTTCACGTGCTTGAGCAGAATCTCGATCATCGACTGATAGGTCGGACCGGCGATGTACTGGTACGGGTTGCCCTTCGGGTCCGCGAGGTCGGACGCAAACGAGGTACCGCCGCACATCACGGGCGTGCGCTGCAGCTCCGGCGCCACGAGCTTCATGAAGCCCGTCGAGTCGCCCGAATAGAAGATCGGCTTTTCGTCGGCCGACATCGCCTTCTTGAAGTTGGCGAGCGACTTGGCCGGGTCGTAGCCCGAGTCCTCGTGCTCGACCACGACCGGCCGGCCGGCGATGCCGCCCATGTCGTTGGTCATCTCGACCCAATCGAGCAGGTCCTTGAGCGCGGTCGTGCCGGCCTGGGCGAACGGCCCGGTCAGCGGCGACGAGCCGGCGAACACCCACCGCTTGGCCTGCGCGCGCACGATGGCGGGCATGCCGATCACCGACGTCGCGGCGATCGCGGCCGTGCCTTTCAGTACTGTTCTGCGGTCAACTCTCATGCTGAGACTCCCTCATGTTTCGGTGACGGGCCTGCTATGGCGAAAACGGCCACAGGTTGATGTAGCGCCAGAACCGAGTCCAGATCGCTGCCAGGCCCATCGGCTCGAAGATCATAAACCCGATTATCAGCAGGCCATATGCGATTGTGTTGGCCGGCGCCGTGTATTCGAGGATCGTAGGACTGATCGGCGTCAGAAAACCGAACAACCACTTGAGAAACTCCGGAATCAGGATCACAAAGACGGCACCGAAGATCGGCCCTAATGTCCGGGCATTTCCACCGACGACCAGCGCCGCAAGGAAGACGATCGACAGTTGCAGTTCGAACTGCGTCGGCAGCAGCGCCAGGAAGTTGTATGCCCACAGCGATCCCGCGAGGCCGGCATAAGCCGACCCGATACCGAACGCGATGAGCTTGTAGCGCGTCAGGTCGACGCCGATGATCTCCGCCGAATAGTCAGAATCGCGGATGGCGATGAACGCCCGCCCGACGCGGGTGCGGAACAGGTTCTGGGCGAACAGGACCGCCAGGATCGCGATCGGCACGATGAGGGCGTACTTCTGCGCATCGCTCTCCAGCGCCATACCGAACAGCGTGGCCGGCGCCAGCGTGATGCCGCTGTCGCCCCGCGTCACGTCGGTCCAGTGTTCGATGATGAAGATGATGATGAAGTTGGCGGCGAGCGTCGCGATGGTGAGATAGAGCCCACGGATTCGCAACGACGGCAGGCCGAACAGCAGGCCGACGGCCGCTGTGAACGCCACAGCCATCGGCATCACGACCCACCATGGCGCGCCGAGCCAGTTGGCGAAGACCGCCGTCGCATAGGCGCCTACCCCCACCAGGGCGCCATGGCCTAGCGAGATCAGGCCGGTATAACCGGTCAGGATATTGAGGCCGGTGATCGCCACCGTGTAGATCGCGACCTGGATGACGAGAAAGATGATGAAGCCGCTGGCGCCGAACGGCAGCACCGCCAACGCAATGAGCAGCGCGGCAAAGCCGTAGCGCACCGGCCAACTGCGGAACACCGCCTCGTCGGACGCATAGGACGCCTTGTAGTCGCCGATGATCATGTCAGACCCGTTCCACGTCGCGGGTCCCGAGCAGGCCGTAGGGGCGAATCAGGATGATGGCCAGCACCACGGCGTAGGGCACGATTTCCTTGAAGTCGCCGCCGAGGAAATGATTCGCCATCGCCTCGAGCCAGCCGACGATGAACGCCGCCAGCAGCGCCCCGATGACCGAATCCAGGCCGCCCAGAATGACCACTGCGATCACGCTGAGGCCGACCTGGCTCAGCGACGGCGTCAGACTGTTGAGCGGCGCGAGCAGGATGCCGGCGAGTGCCGCGGTCGCCGCCGCCACCATCCATGTCGTCATGAAGACGCGCGGCACGTTGATGCCCATGGCATAGGCGGTCGACTGGTCGGACGCGGTGGCGCGGATCGCCACGCCGGCCTTCGACTTGAGAAACAGGATGGTGATGATGACGAAGACCGCGCCGGCGATCAGGAAGCTCGCCAGCATCTGGCGGTTGATCGCCATGCCGCCGACGAAGTCGATGCTGAGACCGACGAGCGCCGGCGGATACTTGGCGTTCGTCGTCCACGCGATGGCCGCGACGCCTTCGAGGACGGAGATCAGACCGATCGTCACCATGATCATCGGAAACGGATGCTGGCCGATCATCGGCCGCATCAGAACGCGCTCGATCACGGCCCCGAACAGGGCCGCGACGATCATGGTAAGCGGCAGGCCGAGCACGTAAATCGCCCAGGTCCCGAGCCCGGCCACATCCAGCATGCCGGTGATGGTGTAATAGAAGTAGGCGCCGATCATCAGCACGGCGCCGTGCGCAAAGTTGAACACCTTTGTCGCGCGGAAGACGAGAACGATCCCGACGGCGATCAGCGCGTAGACGCCGCCGGTCATGAGACCCGTGATGCTGTCCTCGACGACGAACATGATATCCATCACGCGGCCTCCGAGGCGCCGAGATAGGCCTCGATGACGGCAGCATCGCGCTGCACCACGTCCGGCGGCCCCTCGGCGATCTTTTCGCCAAAATTCAGCACGACGACATGGTTGGAGATGTCCATCACCATGCCCATGTCGTGCTCGACCAGCAGAATGGTGACGCCCCACTCTTCCTGAAGGTCGAGGATGAAGCGCGCCATGTCCTCGGTCTCTTCGCGGTTCATGCCCGCCACCGGCTCGTCGAGCAATAGAAGCTTGGGGCGCATCGCCAGAGCGCGGCCCAGCTCGACGCGCTTCTGCAGCCCGTAAGGCAGCATCGCCACCGGGGTCTTGCGGATGTGGTCGATCTCGAGGAAGTCGATGATCTTGCGCTCGATCTCGTCGCGCAGCTGCACCTCCTCGCGCTGCGCCGGTCCCCAGAACACCCCTGCAGCAAGGACGCCCGTCTTGAGGTGGGTATGGGCCCCGAGCTTGATGTTGTCGAGAACCGTCATGCCGGGAAACAGCGAGATGTTCTGGAAGGTGCGCGCGATGCAGAGCCCGGCGCGGCGGTGAGTCGCCAGCCGGGTGATGTCGTTTCCGGCGAATCTCAGGGTACCCGCGTCCGGCTTGTGAAAGCCCGACACGACGTTGAACAGGCTGGTCTTGCCGGCGCCGTTCGGTCCGATGAGCGCGGTTATGCCGCCCGGCGCCACGTCGAGCGAGACGCGCTTGAGCGCAGCGACGCCGCCGAAGCTCAACTCGATCCCGTCGGCCCGCAGCAGCGGTTCCGTTTCCACGCTCGAAGTCAGTGTGCCACCCCTTGTTTGTCGGGCCACCGCTTCGAGGCGGCAGCTCCATTTTTTCGCCATGATAGCCGCAAACCGGAGCGCGACGAACGGAAACACGCACGGGCCGCGTGCCAAATCACGACACCGACCGCCCGGTAGGTGGATACTTCTCCGTGAGGCGCACCCGGCCCGTCAGCGCAGCGGCGAAATGAACCCGTCGAGAACCTGCGCGAGTCCCGCCGGCTTGTCGAGCGGCACGTGGTGCCCCGACGCCGCGACCGTCTCGATGCGGGCCTGGGGCACATAGAGCTTCAGGCGCTGCAGCGAGTCGGCAGAGGTGATGTCGGAATGTTCGCCGCGGACGAACAGCGCCGGGCAGCGTACGGTCAGCAGCTCGACGTCGAATGCGGCGCGGCTTTCGGCGGTTTCGGTCTGTTCGAAGTGACGGTATTCGACCCGGCGGTCGCCGAGGGGCCGGAAGGAGTGCAGCGCATAGTGATCCTTCGCCGCCGCGTCCCACCGGTCGCTGCGGTCGAGCGCGGCGCGACCGTCCTCGAGGCTGTCGTAGATGCGCTTGCGCGGCGCGAAGTTGACCGACGGGTCGATCCAGATGCCCGAGTCGACGACGGCGATCCCGGCGACGCGCGACGGCCGCTCGCTGGCCATCGTAAGCGCCATGTAGCCTCCCGTGGCGGTGCCGACGATGACGGCACAGTCAATCCCGAGGGAGTCGAGGAAGGCCCACGCATCGTCGACCAGATCGCCAATACGATATCCGCTCGGCGGTGCGTCGCTGAGGCCGTGCCCGCGCAGGTCGGGCGCGACGAAGCGGTTCTTCAGCGCACTTGAATCGACGACGAAGTCCCACGCGCGGGCATTCGACTTGTTGCCATGCAGCAGCAGGATCGCGGGCGCCGCGCCGGACCAGTCGAGATAATGCAGGGTGACGCCGTCAAGGGCGCACTGTCCCTCCTCGGCCGGCCGACGAAACGACGGCGCCGCGATCATCGTCAGCTCTCGTCGACGACCGTGTTGCGCAAGACGCCGATTCCGGAAATGTCGATCTCGATCACGTCGCCCGCCTTCATCCAGACCGGCGGCGTGCGTCCGGCGCCAACGCCGCCGGTCGTGCCGGTGGCGACCACGGTGCCGGGCACCAGCGGCGCGACCTTCGAGAGATATTCAATCAGGGTCGGGATATCGAACAGCAGGTCGTCGGTCGTCGCCTGCTGCATCACCGAACCGTTCAGGCGCGTGGTCAGGGTTGACTTCGTGGGATCGGTCATTTCGTCGCTGGTGACCATCCACGGGCCCATGGCGCCGGAGTGCCAAAAGTTCTTGCCCGGCGTGAACTGCGTCGTGTGGCGCTGGAAGTCGCGGACCGACCCGTCGTTGAAGCAGGTATAGCCGGCGACGTAGTCGAGCGCGTTCTTCGCCGCCACATGGCGACCGCGGCGCCCGATGACGAAGGCGAACTCGCCTTCGAAATCGAACTGTTCGGAGACCTTGGGCCGCACCATCGGCTGTTCGCTACCGACCAGGGAGTCGGGATGGCGCACGAACAGCATCGGGTGCTTCGGCGCTTCGCGGCCGCCCATCTCGGCGATATGCGTCTTGTAGTTCAGACCGACGCAAATGATCTTCGGCGCATCGACGATCGTGGGCAGGTACTCGATTTCCTGCAGCGAGACCTCGGCCGACCGCTTCTGGCTCGCCCGGAGAAGGTCGTCGAGGCCGCCGTCGGCGAGCGCCGCGGCGAGGCTTTTCCAGTGATCCGAGAACTCGCGGCCCAGGTCGACGACGCCGTCGTCCACCACCGCGCCGAAAGTGTCGTTGCCGTTGTAGCGGTAACTCAGGAGCTTCATCGCACCACCTCACCGATCCTTCGAGGGCGCCGGGTATAGCACTCCCGCCCGGGCGCGCAAGCCGGGCGGCGGCTCGACTGCATGATGGCGGATTTGTACGGACAGCGGAATATCGCTCCTGCAGGGTTGCTCTAGAGAATTGAAGCCAGATAATCGACCGCATCACGGAAATTCGGGAGGGACCAATGAAAGCGAAGATGAACCTGCGCCGGGCGCTGCGTGGCGCGGTTGCCGGCGCCGCATTCGGCGCGATGCTCGCCTCTTTGCCCGCCAGCGCCGCGGAAGTACGGCTTGGGGTCAACGATGTCGGACGGCATGGCGACCCGTTTGCCGGACGCGGCAATCCAGGCACATTCCTGTGGAACGCGCTGTTCGACCCCCTCGCCCTCCCGGACGAGACGGGCACCCCGCAGGGCGTGCTCGCGACCGGCTGGAAGATCGTCGAGCCGACGACCTGGGAGTTCACCGTCCGTGACGGCGTCACATTCTCGAACGGCGAAAAGCTCGATGCCGCGGCCGTCGCCGCCACCTTCGAATGGCTGCTCACCGAGAAAGGACGCGCCTCGGTCGTCGGCAGCGAGTTCCGCAGTATCGACAGCGTATCGGTCAGCGGCCCCAACACCATACGGATCGTCACCAAGGCGCCGGACCCGATCCTGATCAACAAGCTGGCGATGGTCTACGTCGTCGCGCCCAAGGCCTGGGCGGACCTCGGGATCGAAGGCTTCAACGCCAACCCGTCCGGCACCGG
>JAYQVF010000128.1:0-9506 GCA_038148335.1 Alphaproteobacteria bacterium | reverse complement strand
GAAAGGGCGCCAGCAGGTCGGTCGGCAGGTGGTCGATGGTGCCCGACGTGAGCCAACCGAACAGGCGCCACATCGCGATGTCGGCGATCGTCAGGCTGTCGCCCACGAACCAGCCGCCGGTGTTGCGGTCGAGCTGTTCCTCGAGGAAGCCGATCTTGCGCGGCAGTGGGCCGGCGGCGAGGTCGAGCCGCATCTGCTTCTTCTTCGCTTCGTCCTTCTCGGCGTTGGCCGGGCCGAGCAGCACGGTGAGGTCGGTCGCCATGTCGATCACCTGGTCGACCAGCGCGGCGTCGACCATGTTGTCCGCCGGATAGAGACCGGAGAGCTTGCCGCAGATCCGGCTGATGCCGCCGGTCTGGGCGATGCTTTGTCCGTCCACCACCAGGCAGGGGATCTGCCGGTAGGGAATGAGCGTGCCGTCGCGCAATCTCCCTGTTTCCTTGGCTTCGAGAAACTCGTCGCGGCCGATGCGGCGGTCGGTGAAATCGACGTTGCCAAGGTGCAGGGCGATGCGGCCGATCTCGGCGCGCCAGAACGGAAAGTCGAGATAGATGAACGTCAACGCCACTTGAGCTGTCTCCACTGGTTGGTGATCGTCGGAACCATGATGTCGCACGTCCGGGGTCCCCGGACGCACGCCATTGCCTGAGCGCGCCGACGGCGCGCTATCCTTCTAGAGTCTTGTCCGTGTTGCGCTTTTTAGCGCCGCGCCTTTTTGCGCGCGACGGTCTTGGTGGCCGGTTTCTTCTTGGCGGCGCGCTTCGGTTGGGCCTTCTTGGCGGCGGCCTTGCGCACGGGCTTCTTGGCCGGCTTGCGCTTGGCCTTGGCGGTCTTTTTCGCGGGCTTTCTTGCCGAGCCGCGGATGTATTTCTGCATCGCCGGGTCGTCGGTTGCACCGAGGATGGCGCCGCGGTCGTCGGCGACGTAGTGCACCTTGGCCGAACGCATCGACTTGCCCATCGTCTCCGCGAGCTGGGCCTGCTCTTCGAGGATCTGGAAGACGCGGCTGATCAGGTCGTCGCGGCGGGCGACGCGCTCGGCCGCGACCTCGGCGCTGGCGCGGTAGGCCTCGACCTTGTTGCGGGCGATGAGGCCCGCCTCGTCGAGCAGGCGCTCGAGCGTGTCGTGGCGTTCGATCGCGACGGACAGTTCGCCGGTCAGCGCGATGATCATCGCCATCAGGTGGTCGATCGCGGGGTCGCTGAAGAATTGCGGTTTCGGGCCGCGCGACCGGCGCGGCAATTTGACCGGGTCTGCCATGTCAGTGAGTCCTCGTGGGAAGCGTGTGGCGTAGGAGAGGGCGAGCCGGCGATGGCCGGCCCGCCCGGTCGTTCAGGAGCGTGCGTCTATTTCCAGGCGCCGAAGGAGAACCAGGCCTGGCCGTTCGACACCTCCGGCGGGACCTTGTCGCCGCGCACGCAGGCCTCGAACAGCTCGTCCGGCCAGGTGCCGTAGTTCGGCGCGCGGAACTGGAGGTAGTTGCCCTTCTTGAAGCCGCACTCGATGAACAGCTTCTCGAGGTTCTGGTGGCGGAACTGCCAGTAGTAGGGCTCGTGGTTGTAGTAGGCGTCCCAGTCGACGACGAAGTCCTCGTACGGGCCGCTGACCTCGGTGACCGGGGGCAGTTCCTGGTTGATCATCAAACCGCCCGGCTTGAGCACGCGCAGGGTCTCCTTGAGGATCTTCTTCGAGGACTTGATGCTGATCTCGTGGAAGAAGAAGCTCGAGGTCACGAGGTCGAAGGTGTTGTCCGGGAAGTCGAGCGTCTCGGCGTTCTGCTGGCTGAAGTGCACCTTGCGCCCCGTCGCCTCGGCGCGGGCGTGGCCGTAGCGCACCATCGGCGCGCCGACGTCGATCGCATAGGCCTCGGCCTCGGGGTAGACGTCCATCACCGAGAACAGCTGGCCACCGGTCGAGCAGCCGAGATCGAGATACTTCTTCGGCTTGAAGTCGGGAAACTTGATGCGCAGCGCGCGCGCCGCCGTGGCACCCCAGCCGCCCTTGGAGCGGTGCGCGAGGCCACCGGAGAATACGCCGACGCCGTGGTGCAGAACCGCGCCCTGGGCGACGTCGTCCTTGGTGTGCTCTTCATGGAAGCAGCCGGGCATGAGGTGGACGTCGAGCTCGCTCACCGTCTTCGGAATCTCGACGTTGGGGTTGAGGCGCAGCGACCCGCCCGACGGCGTCGAGGCGGCGGCATCCTTGGCGGTCTGGATCAGGTCGGACAGCTTGCGCTCGACCGAGGGCTGGACGCTCCACCAGGTCATGAGCTGGGCGTTGTGCCGCATCGCGCTCCATTCCTGGAAGATCGGCTCGCCAAGCATTTCCTTGCGGATCTCGTTGCCGGTCTTGGGCTTGCGGCCGTGTTCCCGTTCGAAGCGCGGCTCGACGGCGTGGTCGTAGACCTTCTTCATGTCCTTGGCGTAGTCGATCAGGATTCGCTTGCGCAGCGTGGACACGTAGCCCTGGCGCGCGAGTTCGTCGTGGGTCGGTTCGACCAGATTGTCGATGTTGGGCAGATTGGACATGGGGCCTCCTGGCGGCTTCCTGAGGGCGCGGAAATTCGTCTCACACTATATCACGGCGGGCCGGAGGCGTTGAAAGGGGCGCCTGCGGGCCTGGCCGTAGGGTGGATGCACTGCGGCTGCGATGCGTTTGCGCCCGGGGCCGCGTCGCGCAACGGGGGCGGACCGGCCGGAAAATCGGCAGGGGGCCCAAAGTCTCCTGACAGGAGGGTGTCAGGAGGGGGGCGTTAGAGTGCGCGCTCTCGGACCCTTGCGGGCCATCCCACGTCAGGAGCCTTTATGCTGAAGACCTATCATGGAAGCTGTCATTGCGGCGCCGTGCGCTACGAGGCCGACATCGACCTCAGCACGGGTACCGGCAAGTGCAACTGCTCGATCTGCACCAAGATTCGCAACTGGGCCGTCACGCTGAAGCCTGCCGCCTTTCGCCTGCTCGCGGGCGAGGCGATGCTTGGCGGCTATCAGTTTGCCACCAAGAGCGGCCACTATCACTTCTGCAGCCACTGCGGGACGCAGGTCTTCAGCAAGGGCCACGTTCCCGATCTGGGGGGCGACATTGTGTCAGTCCGCCTCGCCACCCTCGACGACGCGACCCCCGACGAGCTGCTTGCCGGGCCGATCGCCTATGCCAATGGCCGGGACAACCTTTGGTGGGAGGCGCCGGCGGAAACGCGGCACCTGTAGCGGGCGCGCTCAGTCGTCCTGCATCGCCTCCAGCGCTTCGTCGGGGACGACGCGCAGCGGCAGGACGTCGGAGTCCTTGGTGATGATGGCGGCCGGGTCGGCGCGCACGCATGCGCCGGCAAAGGTACCGCCGGCGGTGAAGGTGCAGACCTGGACGTTGTCGCCGCCGATGTTGGGCAGCGGGAAGAGTTCCTGGAAGATCTGGTCGCGTTCTTCGAAGTTGCCGGAGGTTTCTTCCACAAGATCGTTGTTGCGGTCGTAGAGCGCGATGTTGGCGCCGCAACGGCCGACGATAGGCTTTGCCGCGTAGCCTGTTTTGAGCAACGCGTCGTCGAGGTCGTAGCGCGTGTTGAGCAGGTAGGCGTGGCCCGGGAACATCTCGCTCATCACCGGCAGGATCGCCTTGTTCGAGGGGATCAGCGTCCACAGCGGCTCGAACACCATCACTTCCGGGCGCAGCAGCACATCGACCAGCCGCGGCGGCTGGGTGCTTCGGTCGATGGTGCGCGACAGGCGCAGGTTTTCCTCGTCATCGGAAAGCTGGTCGCGGATGTCGTCGAGCGCGGTTTCCCACGACCAGGTCTTCCACACCCACAGCACGGGTTCGCCGTCGGCGTCGAGCACCTCGTTGCCCCGGCCCCATTGCAGACCGTCGAGGCCCATGATCATCTTGGTCGGAATGCCGGCGGCCTCGATCTGCCGGCGCATGTAGAGCGCGTGGTAGATCTCTTCGGGATCGTCGTCGTGCATGATGTGCAACAGGCCGCAGGTTTCGCTGTTGCGCCACGCGCGGATCAGGTTCGTGGCGAGCGCGTCGCCCGGACATCGGCCGTCCTCGCAGCCGTAGTGCGCCGCCCACAGGCCCTGCACCTTGCCGGCCTCCATGTGGCAGGAGGCGGAGTCGCAGTTGTATTCGTAGACCTTGAGGCCGCGGCGCGACAGCGAGAAGTCGAAGCGCCCCGTGACCATCTGGTTGCGCCGGTTGTCCCACGACTGGTGAATCCGTGGCCACAGCGCTGGCGGCAGGTTGAAGCGCCGCAGGCGCTCGTCGTCGGCCAGCACGAAGTTGGTGGCGTGCATGAACAGCGCATGCAGTTCGTTGGTGGCGCGCTTGAGCTCCTTGAGTGCGGTCTCGCCGATGCGGAAATAGGTGTGCTGCTTGGTGTCGTCGGTGCTGAGCCGGCTGCCGCCCATGACGGCGGAAAAGGCGGCTTCGTCCGGCGCGCCTGTATCGAGGAAGTTCGCGCCGCCGCGCCCGCGCTTTTCCACCTCGCGCACCTCGAGGTCGAACAGCCGCGGGTCGGCGTCGATGATGTTCTCGGCGTGCGTGCCGTCTTCGGTCTGGATCACCCAGCCCATGATCTCGGCGTTGTCGAAGCTGCAGTCGATCCAGTAGCCGCCGTCGGCGAGAATCGTCACCGGCAGTTCGCGCGACCATGACTGGCCTGGACCCCACGCCTTGTCCTCGACGTTCTGCTCGATGCAGCGAATCCGGTCGTCGTGCACCTCGGTGACGATGGCGACGTGGCCCGTGATGTCGAACTCGCCGCCCTCGTTCCAGATCAGCATGCAGCCCGGTTCGGGTCGGCGTTTTGCACCGTTGCGGAACGACTTCAGCGGCAGGCGCGAGTTGTCGGCGATGACCCGCACCTCGCGCAGGCGAAAGATGTCGTAGGCCATGGCGACGTCGTCGAACACGTAGCCGTGGTTGACCAGCAGATAGCGCCGCGCGAGTTCGACGCACTGCCACTTGTAGCCGGTGAAGATGCCGTCGACGTGATGGCGGTAGGCCTGCCGGTTGGGCAGTTCGTCGCGGTCAGCGCTGGCGTAATCGGAGGAAAAGACGGCAACGTTGCCGGGGCCGACACCAAGGAGCGTGCCGAACCTGGCCTTGTGAGACCGATCGAGGGGACTCATGAAGAACCCAAAAAACCAGGACGAGGCCTGGCACCGGCACGCGATATAGGGCCGGTCCGGGTTTTCCGCAAGATGGATTCTTGCGCCGGCATCGCCGGTCCGTCGTTTGTGATCGCTGTCCTGAAATCCGATCGGTTGGTCATGCCACCGCGGGCGATCATCCTCCTCCCCTTCGGCCGAGCGGGGCGGAAGGGGTGGGAACGCCATGAAGGGGCGTTGTGACCAGGACGTCGACCGTCGCAACGAACCCCCTCCACGCTGCTGCGCAGCGTTGCCTCCCCCTGTTCCACAGGGGGAGGAGGTCGGGCGATGCCGCGCGGCAGATCAGGCCGTCACGAGTAGGGCGATGCCGGCGACGATGACCGCCGCCCACACCAGGCGGCGACCGGGCGAGGGTTCGCCGAGCAACAACGTCCCGGCCAGCACGGTCAGCAGGACCGAGACCTCGCGCGCCGGCGCGACGTAGATCACCGGTGTGAAGGTGAAGGCGTACAGCACCAGGATATAGGCGAGGGGGATGAACGCCGCGATCCCCAGCACGGTCCAGCGCTGGTTGTGCCACAGCGCGTAGACCTGGGGGCGGCGGCGCCAGGCCACGGGCGCGAGCAGCGTCGCCCGCGCCAGCGCCGTGGCATAGTCGAGGATGACGGGCGGCACGGCCAGCGCGGTCACCGTGTAGGCGTCCCAGACGGTGTAGCTGCCGATCAACACGCCGGTGGCGAGGCCGAAGGCGAGCGACACCGTCACGTGGCGTGCCCGTTTCCGAATGCCGCCGTTGAGAAAGAAGACGCCGCCGATGACCGCGAGTGCGCCGGCCGCGACCTGCGGGGTCAGGGCTTCGCCGAGGATGAGGACGGCGAAGATCGACGACAGAAACGGCCCCGTCGCGCGCGCCGTAGGGTAGACGAGCGACAGGTCGCCGCGGCGGTACCCCTGCTGCAGCAGCAGGAAGTAGGCGAGGTGGAGCAGGGCGCTGCCGAGCGTGAAGAGAATCGCCGGCGTGTCGAAGTGCGGCGGGTCGAGCACCCAGACGACGACCACCACCGGCAGGTAGAGGACGACGACGCAGACCGAGGCGAGCCAGATCAGCTCCGGCCCGGCGTTGGCTTTCTTGACGAGGAAGTTCCACGTCGCGTGACAGACCGCGGCAGTGAGAACGAGGGCGAGCGCGAGGACGGACATGACACCTCCCAAGATGCTGGCGTGCGGATGCACGCCCATCTATCCCCCCTGGCTTTTTCGTCTTTCAGGTGTCTGCCGGCACCGGCGTTCCGTGGCGCTCGGTCCGGACCCGGCGCGCCGGCGGAACCCTAGCCACACATGGAGTGGGTGCGCCGAGGGTAGCACGGGCGGCTCGTCGTCGCGAAGTCGCGGGCGATGCCTTTGGCGGCGTGTTGAACGTCCTCTCTCGCGTCGGGAGGGGAGGAGGAAGCCGTTTCTAGTACAGGTTCGTCGTCTGGTCCTCGATGACCAGCGCGTCGAGTTCTTCCGCGGAACTGTCGGGGCGGCGCTGGTCGCGGATCACTTGGCCCGGGGTGGGGAAGGCGTCGCGCGGCACCTGGGCCGACGCATCCCACAGCTTCGAGCGCTTGAGCGCCTTGGCGCAGTGGAAGAAGACGCGGGTCACCGCGACGCGGATGCCGAGTTTGGGCGGCTTGCCCTGCACGGCCATGTCGGCGAGCAGGGCGGCGTCGTCGGTGACGGCGGCACGGCCCGAGACGCGCAGCGTTTCCTCGATGCCCGGGACGAAGAAGATCAGGCCGACCACCGGGTCCTTCATCAGGTTGAGCATGGTGTCGGCGCGGCGGTTGCCGGGACGTTCGGGAATGATCAGCGTAGTGTCATCGAGCACCTTGACGAAGCCCGGCGGGTCGCCGCGCGGGCTGACGTCGGCAATGCCGTCGCCGTTGGTCGTGCCGATGCACAGGAACGGCGACAGCGAGATGAAATGCCGCGCGTGCTTGTCGAGTGCGGGCATTTCCTTGTCGACGGTGATCGGGTGCACGTCGCCGATGACGGCGCGCAAGCTTTCTTCGGTGGTGATCGTCATGGTGTCGCTCAGTCGGCGCTAAAGGGTTGATCGGTGTAGAGGTGGATCAGGCTGGCCTGGCCGCTTTCGCCGGTGCGCGCGGTGACGAGGCGATAGAGTTCGGCGACCTGGGCGGTGACGGGCATGGCGCTGCCGGTCAGGCGGGCCATGTCGAGCGCGGCGTCCATGTCCTTCTGCATCAGGCCGGCGCCGACGGTGTCCGGCGTGAGCTTCGCCATGCGCCGGGCGTGATCCTGCGCCACCGCCGAATCGGCCCAGCCGCCCTTGAGGCAGTCGGGCAGGGCGCCGGCATCGACGCCGAAGTTGTGCGCGAAGTTCAGCGCCTCGGCCCACACCGCGACGGTGGCGCCGATGATGATCTGGTTGCACACCTTGCTCGCCTGGCCCGCGCCGACCGGGCCCATGTGGGTGAACTGCTTGGCGTAGGGCGCGGTGATGTCGCGGGCGCGCGCGGCGTCGGCATCGCTACCGCCCGCCATGACGATGAGCGATCCGGCCTGCGCCCCCCGGGCACCGCCCGAGACCGGCGCGTCGACCCAGTCCATGCCGGTCTCGTCGGCGAGGCGTTCGGCCATGTCGCGGCTTTTCTGCGGGTGCGTAGTGGAGTGGTCGATCAGCAGCGTGCCGGCCGTCGCCCCGGCGGCGACTCCGTCCGCGCCGAACACCACCTCATGCACGGCGGCGGCGTCGAACACGCACAGCAGCACCGCGTCGCAGGCAGCCGTCAGGTCGCGCGCGGTGTGGTGCAGGTGCGCGCCGTCGTCGACGATCGGCGCGATCTTCTGCGGCTTGCGCGCCCAGACATGCAGTTCGTGGCCCGCCTTCATCAGGTGGTGGGCCATCGGCATGCCCATGGCGCCGAGGCCGATGAAGCCAAGTTTCTGTTTTGTCATGGCCGGCTGCCCCCTAAGTTGCCGCCATTGCATCAGGGCAGCGCGGGCGAGTCGAGGGTGGCATGAGCGAGAACGGCGGCGAAGGCGGCAAACGGCGCGAAACGCCGCTCGACGTCATCCGGCGCAACGCGCTGGTGTTCTTCTACGCCGTCGTGTTCGGCTTGGCCGCCTACGGCGTCGTCAAGCTGCTGATCTTTGCGTCGGACCGGCTCGGCCTGCCGTTCTGATCAGGGCGTTCTGATCAGTAGTTCACCGACGGGTTGTCGCCGGGATAGATGACGCCGGCAACGAACATGCCGCCCTCGTCGGTGCATTGCAGGCTGTGGACCTGCTTGCGCGGCAGGAAGATGACGTCGCCGGTGTTGACGTGCGCCTTGCCGTTTTCGGTCCACATGAAGCCCTTGCCTTTGATCACCACCAGCGACTCCTCGTAGAGGTGGCGGTGGGGCACGGCCTTGGACAGCGGGATCTCGCCGATGAACTGGGTGACGAGGTCCGAGCCCATCGTCTTGTCGACCAGCATCTGGAAGAAACGGTCGGCCATCGAATGGCGCTTGTTCTCGTCGATGCCGATGGTGCGCTCGGGGTTCGCATCATCGAAGTCGTCGGTCATGGCGTCGTGCCATTCTGGCGCCGCGGCAAGCGGGCCGACCGAGACGAACACCTTCATGGCGTGGTCGGCATGGAGGCGGAAGCGCTCGCCCGGGCGGACGTAGACGCCGGTGTTGGGTTCCACCGCAAAACGCCGGCCACCGATCTCGACCGCGCCGTCGCCCTCGGTCACCAGCAGGACGACGTGGCGTTCGCCGAAGCCGGTGACCGGTCCTTCGCCCGGATCGGCGTGGAAATAGAACTGCGCCTGGTGCTTCGCGCCGTCGGCCGCGGTGATGATCGGACCCCAGGACAGCGTGCCTGCGCGGGTGGTGGCGATCTGCGGCACCGAGCAGACGAAGCAGCCGCCGTCGAGCCGCGCCTTGGCGTCAGCGTCCGCAGCGATCACGGGAATCTTTGCGTATTCCGGCGCACCCGGATCGTCGGTGTCGTAGGTGCCCTTGAGGTTGTTGTGCGCGCCGTCGCAGAACGGCTTGTCGGCGGTGTGCTTGCAGCCGCAGAACAGGACTTCCTCACCGTCGGCCTTGGCCCTGTACCTGACCGGCAGAATCCCGGTGCCGCGGTGCGAGCCGTCGCAGAACGGCTGGTCCTTGCTGCGCCCGCAGGCGCACCACAGGTAGGTCTTGCCGCCCTCGAGCTCGTAGTAATAGGGCTTGTAGCGGGCGACGACGGGTTTGGCCGATTCGGACATGATTGTGATCTTTCGGGCTGGCGGTTCAGTATAGAAGTGCGTATCGCGATTTCCACGATTCCAGACCACGAGGCACCTCAATGTTCCGCTCCCGCTTTCGCGTGGCTCTCGCTTCCTTCCTCGCGCTGTCCGCC
>JAYQVF010000127.1:0-9524 GCA_038148335.1 Alphaproteobacteria bacterium | reverse complement strand
GAATGGGTGGCCGGTAATTGATCGGAATCACCGGCCGGCTTCGTCGGAATGCACACTTTGCTCGACGAAGCCGTCAAAGGCGGCAGGCAACGTCATTAATGCGGCCTTCTCTTCGGCCCAAACGTCGGCGATCGTACCGGGCAAAGTGCCGTGCGGTGTCTCACGCCATAGATCCTGGCAGTGCTGTTCCAGCCAGGCGTTCAGTGCCGCCAGATCTGCGAAGGCGGGCATCTGTTGCCACAACCGCGGACGGGCATCCTGGACGTTCTTCTCGACCTGTCCCTTCTCCCAGCCTGCCGATGGATTGCAGAACTCAGGCGCAAAGACGTAATGGTTCGTCATCGCGAGGAAACGGATGTTGACCTGCCGCTCTTTGCCGCGACCGACACGATCGACCGCCGTCTTCATGTTATCGTAGATGCCGCGACCAGGCACGCCGCCGAACACACGGAAGCCGTGCCAGTGGGCGTCGAAGAGCATCTCGTGTGTCTGCAAAAGATAGGCACGCAAGAGGAACGCCCGGCTGTGCGCCAGCTTGATGTGTGCGACCTGAAGCTTCGTACGCTCACCGGCTATGACAGCGTAGTCCTCACTCCAATCGAATTGGAATGCTTCGCCAGGACGGAAAGACAGCGGAACGAATATGCCACGCCCCGTCGTTTGCTGCTCACGTTGCCGATCAAGTCGCCATTCACGGGCAAAGGCAGCCACCCGGCCATAGGAGCCGGTAAAACCAAGGGCAACCAGATCAGCATGAATCTGCTTCAACGTACGCCGCTGCTTGCGCGACTTTCCAGCCTCGCTCTTCAGCCAACCCGCCAGTTTGTCGGCAAATGGATCGAGCTTGCTCGGTCGTTCGGGGACCGTGAATGTCGGCTCGATCGTGCCGGCATTCAAATATTTGGAGATGGTGTTGCGTGACAATCCGGTTCGTCGGCTGATCTCGCGCACCGACAACTTCTCGCGCAGTGCCATCCGACGGATGATATTCAAAAGTCCCATGTGGATCACTCCGTTGCCCCCGTCACTCAAAGCGATGGGGAAAGGTTCACATGGCTCAATTCTCAATGGAAATTATGCGCCTAACCGGCTCACTTCTGCGCGGAAATCAACAGAGTACGACCTTATCCATCCTGCAGATAGCGCTGGCTACCGGGTTTCCCTCGCATTCGCATTTCTCCAAGGTTTATCGTGAAAAATATGGAAACCCGCCTAACGAGACCCGGTCCTCAGCCCGCGGAAACGGTCGGTCCTCGCCCCTGAATAACGACCATTCCGAAGATGTGTCTTGGTCCAGCCTTTCGATGACGGCCTAGAGCACGTCCGGGCATCGATGAATCGATTATGATGTAATGCCAGATCCAGCCTCTGATTCAACATCCGCTTTGGCGGAGGTTGATAATGGCGAGAGCGTTCGGCGAGTATTTGCGGTTGCGTGTCTTTAAGGCTGCAGACGAGTAAGTCAGGCGGCAACACGTTTCGGCATCGGGTATCGAGCGCGATCGGCTGGATCGCCCGGGCGAGGATCGGAGAGTTGGCACCCCGACAACAAGGATGCCGACGCGGCTCGCGCCTTGAGCGACTGGCTTGATGGGAACGGCTGGACATTCAAAGAAAGACCGCACATGCACTGGAGCAGGAGCGTCCCGACATCCTGAAGCGCCGCCGCGATTGGTTCGCTGGTCAACTAGATCTCGATCCGGCCAAGCTGGTCTTCATCCACGAGACCGACCTGTCGACGAAGATGACCCTGTGTGGACGGTCACCGCGCGGCGCACGTGCCGGGCGGGCGGGCCGCACGGCCATTTGAAGACAACCACCTTCAGCGGCGCGTTGCCGCTGATCGGAATGACAGCGCCCTCCGTCTACGACGATGCGATGAACGGCAGCGTGTTCCACGCCTATGTCGAGCAGGTGCTGGTCCCGACCCTGTCGGAGGGCGACATCGTCGTGATGGATAAACCTGCCTGCCCACAAGGCCGCCGGGATTCGCGCCGCGATTGAAGCAGTCGGCGCAACGCTTATGTTCCTGCCAGCCTATAGTCCCGATTTTAACTCAAACGAGAACGCCTTTGCCAAGCTCAAGGCTCTGATGCGTGCAAAGGCCGAGAGCACGATCACCGCCTTATGGGACACCGTCGGTTCTTTCGTCGAACTCTTCTCGCCAGCCGAATGCGCAAACTACTTTAAGGCAGCAGGGTATGAGCCGGATTAAACCGGACATGCTCTAATCGTGCAGGCTGCTGCCTGGCTTGAACCCTATGCATGCCAAAGGTCGGAGGGAGGGCTCTGTCGGCTGCCACCGCAGTGGTCGTCGCGCCGGAGGCCGAGCAAACCATGCCGGCCGACACATTGCTCCGCGCGAAGGCAGCGTAGACAATAACCGCCGTGGTTCCCTGCCCGCCAAATAGGGCCGCTCGATTGCCCCTCTCGATGTTCAAAGAGTCTGGCGCACGAGCGGCCGTCCCGGGTTGGGCACACCGGGCTAAAGCTCGACCTCAATGGCTATTCCGCGTTCGACTGCGATCTGTGCCGCTGCCGAGGCGACTGCTAGGTCTTGGAGAGCAACCCCTGTGCCGTCAAACAAGGTGATCTCGTACGGACTTGACCGTCCCACGTGTTCTCCAAGCAACACCGAGCCGATAGGCGTGATGCGAGCCCTATCCAGAATCCCCTCGGCCACGGCATGCTGGCACTCGCCGATGGTTGCCGACTGTTCCACTTCGTCCGCGAACACCGTCGCCGACGCAACTAGGGCAGCCTCGACTTCCTGCTTGCCCTTCGTGTCCGTCCCCATGCACGCGATGTGGCTTCCGGGTCGAACCTGCGACGCTTTGAGTATCGGTCGAAACGAGGACGTGATGGTGATGATGACGTCACCTTCAGCTCCGAGCCTGTCCAGATCAACAGCCTCAAACGGCAGCCCCCGTTCGGAGGCCACGGCCTGCAGCCGATCCAACAATTCCGGCTGGATGTTCCAGCCGACCACCCGCTGAAAGTCGCGCTGCATCAATGCAGCGCGCAGCTGGAAAGTGGACTGGTGGCCGGCACCGATAATGCCCAACACCTTGGCATCTTGCCGGGCGAGATGCTTGATCGATATCGCGGATGCGGCCGCGGTTCGCAATGCGGTCAGGAGATTCCCGCCTATCATCGCATGGCATTGGCCGCTGGCTGCGTCGAAGAGGAGAACCGTTGATTGGTGATTGGTAATGCCCTGCTCGGCGTTGGCCGGCCAGAAGCCGCCAGCCTTCAGCCCGAGCGTCGAGCGCTCGTGGTCGAAGCCGGCCTTGACCCCGAAAAGCGCGCCACCGTTGCCGATCGGCTCGCGCACAACGGGAAAGTTCAGGCCAGACCCGCTCGCCATCGCGGCGAAAACCCGCTCGACGGCTTCCACACATTCCTCAAAGCCGATCAAGCTCGAAATGGCGCTCTCTGGAACGATGATCATCCGAAGCCCCCAGCCGTGTTCAGAATGCCTTGCCGCGGGCGGAGACTGGCCACAATGCCTCGACCTTGCCGTTTCGAACTCCGACATACCAGTCGTGCACGTTGCAGGTCGGGTCGCAATGCCCCGGAACCAGGCGAAGCTTCTCATTGATTTTGAGCACGCCATCGGGGTCATCGATGACACCATGCTCGTCTGAGCACTTCACGTACTTCACGTCTTCGCGGCCGAATATGAACGGAAGCCCAGAGTCGACCGACTGCGCTTTCAGTCCAGCATCGCAGATCGCCTTATTCGACTTGGCGTGGCTCATCACACTGGTCAGGATGAACAGGGCGTTTTCCCATTCGGCGCTGTCTATGCGGGCCCCGCTTTTGTTTTGGATGCGGCCATAGTCAGCGTCCATGAACGCGTAGCTGCCGCACTGCAGCTCGTTGTACACCCCGGAATTGCTCTCGAAATAGTAGCTACCGGTGCCGCCTCCGCTGACGAGTTCCGGCTTTAGCCCTTCGCCCTCAAGCGCCGAGACGACCTCCCTCACGAGCGCTATTGCGATATCCAGCTTGCCTTTGCGGTCCTCATAGCCGTCCATGTGCTGCATCGCGCCTTGGTAAGCCTGCAGCCCGGTAAACTTTAGGCCCAGAGCTGCATCGATCGCCTTGGCAATCTCCACCGCGGCGGAGGCAGTGGTGATGCCGCACCGCCCAGCACCGCAGTCCACCTCGACGAAGCATTCGATCGTTGTTCCATGCCTCACCGCTGCTGCCGAGAGGTCATGGACGTTGGCCACGTCGTCAACGCAGACGATTATCCGCGAACCCAGTTTTGGCAGGGTCGCCAAACGATTGATCTTAGCCAGATCGCGCACTTGGTTGGAAACCAGAATGTCCTTGATGCCGCTACGGGCAAACACCTCCGCCTCTGACACCTTCTGGCAGCATACGCCCACCGCCCCGCCCAGCTCCTGCTGCAGCCTCAGGACATCGACAGACTTGTGCATCTTGCCGTGCGCCCGGTGGCGCATGTTGTGCGTCTTCGCGTAGTCGCCCATTTTCCGGATGTTCCGCTCGAGCGCGTCCAGATCCAGGATCAAGCAAGGAGTCTGAATGTCCTCGTAGCTCATCCCAGGCAGCGCCGGGACATCGTATCCAACTTCAAGACCAGCGAACCGGATATCGTCGACCATTTGTGTCACTCCGTCATTGCCATGGCAGTTTGTCGAGGTTGACATTCCCGCCCGTCAGGATGACGCCCACCCGCTGTCCGGCGAAAATATCTCTGTTTTTCAGAACGGTAGCCAACGCTACGGCGCTGGAGGGCTCGGCCGTTACCTTCAGGTGTTTCCAGATCAGCCCCATCGCATCGATGATCTCCGCCTCAGACACGGTCAGCACATCCGTGACGTACCTTTGAACGAAGTGCCAGGTGAGATCCTTCAGCGGCACCTTGAGACCATCAGCGATCGTGGTCGGCGCGTCGTCGGCGATTATGTAGCCGGCTTTGAAGCTTCTATATGCATCGTCCGCCTGTTCGGGCTCGGCGGCATAGACGCGAACTTTCGGTGACAGATTGGACAGGGTGAGGCAGGTACCCGAAACCATGCCGCCGCCGCCGATCGGGGCAACCACCGCCACCAGACCATCGACCTGCTCAATCAGTTCCCGGGAGCAGGTGGCCTGGCCGGCGATCACACGTGCGTCGTTATATGGATGCACGAACTCGGCCCCAGACGCGGCTACCACCTCGGCAAAGACCGCCTCTCTTGACGAGGTGGACGGCTCGCACTCGACGACCTTCCCGCCAAACGCCCGGACCGCGTCCTTCTTTGCTTGCGGGGCGGTTCTCGGCATGACCACGGTGCAGGGCATACCTCTCCGGTTGGCTGCGTAGGAGAGGCAAGTGCCGTGGTTGCCGGATGAGTGCGTTGCGACACCATTCGCAAGCTGACTAACGGGTAAGGCGAAGACTGCATTTACAGCTCCGCGAGCTTTGAATGCGCCCGCCCGCTGAAGGGCCTCGCATTTGAAAAAAAGCTCAGCCCCTGCGAGCTTGTCCAAGAGCGGTGAAGCTAAGACCGGGGTGCGGAGAACGTAGGGATTGATGCGCTCGTGTGCCGCAAGCACATCTTCCCAACCAGGAATGGCCATGGGTAGCTCCATCTTCTTCCAGATCTTAGACAGCTGTGGGGAGGAACAAGGACCGACGTGTGACGGGGATGGCCATGGCCAAGCATTCTAGATCGCCACTACATCGCGACCCTCGAAATCCATGTCGAGGGTCGCTCTTTCGCCTTTGTTAGCCGTCACAGGTAACGCGGTTTACCAGCTTGTAATGCACGAAGGTTTCAAGCCCTTCACGCCCACCCTCGTATCCATATCCACTCTCTTTCACGCCGCAAAATGGCGTATACTCTGATAGTGTCACAGCAGTATTGATGAAAACACCGCCGGCTTCGATACTCTGCACTAACCGCTTCGATCGGACCTCATCACGCGTGAATACGTAAGCCGCCAAGCCATATGGCAACGAATTTGCGAGTTTTACAGCTTCATCTTCATGCTTGAAGCGTACCATCGGAGCCAATGGGCCAAAATATTCTTCCTGCATCACTCGAGCATCGCTTGGCAAATCTACCATCACGGTGGGGCGATAGAAATATCCCGGGCGATCTGCCTTCGCGCCACCACAGAGTATACGTGCGCCCGCCCTCCGAGCGCTGTCGACGTACTCTTCAATCGACCTCAACCCCCTTTCATTGGCGAGTGGACCGACCTGAGTTACGCAATCGATACCATTGCCAAGTTGAAGCTGCTCTGTGCGACGCAAGAACACGTCCACAAATCGATCATAGATATCTGCGTGGATCATAAAGCGGCTTGGCGATGTACAAATCTGACCCGCGTTTGCGAACTTTGCTGAAACCAACTTATCAACGGTATCTTCTATGTCCACATCGGGGAATATCAGTACGGGGCAGTGCCCGCCCAATTCGAGACTGCACGGCTTTAGGTACCGTCCTGCATTTTCAGCGATCTGCTTGCCAACGCGTATGGACCCTGTGAGACTTATCTTACGAACTTCAGGAGCACCAATCAGCCTCTCCGCAATCTCCGCAGGCCGGCCAAACAGTAAGTTTACTACGCCCTTGGGTAAGCCAGCATCATCGAGTGCCTCAACTAACGCCATTGCTGACGCTGGTGTTTCTTCGGATGCCTTCAACACCACCGAACACCCGGCAGCCAACGCCATCGCCAGTTTGCGCCCAGCCAAAACCAACGGGAAGTTCCAGGCTGTAAAGGCTGCAATCACGCCTACGGGCTCCGGCACCAACTGATGCTGTATACCGTCCGGCCGGGCAGGAAAGCTTCGCTCACAAAGCCGAGTGGCTTCCTCTGCGTAATATTCAAATATATCGCAGACCCTTGTAACCTCGAGCCTAGCCTGCGCAACTGGCTTACCCTGCTCAAGTGTAAGGCGGTAAGCTACGGTCTCCGCCTTTTCCCTCAAGATCTCCGCGGCGCGCCGTAAAACATTCCGACGTTCTGTCGCAGGGGCCCGCCTCCATTCAGCGAACGCGCGGCTGGCAGATTTGACTGCACTGTCTATTTGCTCGATGGTCGCCACAGGCAACGAGCCTATGGCCTCGCCCGTTGCGGGATTTACAACTGGGAGCAGCGAGCCTGATGTCGACACCTCCCACTCGCCGTTGATAAAAAGAGCCAGCTCTCGATAGGCGCTCATGCTAGCTCCTTGCCTTTTAGCATGGCGTGCGTGTCGTCGAGAGCCCGGTCAAAACGCGAAAACATCTCATCTACCTCGTCCTCGCTAATAATCAGGGGCGGGCAAAAAGCAACGATATCTCCGATCGACCTCAGAATCACACCGTGTTTGTGTGCAGCCCGCAAGCAATGCGCCCCTGTCCCGACTTCAACTGGGAACGGTGCCTTGGTAGCCTTATTGGATACCAGTTCGATGCCGCCGATCAAACCGACGTGCCTAACGTCGCCTACAAGCGGGTGCCCACGATAACTTTCCAGCCGGCTAGCAAAAACCTTTGCCACGGTTTTAACATGGCCAATAATATTGCGTTTTTCCATAATCTCCAGCGTTTTCAGTGCAGCTGCAGCGGCCACTGGATGTCCGGAGTAAGTGTAGCCGTGAGCGAATACAGAGTGCTTTCTACTTCCCTCAACGATCGGCTGCCACACGCTAGGGGCGATCATTGCCGCTGACATTGGGATATAAGACGCGGTTAGAGCTTTGGCCACAGTGACAATGTCAGGACGCAGGTTGTAAGTTTCGGTAGCAAACATGTTGCCGGTGCGGCCAAACCCGCAGATGACCTCGTCTGCAACAAAAAGAATTTTATTCTCCTTGAGAAGAGGCTGAAGCTTTTCAAAGTACCCCTTTGGAGGCGGGAGCACTCCTCCACCCGCTATGACCGGATCCGCAACAAACGCCGCTATTGTGTCCGCACCCTCGCGCTCAATCAGGTCGCGCACTTCGGCGACACAACGATCGCTGAACTGCTCTTCGCTTTCTCCCTCCAGACCTTCTCGGTAGAAGTCAGGGCACATGACTTTAAGGAACCTATCGATCGGAAGGTCGAAATCAGAATGATTGGCTGCCAGCCCGGTCATACTGGCGGTTGCAATGGTTACTCCATGATAACTACGATTCCTGGTGATGATTTTTTTCTTGGCCGGGTAACCAGCCACATTATTTGCATACCAAATGCACTTTATTACCGTGTCATTTATCTCAGACCCGGAGTTTGCGAAAAAGAACTTCGCGTCTGGGATGGGGGAGATCTCTGCAAGGTGGTGCGCGAGCTTTATTAGAGATGGAGTCGATTTGGAATGAAAGCCATGATAAAACGGCAATTGAACCATTTGTTCATACACAGCCTCGGCGATTTCACGTTCGCTAAAGCCGAGCGATGCGCTCCATAGACCGCCAAGCCCCTCGATATATTCCTTTCCGCCAACGTCATAGACTCGGACGCCATCCCCTCGGGATATGATGAGCGGTCCCGCTTGTTCATGCGCGACAAGATTTGAATAGGGGTGGATGAGCAGCGCGCGGTCGGTCTGATCGAGAGAGTTGCTAAGTGATGACATTTAGGTCCTCGGCCTTGAATGAAGCGGATTGCCAATTTTACACGGGGAGCGTCGCGCAGAGATGTTGATGTGGACGGGGATCAACATCAGCAGACCTAGGCGTTTCTCATGAGCATCATATCGGCGGCACCGCGCACAGCAACGCAGTTACAGCACAATATTTTTCTCATGACAACGCAGAATACTGCTTTACCTCCGCTTTGATGCACGCTGACATCATCATTATACGGCAGTTTTTGTGTTTGCAATAGAGGCCATCAAATTACATTTTCACAGATTATTGCTTCCAACGCTTCTATAATGCCGGATTATGAAGCCAGACATCTCCCCAAAGAAACTTCACGGTGGATGCCCTTCGGCCAGCACCCTGGGACAGGTGAGTCTGGGGTATACGCGGTGCGCTAGACGCGGGCCCGTCGGCGGTTGCCATTCCCCCCAAAATGGCATCATCGCGGTGCTTCGGTTGGATACTCTTCCGCCCCCCGCCGCCTCGGCCTATCAGAGTTGACGGCAGGGTGCGATGTCATTCGAGAGAAACCCGCGTCGTCCCAAGGCACTATCAGCGCCCGCCCTGCATCCACCCAGTCGCGGCGCAATTTGCCAGCTAGTTCTTCACCGACGGCAGCATATAATCGGTAGGGTCCCCGCAGAAGCGGGTGGAAGATGGCACAACATGCTTCGCTGCCAATGAGCCCTTACGCGTCGCAGCATAGCCGGGGCCTTGCGGCTGACTGCTCGGGAAGCTGGCGCCGCGCCGAGCACTCTGATTGAATGTCTTTTCACCTCTCTCGTCAGCCACGCCTCATCGTAGCAGCTTCTCCAGTAAGCTCGAAGATAGCGCCCTCACAGACAAACGGATCCTGCCTAATTGGTGACTTCCGAACGATCGACACCATTTCTTCTAGCGTTCGGCCAACAAGACGAACCTCCTCTTCTTCAGCAGCCTGAGCTAGAGC
>JAYQVF010000126.1:0-9529 GCA_038148335.1 Alphaproteobacteria bacterium | reverse complement strand
ACCGCCGGCAACGAGCCCGGCCGTGCGTTCCGCGACCTCGAAACCGAAGCGCGCGTGCACGCGCTGACCCGTGAAATGGGCATCGGCGCCCAGTTCGGCGGCAAATACTTCTGTCACGACGTCCGCGTCATCCGCTTGCCCCGGCATGGCGCGAGCGTACCGATCGGCATTGGCGTATCGTGCTCGGCCGACCGTCAGGCGATGGGCAAAATCACCAAGGATGGCGTCTTCCTCGAGAAGCTGGAAACCAATCCGGCCAAGTACATGCCCGAAATCCATGACGGCGAGCTTGGCGGCGACGTCGTGAGGGTCGACCTGAACCGGCCGATGAGCGATATCCTCGGCCAGCTCTCGAAGCACCCGATCCGGACCCGGCTGTCGCTGAGCGGCCCGATGATCGTCGCGCGCGATATCGCGCACGCGAAAATCAAGGAACGGCTCGCCGCGGGCGATGGCATGCCCCAGTACATGAAGGACCACATGGTCTACTACGCCGGCCCGGCCAAGACGCCCGAAGGCTATGCTTCGGGGTCGTTCGGCCCCACCACGGCCGGGCGCATGGACTCGTATGTCGACGAATTCATGGCCGCCGGCGGCAGCATGATCTCGCTGGCCAAGGGAAACCGCTCGCCGATGGTTCGCGAAGCCTGCAAGAAGCACCGGGGCTTCTACCTCGGGTCGATCGGCGGCCCTGCCGCGCGCCTGGCCCAGGACTGCATCAAGAAGGTCGAAGTCCTGGAGTATCCGGAACTCGGCATGGAAGCGGTCTGGAGAATCGAAGTCGAGGATTTTCCGGCGTTCATCGTGATCGACGACAAGGGCAACGACTTCTTCGTCGGCACGGTCGAGAAGAAGGCGGCCTAGAGACGGCTTTGGCCAGCACGATCCGGCCCTATCGAACAGGTGACCTTGGCCGCTGCGTTGCCCTGCACGCCGAGTCCTATGCGCAGGACTGGACCTTCGGCCCCGATTTCGAGGCCAAAGTGGCGGCAGGCGTGGCGGAGTTCATTCCCCGCCTCGCGGATCCCGGGAACGGATGGTGGTCGGCTGACGTCGATGGAACCTATGTCGGCAGTGTCGCCATTGACGACGAGGGCGGCGGGCGCGCGCACTTGCGGTGGTTCATCGTCGACCAGGCATCCCACGGCAAGGGCGTCGGCGGTGCCCTGATGGACCATGCGGTGGAGCACTGCCGCAGCCGCCGTTTCCAGCTCGTCTATCTCGATACGTTCAAAGGGCTGGATGCCGCGCGGCAGCTCTACGAGCGAGCCGGATTCAGGCTGGTGCGCGAGCAACAGGGTGCAACATGGGGACCCGAGATGACCGAGCAGCGCTTCGAATGGGCACCATCATGACCGTCCTGCCGGATGTGATTGCACGTGACCTTGACGTCGTGTTCTGCGGGTCTGCGGCCGGTGCCGAATCCGCGCGTCAAAAGGCCTACTATGCCGGACCCGGCAACAAGTTCTGGAGCACCCTGCACAAGATCGGCCTGACCGATCGCGAACTCAAACCTGCCGAATACCTGCTTGTCCTGACCTATGGGATCGGCCTGACCGATATGAACAAGCACGAATCAGGCAGCGACGGAGATCTTGCGCAAGCAGCAGACGACCCCTCTCGCCTGCGGCAAATCGTTACCGTACAACGACCCAAGTTCTTGGCCTTCAATGGCAAGCGCGCCGCCAAGGTCTTCTTCGGCGGGGACGTGAACTACGGGCGTCAGGCCGAAACGATCGGCGAGACAGCGATCTATGTCCTGCCATCGACATCTGGCGCGGCTTCTGGGCACTGGGATTTTGCACTGTGGCAGGAATTCGCCGAACACGTCCGCCAGCGCCGCCTGTTTGCGCGCGACGAGCCCGCGCTCGATGATCTGACGCCCGAGGCGCGTGAGGACATGCGGGTGTCGCTGAATCGACGGCTGTACCATCGCATCGGCCTCGACCTACGGAAGAAGCGCGACGAGAGCGAATTTGCCTCGCGCATGACGTCCGCAAACCAGATTCGCCGCCTGAAGAGTATCGCCGAACGGACCGCAGCCGCTTTTCTCGAAGGTCCGGCGGCCTTTCTGAACCTTCCCTCGGCCGGCCTGGACGCCCTTGTCGACGACTTCTTTGCGCTCTACCCGGAGCGACCGGTTCAGGACAACGAAGGCGGGACAAAGTTCTGCGATTCCTTCTGGCTCTACGTCCTGACGCGCCTGTTCGCTCCGGATTTCGTTGTCGAGAGCGGCGTCCACCGCGGCCACTCGACGTGGATACTCCACACCGCGAGCCCACGGGCGGCTTTGCATTGCTTCGACGTCAGCTTTCGCAGCCTGGTGTGGCGCGAGGCTCGCGCCGCCTATCACGAGAACGACTGGATGCTGGATGAGCCGACGGCGCCCGATCGGGGCAGGAGCCTTTGCTATTTCGACGACCACATCAGTCACGCCCAGCGCATCGTCGAGGCGCACGCGCGCGGCTTTCGAACGTTGCTGTTCGACGATGATTTCGCCGCGCACCACCTGCATGGAACGGGGCACCCCCCTCTCCCCACCCTTGCCATGCTCATGGACAAAGACCTTGAAGACGGCGAGACCATTACCTGGCTGCGCCATGGAAAAGAGAAGACCTGGACAGTAGATGTCGCGGCCCAGAGCAGCGCCCGCGCGCTGATCTCGCACTACGCGAAAACACCCGACCTCGGACCGTTGCTGCGCCTACGACCGCAATCGGGGATTGCCGTCGTGCGCCTGAAGGACTAGGAGCAGGCCGGTACAGCCGTACCCGATGCCCATTGACCCAACCACACTTCTGGCTTTCCTCGTCACGGTTCTGGCCGTCGTGCTTTCCGTGGGTCCCGACACGCTTCTCATCATCCGCTACACCATGTCGTCCGGGCCACGGACCGGGATCGCGACGGTCATGGGCGTCCAACTCGGCCTGTTCACACATACGGCTCTCGCCGCCGTCGGCATCTCTCTCGTGATTGCGTCGAGTACGATCGTCTTCAAGGCCATTGCGATCGCGGGCGCGGCCTATCTGGCCTGGCTGGGCGTTCAGGGGTTCCGGGCCGCCGGCCTGGTCAATGTCGAGGCAATGATACGCGGCAGCCGCGTTTCGCCCTGGAAGGGAATGCGCGACGCCATGCTGACCAACCTCCTCAACCCCAAGGTCATCGTCCTGTTTCTGGCGCTGATGCCGAACTTCGTAGCACCTGAACGCGGCCGCATCTGGCTTCAGCTCGTGATTCTCGGCGTCGCGCTGTTTGCAATAAATATGGTTTGGCAAATGGGGATTATGCTGGTCGCGGATCGCGCCCGCGTCTGGCTCGGCCGGCCCAGCGTGCAGCGCGCGGTATCATGGAGCACCAGCGCGGTCCTGTTAATTTTCGCGGCAGGACTGCTGATCGACCACGTCTTCTAGTCGCTGGGCTCTTGGAGAGATGAAAGACATGACGGCGACCCGAATCGAACACGACTCCTTCGGCCCTATCGAAGTACCTGCCGATCGGTACTGGGGCGCTCAGACTCAACGGAGCCTTCGCAACTTTCGCATCGGCGACGAGCGCATGCCGCGGCCGATCATCCACGCCCTCGGCGAAGTCAAGCGCGCCGCGGCCCTCGTCAATGCAGACTTCGGCGACCTCGATCGCGACCTCGCAAGGGCGATTGCCGACGCGGCGGCGGAAGTAGCGGACGGAACGCTCGATGAGCACTTCCCGCTCGTCGTCTGGCAGACTGGGTCGGGAACGCAAACCAACATGAATGCGAACGAGGTCATTGCGAATCGCGCCAATGAGCGCCTCGGCGGTTCACTGGGTTCTAGGACGCCGGTTCACCCCAACGATCATGTCAATCTGGCGCAATCGTCGAACGATACGTTTCCAACGGCGATGCACGTTGGGACGGCCCGACAGATCACCGAACGACTTCTCCCCGCGCTCGAGCGCCTGCGAAACACCTTGGCCGGCAAGTCCGAAACTTGGCGCGACACGGTCAAGTTGGGACGAACACACCTTCAGGACGCAACGCCGATCACGCTGGGGCAGGAGTTCTCGGGCTATGCCGCCCAGGTCGAATTTGCCCTTGAGCGGATTCGAGGAACCCTATCGCCGCTTTTTGAACTCGCGCAGGGGGGCACGGCGGTCGGCACGGGGTTGAACGCGCGCACGGCTTTCGGCCGCGAAATAGCGGCGCAACTGGCCGACCAGATCGGCCTGCCCTTCACAAGCGCGGCGAACAAGTATGCGAGCCTCGCGGCACACGATGCTATGACGAACGCCAGCGCCGCGATGAACGGCGCTGCGAGCGCCCTGCTCAAGATCGGGAACGATATTCGCCTCCTCGGGTCCGGTCCGCGTTCGGGCATTGGCGAACTGATCCTGCCCGAGAACGAGCCCGGATCGTCAATCATGCCTGGCAAGGTCAACCCGACCCAGGTCGAGGCACTCACGCAGGTTTGCGCCCAGGTCCTCGGCAACCACGTGACCGTCTCGCTGGCCAACAGCGGAGGGTTTCTCGAACTCAATGTCTACAAACCCGTGATCGCCTATAACGTACTGCAGTCGACCGCCCTCCTGGCCGATGCCGTCGCTAGCTTTGAGGCGAATTGCGTGCGCGGGATTGAACCCAACGCCATGCGGCTCGACGAGTTGATGCGGCAATCGCTGATGCTGGTGACCGCACTAGCGCCCCACATCGGCTACGACAACGCCGCCCGGATTGCAAAGCGCGCCCACCTCGACGGTTTGACTCTCCGCGATGCAGCCCTGGCCTCGGGCCTGGTTTCCGCGGACGATTACGACACCTGGACCGATCCGGTCGCGATGACACGGCCCCGGGGTTAGTTGCAGAATGGGCAAGCGTTCCGTCATGGTCGCCGGGCACCGGACCAGCGTTTCGCTGGAAGACGACTTCTGGGACGAACTTACAACAATTGCCGAATCGCGCGGTATTTCGCTCAATCGGCTTGTCGAGGAAGTCGATGCGACGCGCGCCGGAAACCTATCGAGCGCGCTCCGGATTTTCGCACTGCGCGACCTTCGCCGACGGGTCAGCGGCCGAGACGGCGAATGAGACCGCGGAGCACATCGTTCCCCGACGCCGGCGCCGTTTCCTGCTCCTGAGTCTGACCGGGAAGCGACGGAATGCGGCCGTCCTGAGAGGGCGACGCGGCAGGCTCGTTCGTTGTCGGCGCCGAATCGTCGTCCTTGAGGAACTTGCGGATCAAGGTCGTACCAACGCGTTCCGCGATGTATTGCTCGAGCGCCTGGGTCCGGACGTTGCGTTGCGGGTTGTCGATGGGACCGGTGAGGTCAAGGCCGATGTCCGGTGACTTCGGGTGGTCCGTAAGGCGCGCCCGCGTGCTCATGTCGAGCCGCCACCGCGGCAGGTCGATCAACGCGGTTCCCGTTCCAGCTGCCGCATCGAGGGATGCCATCAGGTCGTTGCTGCGCGCCACACCATTCTCGATCTGAAAGCTGCCGCTGAACGACTGGTAGTCGGTCGAGCCACCCTCAAACGCCCGTAGCAAGAGATCCGCGAAGTCGAGGCCCCGGTTGAGTTCACCCAAGCGCGCACTGAGCGCCGGCAGGTCGAGCCCCCGCAACTCGCCGTCACGGGCCGCGAAGGAAAGCGTCCCATTGAGGTTGCGCACCAGGTCGAATTGGCTTTGGCCCGTGGTCGATACCTCCCCGGTCATGTTGAAAAGGCCGGTCACACGATCCAGCCCGGCGCTGGTCTTGAGGGCGTCTTCGATATTGGCCCCGTCGAGATCGAGGGAGACGCCGATTCGCGCCCGGCGATCCGCTACGGCGGACATTCGCAGGGCGGCTGCACCGCCGAACAGATTGGCGCTGAATGGATCGACCGTCAGCGTTCCGTTGTCGAGCTTCGCAATCAGGACCGGTTCGCGCAGCGCATAGGCGCCATATGTCAGGCCGCGCGCGCGGAGTTCGAGAATACCGTCGATGCCCTGCAGGGCAGACAGGTCGATCGGTTCCTGGGACCAGCGCTCGCCGCCGGCTGCGACCTGCGATGCATTCCCGCCGGTCCGCCCCTGACCGGACGCGCCGTCCGGCCGGGCAAGAAAAAGATCGACGAGAATCTCGCTCGTATTAAGCAGCGCATCGATCACCGGCCTTGCACCGCCGAGCGTCAGAACGGCATCGCCGACGAAGTTGACCGGACCCAACTGTCCCTCCAGCCGCGAAGCGCGTAGCTGCGTCGGAGAGCCGGTTATGTCGGCTAGCGCGCGAACCAATCCCAGATTCACCGCCGCGGGACGATAGGTCGCGCCGAACATGCGGATCAGGCGCTCGAGATCGGGATGATTGACCTGGAGGCTCAAGTTGTAGGATGGGGCGCCGGTCGGATCGCTGATCGCGCCACCCACCACGAGCGCCAGATCCGCAGCGCGGATGGCGGTATCGAGCGTCACCGATTCTTCGGTGCCACGGATGTTCGCGACGACGGACAAGGCGCCGTCCAGACCACGCTCCACCGGCGCAATGGTCATGCCTGCAAGCCCAGCGGCCCGCACAAAACTTGGCGCCTGCAAGTCGGCCTTCATGTCGAAGCGTGGCGATACAGCCAGCAGTTCCGCCCGTCCGGCGAGACCGGCCGTCATGTCGCCAATCTTCGCCTTGATATCGAGCGCCAAATCTTCGGCGGTCCCGATTACCGATCCGTCGATATCCACTGCCCCGAGGGCCTTGGCGTCGACGGGCAGATCAACGCCAAAATAACGCGCCGGCGCCGCAGCATCGCGCGCCTTGATCGATACCTTCGTGTCGAATGCCGGTACAGAGGCGAACGATCCGGCACTCCCTGTCAGCATCACAGCGGCGCCGCCGGCATCGCCGATCGCGGCCTGACGGATCGTCAGGTCACCTGCAAGCAGGGTTGCGTCCACACGAACCTTGCCAAGCTGGCGGCCGTCGAAAGTCAATGAATCGACGGCCAGTCTTGCGTTCGTATCAAATCGCTCGAGGAACGCGAATGACGCAGGCCCGGACCGATCCACCGGATCCCGATCCGTAATCTGGGTCGGCGTGCCATTGGGCGCTGCCGGCGGCAGATACGCGTCGACGTTGAGACGGTCTATTTCCAGGTCGACGCTGAACGACGGACGGCTGCGAAAGGCGTAGGCGGCCCCGCCTGTAATGCGGGAGGTATCCACGCGAAGGTCGAGACCGTAAACCTGCCCGAGTTCGCGTGTCGCCCGGATGCGGCTCTGCAGGCTGAGTTGCCGGAGCCTGTCGGGGGCGATGCCTTCAAGCGGCATCCCCAGCCACGCCGCAAGGCCACGAAAGTCGGCCGAAGCAGCCTCGACGTTGCCGTCAAAGCGTGGCTGACCGTCGACCGTCGCCAGGCGACCGGTAAGGCTGACGTCGGAGCCGCCGGGCAACATTGCGCTGAGGCCACCAATGGTCAGAGCCCCCTCGGCGATGTTTGCAGCAATGCGGACCTGTCGCACGACGCTTCCACGATAGGTGAGGGCGTCGCCGGTCAACGTCAGATTGGCGTTGATTCCTGCTATCGCCTCCAGCGAATTGTTCGCAGCCGCCGAAGCGGGACCCGCTGGCGAGGCTTCGGGGCCCCCATTCCGCGACTCGACGGCAACCGCGTTCGCCCAGGCATCGAGATCGACGCGCCCGAGCGCCAAGGTAACATCGATACTGAGCGGCTGGACGAGCGACGCCGAAACCGCCCCGGTCGCTCGCGTATCGCCGACCTGGATCGCAAGATCATTGAGAGAGGCCTGGCGCCCGTCTCCGGCAACCTGGGCGGCGACCGAAAAAGACTGGGCGCCTGGGACGACTAGCGGCAGCTCGACGTCCAGAGCTCTCGCAACGATGCTCAGCGCCTCCCGAAGGTCGCTACCCTCGAAAGATATCTTCGCCTCCAGGGCCGGAGCGCGCTCCAACGAGGTCAGGGTTCCCTGTAGCGAAGCGAGCGCCCCACCCCGTTCGAGCTCGGCTTTGGCCCGTACCGGTACAGGGCCGCCCGTCGCCAGCGATCCAAGCGCAACATCGAACCCAACCGGCTGCCCGTTGACGGTGAATCTACCTTCGGCGGCAAACGGACCTTGAGCAAGATTGTCTGCAGTCAGGGTCGCTGTGATCGCTTCGATGCGGCGGCGCTGGCCGGAGACCGCATCGACGTAGTCGACAGTGCCGTTTGCGATGACCACACGTTCGACGCTGATATTCGACGGGGTGCCGGCAGACGCGCCATTCACGGGGGCACCTGCCTCATCTCCCGTTGGCGGCATCGTCCAGTTGGGCGAGCCATCCGCGGCGACTTCGAGGAACACCTCGGGATCCACCAGCCTAATGCTGACCACCTGGATTTCGCCCCGCAAAAGGGGCCAAAGCGCGACCTCGACTTCGAGGGAACGAAGCCGAACGAAATCCTCCTTGCCCTCAAGATCGGAAAGCCGCACATCTGCGGCCGAAACCCGAGGCGACGGCAGCACGGCCAAGCTCAGATCGCCATTCATCGCCAACCTGCGGCCGGTCGCCTGTTCGATGGGACCCGCAATCTCCGCCTTGTAGCGATTCCAATCGACGAAGCTCGGGCCGACCAGGGCGGCAACGCCCGCGAGGACGAGCAAACCGACGACTACAATAAGGATACGCTTCAACGAGAGAACTCCAGATTTCCAGCCCCGCAAGGCCTTCGAGAGAATATAGGCATTTCGCGTCGGCCGCGTGAACTCGCAAGGGATTGAAGTTGAGACACAGGAAAATAGGGCGGTTACAATGTTTCCGAGGGTTCATTTCTTGCGATAGCGGGGTTTTGTCGATGAAGGCTTCAGATTTGTTCGTTCGCTGCCTGGAAGAGGAAGGCGTTACCCATATTTTCGGAGTTCCCGGCGAAGAGAACGCGGACGTCATGATTTCCCTGCTCGACAGCAAGATCGAGTTCGTGCTCTGCCGCCATGAGCAGGCCGCGGCCTTCATGGCCGACGCCTATGGGCGATTGACCGGGAAGGCCGGGGTTTGCCTCGGCACCCTCGGGCCCGGCGCAACCAATCTCGTCACGGGCGTGGCCGATGCGAATATGGACCGGGCCCCGCTGGTGGCCATTATCGGCCAGGCATCGACCCAGCGGCTCCACAAGGAGAGCCACCAGAACATGGATTCCATCACCATGTATGGCCCGATCACCAAATGGGCGCAGTCGATCACCAATCCGAACAACATTCCCGAAGTCGTGCGCAAGGCGTTCAAGATCGCCGAAGCCGAAAAACCGGGTGCCTGCGTGATCGAGTTGCCGGAAAACATTGCCGACGAAGAGACCAACTACACCCCGATGCCAGTGCAAAAGACACGCCGGGCCGCCGCCGACTACAAGGCGATCAACCAGGCGATTGAATTGATCGTCAAGGCAAAGAACCCTCTCATCCTGGCAGGCAACGGCGCCGTTCGGAAACGGGCTTCGAAGCAATTGCAGAGACTGGCCCACAAGACCGGCATCGGGGTGGTGAATACCTTCATGGGCAAAGGCGCCGTTCCAAGAAACGACCCGCATTGCCTG